>JAUJNV010000074.1 GCA_030447945.1 Fimbriimonas sp. | reverse complement strand
AGCCGCACGCGCTCTCCTGGCCGCCGTTGCCGACGATCGCGTTCCAGTAGCGGTCGGTCTCCGCCTGGTCGTCGGGGCGATCTGGAAGGAGAACGCCTCGCTGTGCTTGAACACGTCTCCGCCGTTAAGGCCGAAGCACGGCAGGCCACAGACCGTGAACTCGACCGTCAGGGACATCCCCCTTTCCGCCTCCGAAGTCGGACGGCGCGCGGCCCACGGCGCCGACCGAACTGTTGGGAAAGGTCTCCGCAAAACGTGCGGCCCCTTCCGACATACCACAAACAGATCGCGTTCTTCTTCATCGCTGCTCTCCATTCTGGCTTCTCCGATCGCCGGACGGTGCTCGCGTCTGGAATCGAGGGGGCCAGACCTGCGGTCGACGGAGCTGCTCCCTTTTCGAAGGCTTTCGTCGGCGAGCTTTGCGGCGTTTGGACTGTGGCGGGCGGGACGAACGGTTCGGCACGGGCGAGGTCGCGCTTCTGCGAGCTTCATTTCTCGCGCGAGAGCAGGCAGGTCAAAGGGCCTTTTGTATAGCGCCAGGAGCCGCGCCATGCCTTCGGCCTGCGGCTCGTTGTAGACCGAGGAGTCGGGTGGGCACCACCCATGCGCGGCCCTCGTAGACCTCGATCTCGGCGGGCCGTTGCGCCTTTTCAAAGGCTTCCTTCAGCGTAGTCTTGTCGCCCGGCGAGCGCGCGTCGTCGTTGGCCGCGAGAAGACGAGGAACTGGGCCTTGCTTTTCGCCGCCTGGAGGTGCGGGCTGTTCGGCCCGTCGGTGACCAGCCTTCCCGGCGTGGAACGTGGCGACCGCTCCCACTCTCTCCGGCACCGCGGCCGCCGTGCGAAAGGCCATGGGCCTCCTGCATGCAATAGCCCTGCGCCGATGCGCCGATCCTTGCGACCGAGGTCCAGCCACGCGACGAAGGCCTTCGCGTCCGTCATGCGGGTGGCCTCGTCCAGCTTCTGCGCGAGCGGTCTGAGCTCTTCGATCGGGGTCGCCGTTCCTTCTCCGCGGTGGGCGCCTTTTGGGAGCGGTAGAACGGATTGACGACCAGGACGGCGTAGCCCGACTCGGCGAGGCGCTTGGCCATCTGGCGGAAGGCCGGCCGGAGCTCGAAGATGTCCGGCCAGATGAGAACCTCGAGCGGTGCCGCTGACGGGCACGAAGTAGCCGTCGGCCGAGCCGTCGGGCGTGTCGATGATCACATCCGATTCGGTCATGGAAGCTGCGTTCGCGACGACCGGAAGCATCATGGATACCCCGCTCCCAGCAATATGCCGAACTGCCTGGCGCGTCACGAGGCCCCGTTTCTCAAAATCCCGCCGGTCGTTCTCGAAGTGATTCGCATCGCACATGGTCGGTGCCTTACTCAATAGGGACAGGAGATCTGGCCGATAGCCTGAAGAAGAGCCACATGGCACCGGTGGAAAAACCGGAGCGGGTCGACCACGTCCTCCCCTTGCGTGCGGAACGTCTGCACGGAGACGAAGCGCCCCGCGCAGGATAGGTTGATGGATAAGTCCATGGCGACGTTATCTGTTGGTACAGCTTCGGCAAACTTTGTCCAGGGCGGCGTCCGTCCAATGCCCTAAACAGCTCAAGATCCCACACCATATAGATGAACACGACTTCCCAGCGAGAGGATGTATGAACACCGACATGAAGATAGCCCGCAGCCTTGCCGTAGCGGTCCTCGCCGGGGCCTTCTGGCTCCTTTTGCGGCCGGAGTCCGGCCGTGCGGCAGGAGACGCCCGGCCGCGCGGATCGTGAAGGCGGCGAACGCCTTCCTGGGCACCTTGACCCCCGAGCAGCGGAAGCGAGAGGTTCTCGCGTTTAACGACGAGGAGCAGCGGGCACGGTGGTCCACCTTTTCCGTCGACTGAAGTTCCCCGTGGGGCCCAGCCTCAAGGAGATGAGCGTCTCGGCAGCGCTCGGCGGCGATGGCGCTCTGTCGGCCGCGCTCAGCGACAAGGGATACGAGAAGGTCCTCCAGATTATGGAGGGCGACGAAGTCCTCAAAATGGGCGGACTCAGCTCCAGAGCGATCCCCGTACGGCAGGGACCTCTACTACGTCTCCATTCTGGGCACGCCCTCGGAAGAGACCCCATGGATGTTGCAGTTCGGCGGCCATCATCTGGCGATCAACCTCACCTTCGACGGCGCGCGGGGGAGCTTGACGCCTACCCTGACGGGGCTCATCCCGCTCTGTTCACGCTGAACGGGAATACTGCGCGTCCGCTCGGGGCGGAGAGCGACAAGGGAATCGCTTTGTTCAGCAGCCTCGACGAAGGCCAGCGGAAGCAGGCGATCCTGAACTACCGGCGGGGTGACGTCGCTGGCCGGGGCAGGACGGGAAGACGATCGTGCCCGAGGCCTTCGGCGATGATGGCGCCCCAGCGTAAGATGCTGCTCGACCTGATCTCGGAGTGGGCGGGCATTCCGTCCACCGGGGCCGCCTGCGCGCATAGAGGAGATCGAGGCGGGGCTGAACGACACCTGGTTCGGCGTGGGCCCGACGACGGTCGCGCCCGGCCGCAACATCGCCGCCTACTACCGCATCCAGGGGCCCAAGGTGGTCATCGAATACGCGCCTCAGGGGAAGGCGCGGCGATACATCGATGCACGTCCACGCGATGGCGATCCTACGAACGACTACGGGCGCAAGAAGTGAGGCGTCCCCCGCTGCCGCCTGCCTTCTGCTCCCGGCGATGGGATCGTCGGCCGTCGCCCATCAGGTGGATGAGTACGCGTAGGCGACGACCCTTCCTGGAGAAGCGCCGCGTTCGGGCGCGCATACGAATGAATCCGGGCGCCCAGATCTATCGCCGGGTGCTGCCTGATCGACACCAGCCGGGACGGCAAGATCTCCGAAGCCGAGGGGGCGGCACTACGCGCTTCGCGGTGCTCCGCGCCTTGTCGTTTTCTCTGGACGGGAAGCGATTGACGCCGAAGCTTGTCACCTACACCTTCCCGGCTCCTTCCGCTCTGGAAAAGGGGCCTGGGGCCAGATCTGGATCGAGCAGGAGGCGGCGGTTCCGCTGGCCGGGCGAGCCGGAGGCTGCGTTCGAGAACCGCCAGTCAACCCCGGATCGCCGCCTACCTCGCCAACTGCGTGGTTCCGGACGATCCGACCTTCAGGCAAAGGCGCAAAGACGGAATCCTCGGCAGTCACGCTACCAAATCGACTACCGTCAGGCCCTGATGGGAACATGAAGCCCAACCTCCACGTCGGCAGCCCCACCCAGCGCATCGCCAGCTACGCGACCTCAACCCTCGGCCGACACCAAAGCCGTGCCACAGCACGTCAGCTCCGGTCGGTCGTAAACGTGCGAGTACAGCCCAGCCGGCCCGCCCTCGGCGGGGGAGGACTCGAGGAGGTTCACCATCTTCCGGTGCATCGTGGCCGACCGGGAGGGAGGACGACCAGGATGCTCGGCTATGATTCAGAGGCATGTCTCTTATCGAGCAAAGGTTCGCGAGACTCGGCACCGATCACCTCCGGGGCAGGAGGTACGGCAAGCAGAAGACGCCTCAGACCCTCGCTTCGAGGCGATCCTCCCTGGGGGTGCTGGTCGACTTCTCGCATGGCGATGTCGACGAATCGGCATCCGGCCTGACGCCAGGCGCGCTCGAGGAGTTTGTCGAAGGTGTGCGTCGCGGAGGATCGCAGGCCTACACCGGACATCGCGGTGGAGGAGTTGCAAGGAGCGCCTGGCCGACAACCTGGGAACGCTTACCGGCCGCCCGGTCTCATCCCAGCGCGAGCTAATTATCACACCGGGCACGCAGGGCGCATTGCTTCGCGATCGGCGCGACCGTCACGGCCGGCGACTGCGTCGCCATCGTCCGCCCGGACTACTTTGCGAATCGCAAGCTCGCCGGTTTCGGGGCAGAGATCGTGCCGGTGCCGCTCGACTACCTCGGTCACCCTGGCCGCGCCGGCCTCGATCTCGATGGTCTCGAAGACGCCTTTAAGTCGGGCGTCAGGACGTTTCTTCTTTCCAATCCGAACAACCCCGCAGGCGTGACCTACTGCCCGCCGAGATCGCGCATCGCGGAACTTCACGAGGTACCGCGTCACCGTCATCGCCGACGAGCTCTATTCGCGGCTGGTGTATTCGGGCCACACCTATACGCATCTCCGTGCGGTGGCGGCAGACCCCGACCAGATCGTCACGATCATGGGCCGTCGAAGACGGAGTCGCTCAGCGGCTACCGGCTCGGTGCCGCGTTCGAGCAGCACCTCGCCGACCGCATGGAGAAGCTGCAGGCCATCGTGTCGCTACGGGCAGCGGGCTACTCGCAGGCGAGCTGCGGGGCTGGTTCGAGGAGCCGCCCGACTGGATGGCGGAGCGTACCGCGAATCATCAGGCGATTCGCGATGACCTCGTGAGATCTTCCGAGCGTGCCGGGACTTGCGATCCGGACGCGAGGCGGGCAGCTATCTCTTCCGCGACTGCCGGCGCCTGCGCTGCCACTGCATGGATTCGTGCGTGCGTTACGCGTTCAGGCTTCGGTCACCGTCACGCCGGGCACCGAGTTCAGTCCCGATGCGACCGACAGCATTCGCCTCAACTTCTCGCAGAATCACGACGCGGCCGTGAAGGCCGTCGAGCGCACGCGCAGATGATCGCGCGCTACAGGACCGTATGACTCGCAAACCGTTCACCAGTGAAGAAGACGCCGCCGCCCACCGGTTCGTACAGCGTGGCCATCGAAGCCGGCGGCCTCGTGTTTCTCGCCGGGCCAGACGCCGTGCGCGACCGCGACAACGTCCGGCACGGCGACAAGCCGTTCGCCGTTCAGCTCCCGCATGGCGCTCGACAACCGAAGCCGCAGCGAATGCCGCGGGACTCCTCGCCAAGGATGCCGTCCGAAATGGAGTTTTTCTGCGGAACCCGGGCGGATGCGAAAGAGTTCGACGCGATCTACCGCGACTACGTTTCGAGCCGTTCCCGGTCCGCACGCTGACGCAGTCGAACTTCGCTGGGTTCGATATCGAGGTGGATGCCGTGCTGGCGCGACGGTGACCGAGCCTTCGCCCACTTCCGTCCCTTCCGCAGTCTGCAGTAGGAAGGCTACGCCTGAGTTGAGCCAGCTTCGAACTTCTTCAAGGTGCTGTCCGCCAGTGGGTGCTGCTCCGCCAGTGCACGCACCGCAGCAGATTCGCCAAACGTCGCGCACGCCACGGCTCGAGACCGCACCTCGGCATCAACGAATTCGACTGATCGTACGGATCCAGCGCCTGTCCCATGCGACCAACCAGATCCGTACCGGGCTGACGTGAAGACCTGCGTCCGAGATCATGGGGCACCACAAAGCGTCCTACACCCTCGACAAGTACATCAAGACGGACGAGGGCGACGACGCGCCGCACGGAGAGGTTGATGAGGCGAACGGCCGTTCCGCTCCCTGGGCTCAGATGGAGCCTTCTCAGAACCAGAGATGACGGTGGTGGGCAGTACGAGATTTCGAACTCAGACTCTGGTGTCATTGCCAGTGCTCTGCCACTGAGCTGCGCCCGCGCTGAAAGCGCATGATATGCAACCTTCCGCTGATGGCTGATGTCTGGTTTCTGATGGGTGAGGAGGTGAGGGGAAGTGATCTGTGATGGGTGATGGGTGATGGGTGATGGGTGATGGTTGTCATCGGCTCACCTCCGTCACCCATCTCACCTCGTCACCTCACGCACCCATCACCCATCACCTACCGTCACCACCGACATCCCTCGTGGGATCCTTTCTCGTTGGGCTGTATGGGCTCTTGGCGTTCGTGGCGCGCTGAACTGCTGATGGATGGCCCAAGGGCGCGCGGGGGAGCCGGGGGTTTGCGTTTTGATTCCGGCGCGGAATGAGGCGGAGAACCTTCGGCAGCTGGTTGGCGCTGATGCGGGGGGAGGAGGGGACCAAGGTGTACGTGTTCGACGACGAGTCGGACGACGGCACGGGCTGGTGGCGGCGTCGCTGGGGGGACCCGGTGATCTGGCGGGGCGGCCGAGGGGTGGACGGGGAAGAACCGGGCTTACCACGAGCTGGCGCTCGCGACTGGAGGACAGCGATGCGCCCTGATCCTCTACCTTCGACGTGGATGCCTCGCCGGGCTTTCGCGCGGGCGATGCAGCCTGCGCCGCCGTCCAGGCGCATCGGGGTCGTCACCGGATTCCGTGGGTCGTGCCGGGGCGCGGGGTGGAGCCGCTGTTTCTGGCGGGTGGGTGGAGCCTGCTTAGGCCTGAACCCGTTTGGCCTCGTGTGCCGCACCGAGCCAGGGCATAACGCTTCTGAACGGGCAGGTTTCAGGTATGGCGGCGGCGGTTCCAGGCCGCTGTAGCCGAACGAGGCGGTGAAGGGCGGATCATGGAGGACGTGATGATGGGCGCCTGCTCGAGAAGGAGGAGGGCGTGGCCGGAGACGGGAATCTGTCCGGCGTGCTGTCCGTCCACATGTACGACACGTGGCGGCAGACCCTGGACGGGGATGTCCAAGAACGCCTACGAGGTGACGAACTCCGTGTGGGCTCCATGTTGCTGGCCCTGTTCCTCTTCTTCGTCGGGTAGTGATGGCTGCTGGCGGGGAGCCTGTTGGTTGCGCTAGGGCTGCTGGGGGGCGCTTTGTGTCGGGCTGATTGTGCGGGGCCTGATGGTACCGCTCACCCCCGTGTCTGCTCACGATCGGAGCGTTTACCGTCCTGCGGTCGACCGTGTGGCGGCGTCGCGGGCAGGTGGTGGAAGGGAAGGGTTTATGACTCCAGGTAGCGGGACCAGAGGACCGGGGGAGTGGCAGAGGTCTGAGGGATGGGGGCTGAGGGTTGGGGCTTTTTCTGAACCTCGATACTCAGCCTTCGGAACCCTCCCCCTGCCCTCTCCCTTGCTTCTGCAAAAGGCGAGGGGTCCGAGGCCTTGGTCCTCCGGCGGGAGAAGGTTGCCGGCGCGACGTCTTCGTGGAGGTCATGCATCGGCGTCGCGCGTCGGCTTCGGCGGCGGGGGTAGAGGACGGTGACGACGGCGATGAGGATGCCGACAGCGAGGTCGATTCCGGCGCCGAGTAGGCCCGGATGTGGTTCGGCGTGAGGTCGTGCACGTGGGAAGAGTCGGCGATAGCCTGCAGGTAGTAGCCGGTGAGCGCAGAGGGCGGCGCCAGAGCCAGGCGACGCCGATGGCCAGCAGGTTCTCCTCCTTCTCGGCGATCCGTCGCACGGGCGCGGGGAGCTTGCGGAGGAGGTCGGGCAGCATGCGGCTATTGTAACCCCGGGCACGAGGCTGGACGGGGTGGAGCTGGTGATCCTCATCCTTCGGCACCGGCACGAGCTTCGTCCGCGCCGCGAGCCGAGCACGTATGTGCACGAGCAAGGACCACTTCAACGCGCGGAACCGGGAGAGGCGCCAGCGCCGGCTGATCGAGGAGGCGCTGGAGGCGGGGAAGTCGGTCGTTGTGGACAACACGAACGCCACCCCGGCCGATCGAGCGGCCCTGATTCAGATCGGCCGTCAGCACGGCGCCAAGATCGTCGCCTACTCTTTCGAAACGACGGTCGCGGACGCGCGCGAGCGAAACGATCAGCGCGAAGGCGCGGCTCGCGTGCCCGTCGTCGCGCTCTACACGACGGCGAAGCGGCTGGTTCCGCCGTCTTGGGAGGAGGGGTACAACGAGCTGTACCGGGTCCGCATCTCGGACGCCGGCTTCGACGTCGAACCTTGGGAGAGGGATGAACCCGAACGAGCTTGAGAGACGGATGCGCGCGGGCGAGTGCTTCCACACGCTGCGCCTGCCGCCCGGGATGTGGGCGGTGCTTCGCGTCGACGGGCGCGGGTTCACCCGGTTCACCGAGACACGGTTCGAGAAGCCGTTCGACGAGCGGTTCCACGGGCTCATGCTGGGGGCCGCCGAGGCGCTCGTGGAGGGGCTCGGCGGCATCTACGCCTACACGGAGAGCGACGAGATCTCCCTGCTCCTTCCGCGCGACTGGGACCTTTTCGATCGGGAGCTGGAGAAGGCGGTCTCGCTCGCGGCGGGCATCGCCAGCGCGGCCTTCACCCACGGGTGCGGCGAGCCGGCGCACTTCGACGGCCGCGTCTGGCTCGGCGCGGACGAGGAGGCGACGCTGGACTACTTCCGCTGGCGGCAGGCGGACGCGGGGCGGTGCGCGCTCAACGGCTGGTGCTACTGGACGCTCCGCAAAGAGGGCGCGAGCGTGGCGGAGGCGACGCGGGAGCTCGAGCGGAAGCCGGTCGATTGGAAGAACGAGCTCCTGTTCGCGCGGGGAATCAACTTCGCCCAGTTGCCGTCGTGGCAGCGGCGCGGCTCGGGTGTGCGCTTCGAGAGCTTCCAGAAGCCGGGCGTGAATCCGAAGACAGGGGAAGAGACCGTGGCGACGCGGCGCCGCCTGACCGTGGACCGCGAGCTGCCGATGCGCGAGGAGTACGACGCGTACCTGCGGCGCCTCCTCAGCGGGGCATGACGAAGTCGGGCCGGGGGGCTCGCTCCATGAGGCCTTGCAGAGCGGCCTGGGGGCTCAGGCGGCCCTGGATGACCGTTTCGATCGCCTCGAACACGGGCGCCTGCAGGTCGTGATGGCGCGCGAGGCCCACCGCAGCCGCGCTCGTCGGCACCCCTTCGGCGACCTGGCCGACCTCGGCCAGCGCCTCCTCCAAGCGCCGCCCCTCGCCGAGGGCGCGGCCGACGCGGTAGTTGCGCGAGAGGCGGCTGACGGCGGTGGCGATAAGGTCGCCCGCGCCCGCGAAGCCGAGGAACGTCTCGATCCGCGCGCCGCAGGCGACGCCGATCTTGCCCATCTCGTGCAGCCCCCTGGCGAGGAGCGCGCCTTTGGTGTTGTCGCCGAAGCCGAGCCCGTCGGACATTCCCGCACCGATCGCGAGGGCGTTCTTCAGCGCGCCGCCGAGCTCCACCCCGACGAGGTCGTCGCTCGGGTGGACGTAGAACGAGCGGCAGGCAAACGCCTCCCGCACCCGCTCCGCCGCCTCAGGCTCCATCGACGCCGCGACGGCGGCCGTAGGGATGCCGCGGGCGATCTCGACCGCGAGGTTCGGCCCGCTGAGCACGGCCGTCCAGGCCTCCGGCTTCGCTTCGGACACGACGGCGGACATGGTCTTGCCCGTGCCCTTCTCAAGCCCCTTCGACGCGATCACGACCAGAGGATGCTCGCCCCGAACCTCGGCCACCACCTGCCGCACCGCGCCGGTGGGTACCGCGAGCACGGTCATCTCGGCCCGCCCGAGATCGTGCTCCATGGTCTCGAACCGCACCGACTCGGGGATAGGGAAGCCGGGGAGGTAGTGGGCGTTCTCCCGTTGGTCGCGTAAGGCTCCCATCTCTTCTCGGCTGCGCCCCATGAGCGTGACCCGGTGCCCGTTGCGCGCGAGGAGGATGGTCAGCGCGGTCCCCCAACTCCCGGCTCCGAGGACGGCGATCTCCATGGGAGGGGAGGATACCGGGCGGGCACGCCGGAGACGGTCGCCCCAAGTGTGCTCCGCTTCAGCGGCGCTTTGGAACAGCGCGCTTCAGCGCGCGTTGTAGCCTGAGAAGCACCGGCTAGGACGAATAGGAGATCGCTGCGAATGGTGACGTCGAAGTAGGTATCGCATCCCCAGGCCCAAATCTCCGCACGAGCTCCGGGTCGTACGGAGTGACGTATCTCCCCAAGACCGGCGATGTGTATCATCGACGTAGAGAGCTCGAAGACCGGCAGCTCTTCCGTGAACTTGGGAGATCCGCCTCTCGGGCGGACCCTTGCCAACGCAATCGAGTTTGCTTCTGTTATCCTGCTGGCACAGACCGATTTTTACAGGAGTTCTTAAACAGTTGGGAACACCACCGTTCTTCAATCACGAACGATGAAAACATTACTTCTGGTTCTGGCTTTGTCGTTCGTCGCGGGGGCGACCGTGGTTTTCGCCCCGCGGGTTACGCGCCTCGCAGCGGCGGACTCGCCGTCCGCCCCTGCCCCTAATACGACCTCTGGTGGGCGTTCCGGCAACACCGCCTTGCGGATCGTCGATATTGAGGCGGGCCGCCGGCACACGGCGGAACTCAACCGGGGCACACCCGCGTTCTGGCGTGCGGAAGGCCTTCTCGGCCGGGGCGACCTCGACGGGGCGGAGAGTGCGGCGCGAGAGGCCATCGCCCTGTCTCCTCACGGAGGGGGAGTCACTGCGCAAGCGGAACGGCTCCTCGGTCAGATCGCCATGAAGCGGGGCCGCTACGAGCAAGCGCTAGGGTATTTCCTTGCCGACGACCAGCCCGGGCGAGAGCTGGGGCACGGGCGCGACCTCGATGTCGCGCTCTGCTACGCACGTCTAGGGAACCACCAGATGGCGAGGCGCTACTATTCGGACCGGATGGTGCTGCGGTTCGCGCACGACATAACGGCGCGCGATCTTCCCGGCACCCGCACCCCCCAGGCCTTGGAGGCGAGCATCCTTCTCGCGCGGGGCTTCGACTCCTACCTGTCCGGTGGTACACGGAAGGCGTTCGAAAATCTCCAAGCCGCCGAGCGTCTCGCGCCCGCGAACGGCTACATTCCCTACTTGGCGGGACGGTCCCTCGTAACAATGGGCCGCCACGCCGACGCAGTGCGGTATTTCCGCAAGGCCATGCGCCACGGGCGCGGGGAGTACGCTGACGAGGCGTGGCGACGGGTACCCGACGCGCCGCGCTACAACGTGAAGGACGGCTATAACGAGTGGAACTTCCGCACGCCTCAGCAAGCCGAGCGCAAGCGGGCGGAGATCCGCGCGCGCGCCGCGCGCAGAAGGCTGTAGGGGCAGTGGTTAACG
>JAUJNV010000073.1:1437-9644 GCA_030447945.1 Fimbriimonas sp. | reverse complement strand
TCCCGTCGGGGGCAAAGGCGTACGTCGCGAGGAAGTACCGCACTTGGGGATACGGTCCCGTGAGATGCGCCCGAAGGGCCACCTTGATCTTCCCGCCCTTCGCCGGGACGGAGATCGATTTCTCCACCCGCCGGTCTCCCTCAGTGCTCGTCAAGGTGATCGTCGCGCCATCGCCGCTCCGCTTGAGGGAGCTGCTCGCGAACGCGAAGGTCGGCGGCTCCAGGAAGAGGCCCTCCGGGGCCCCTTGGAGAAGGTTCATCCGTTGCGCGCGCGGCATGCGCAGATTCGGGTGCGTCGGCGAGACCAGCAGGAGGCGGAACTTTCTCTTCGCATCCCGCGCGTAAAGCTCCTCGACGAGCTCCCGGCCCGAGCGCACGATCCGCACGCCGCAGTCCTTCCCAAAAAACTCCGTGCCTACCGGGGCTTTCACCGCCAGATACGCCATTACCCCTACCGCTGCCAGCATGGTCTCTTGTACCCCGTCGCATCGCCCGATCTCTGGTGCATGAGGGGTGAAGGCGACGACTCATCCGCCGGTTGTAGTAAATTCAAAGAGCCGGAACTGCTATGAAAGTCTTCCATTCCCTCGCTCTCGCCAGTCTTCTCCCCCTAGGGGCGCAGTCCTTTGCCCAAGGCGATCCCGCGACGATCGATCGAATCATCGACCAGGGCAAGAATCGCAGCCAGGTCATGCGTCGCCTCGACGAGCTGACCCACAGGGTCGGCCCGCGCCTCACGAGCTCCCCGGGGCTTGCGAAGGCGCAGGCGTGGGCCATGGCGGAGTTTCGGCGGTACGGGCTGCGAAACGTGCGGCTGGAGAAGTGGGGCGAGGTCCCCGTGGGCTTCGAGCGGGGTCCGCGCCAGATCGCGCGGATGGTCTCGCCCTACCGCCAGAATCTCGTGTTCACCACGATGAACTGGACCCCCGGCACGAACGGCCTCACGCGAGGGCGCGCGGTGATGATGCCGGCCACGATGGAAGAGTTCGAGCGGGTGAAAGGCTCCCTGCGCGGCGCTTGGGTGCTTATGCGGCACCCGTCGACCATGCGCGGCCCCGTGCCGGTGCCGCCGCCGGTCATCCCCCCTGGGCTCGACCCGGCCTCGGCCGCCGCTGCGCTTCGGGCGGCCGAGGCCGGCGAGCCGTACTATGCGCAGGTCGCTCTCCGAGAGGCGGTGGACGCGGCAGGGATCCTCGGCCGTGTTTACGGGGCGAACGACGAGCGCGTCCATTCCAGCGGGAACTGGCGGGGGAAGAGCTATACGGAGCGCCCCCGGGACATCGCCATCATCGTGCGCCGCTCCGACTTCGACCGGGTGTCTAAGGCCGCTCAATACGGCAAAGCGCCGACGGTGCTGGAGTTCGACATCGAGAACCGCTGGATCAAGGGTCCGGTGCCCCAGTACAACGTGGTCGCCGACCTTCCGGGGACCGAGAAGCCGGACGAGATGGTGATCGTCTGCGGCCACCTGGACTCATGGAACTCCCCCGGCTCCCAAGGGGCCTGCGACAACGGCACCGGCTCGGTCACCGCCGTCGAAGCGGCACGGATCCTCACGTCGGCGCGGGCTCGGCCCAAGCGTACGATCCGCTTCATCCTCTGGTCGGGCGAAGAGCAGGGTCTGCTGGGATCCCGCGCATATGTAGAGAGTCACATGGCGGAGATGGACAAGATCTCGGCGGTGCTGAACGACGATGGAGGCACGAACTACCAGGGCGGCTACCGCGGCGTACCGAAGATGCGCGCGATGATGGAGGCGGCTTTCGCGCCCACGCAGCGCGCCTTCCCGGGGCTTCCGATGAAGTTCGACGCGGTCGCGCCCGCCAAGGAAGGCGAGGAGCCGATGATGCCGCAGGGCGGTTCGAGCGACCACGCTCCGTTCAACTGGCAGGGCGTCCCGGGCTTCTTCACTATGGAAACCGGACGGGCCGACTACGGATTCGTCTGGCACACGCAGCACGACCGCTACGAGTACGCGATCCCCGAGTATCTGGTGCAGTCGGCGACGAACCACGGGATCGTCTCCTACAACTTGGCGTGCGCCGAGTCGCTCCTCCCCCGCCCGCCGAAGCCCGCTCCCCGGCGTTCGGCGCTCCGGCTCCCGGAGCATCCGGTGGGCGCCGACCACTGGTACGAAGACCCGCGGACGCACGATCACGACCACGAGGACGACTACACCCTCGAAGTCATCGACCGGGTGTGGCGTCTCATGCGCCAGATAGCCGGCGGCCTCCTAGGAGGCCCGCAGGGCCTGTAACCGCAGGATGGTTCGTGCCTGCGCAAGAGCGTCCCTTTCGCCCACGACGCTTCGGGCATACGGGAGCTCTCGCAGGCACGAACATCCCGCGGCTACCGCCGCGGCGCGGCTCCGCCATCCGGGGGCCTATTAGGATAGGCTAGGGTGCGATGGCATCACCTTTTCTCCGGCTCGACCCGGGAGCCTACGGGCTCTCCGAGAGCCTCAGCGCCGATGTGCGGCGGCTCGACGAGCTGCTGGGGACGGTGCTGCTGGAGCAGGAGGGGCCGGAGCTGGTGCGGTTGGCGCGCGCGCTGCTGGCGGAGGGGGACGACCCAAGACCCCTCACGGAGCGCCACCCGGAGCTGGCGGACCCCGCTCTGGCGCGGCGAGTGGCGCGGGCCTTTACCGTGGTCTTCCAGCTAGTGAACACGGCCGAGCAGAAGGAGATCGTGCGGGTGAACCGCGAGCGGGAGGGGCGGGGGCCTCGGCGCGAAGTCCATCTCGGAGGGCGGCGTGCGCTGAAGGAGAAGGGGGACCCGGCGGCAGAGGAGGCCCGCGCGCTCGTGGCGCGGATCGAAATCGCCCCTACGCTGACCGCACACCCGACTGAGGCCAAGCGTAAAGCGGTCTTGGACAAGCTTCAGGGGATCGCCCTCCTGCTCGCGGAAGCCGAGGCCAAGCCGTCGCTGACCCAGCGCCTGGAGCCCGAGGATCGCTCTGGAGAGATCGAACGCACCCTGACCGGACTCTGGCAGACGGACGAGGATGCGCGCGGCCACCTCACGGTGCCGGAGGCGATGCGCAACAACGCTTTACTTTCGGCGCACGATCATGGAGGTCGTGCCATTGGCTGCACCGGGACCTCCAGGAGGCCCTGGAGGCGGCGTATCCGGGAGAGGTGTTCGAAGTGCCCGCTGCTCACCTATCCGCTCCTGGGTCGGCGGCGATCGGGACGAAGCGAACGTGACGCCCGAAGTGACCGGACACCCTCCGCAGCACGCGACTCGCCCTCGGTACCTACAAGCGGAGAGTCGCCACGCTTCGGAAGAGCTGACGCAGAGCGTGACTCGTCCCGGTGGACGAGGCCTGCGGGCGTCCGTCGAAGCGGAGGCCGCCGCGCTGGAAGCTTCCCCGGAGCAGATTCAGCGCTACTCACAAGCCCTATGTGCTCAAGCTCCTCATCGTCGAGGCCCGTCTCACGAACGCCCTGGGCCAAATTCGCAATCTGCGCCGTGCCCAACCCTGGCTCGCCGATGTAGGCTATGCGAGCTCCGAGAGCTGCTCGCGCCGATCTGCGCCTGGTCCGGCAACCTCGCAGAGAACCGCGCCGAGAGCATCGCCCGTCGCGGACGGCTGCCCACCTCATTCGGCAGGTGGAGACCTTCGGCTTCCACCTCGTCAATCCGCCAGCACAGCGACGAGCACGCCAAGGCGGTCCATGAAGCGCTTACCGCGGCCGGGGTGTTGTCGGGCGATCAGGCCTACGGGGATCTTTCCGAGGACGACAAAGTCCAACTATTGACCAGGGAGCTGCACAATCCGAGACCGCTGCTCCCGCCGAGTTACGTCGGCTCGGAAGAGCTGCACCGCGTCCTCGACGTTTTTGGCGTCATACGACGCGCCCGCCACGAATTCTCCGCAAAGGCGGTTACCACCTACGTCGTCTCGATGACCCATGGAGTAAGCGATCTGCTGGAGGTCCTGCTCTTCATGAAGGAAGCGGGCCTGTTGCGGGTGGGGGCCGATGGCGGTGTCGAAAGCGAGCTGGACGTGGTACCCCTGTTCGAGACCATTTCCGATCTCCACGCCTGCGCCGGCCTGATGCGGGATCTGCTATCGAATGCGGCGTACGAGGGACAGCTCAAGGCGCGAGGAGGCTTCCAGGAAGTCATGCTCGGCTACTCCGACTCCAGCAAGGATGGCGGCTATCTCGCGGCGAACTGGGCGCTGCAGTCCACTTTGGCGGCGCTGGCGGGAGTTTCACGGGAAACAGGCGTTCCGATGCGCCTCTTCCACGGCCGGGGCGGCACGGTCGGCCGGGGCGGCGGACGGGCCAATCGTGCGATCCTCTCGCAGCCGGCGGGCTCCTTTGGGGGGCGGATCCGCTTCACGGAGCAAGGAGAGGTGATCTCCTTCCGCTACTCCCTGCCGCCTATCGCGCATCGCCACCTGGAGCAGATCGTGAGCGCGGTCCTCACCGCGGCCCGAGGCGCCGACGGTAGCCCCGACGCCGAAGAAAAGTATAGGTCTGTGATGGAGGAGATGGAAAATGCGTCGCGCGCCGCATACCGCGCGCTCGTCTACGACGATCCCGACTTCTGGTGCTTCTACACCCAGGCGACGCCGATCGAGCACATCAGCCTCCTTCCCATCGCTTCCCGGCCGGTGTTCCGCCCGGGAAAGGCGCTCTCGGGCATCGAAGGGCTGCGGGCCATCCCGTGGAACTTCGCGTGGGTGCAGAGCCGGGCCGTGCTCGTGGGATGGTACGGAATGGGCACGGGCCTCTGGAGCTTCGCGGGCGACGATCCGCAACGTCTGGAAACTCTGCGAGAAATGTACAAGGATTGGCCCTTCTTCCGTACGGTTGTCGACAACGTAGCGCTGGAGCTGGTGCGCGCTCACCTGCCGACGGCGAGGATGTACGCCGCACGCGTGCAGCCCCGCGAGTTGAGCGAGCGCCTCCAGGGGCTCATCGAAGCCGAGTACGACAGGACCTGCCGAATGGTGCTGGAGATCACCGGGGCGAAGGAGCTGCTGGAGAACGCGCCCGTCGTCCGGCGCACCGTCGAGTTCCGCAACCCAGCGGTGCTCCCCCTGAGCGCGGTGCAGGTTTCGCTGATGAACGCCTGGGAAGGGCTGAGCGAAGAGGAGCAAGCCGGCGAGTGGCGGGAGGCGATGCTGCAGAGCATCGCGGGCATCGCCGCCGCGATGCAAAGCACCGGATAGTGTGCGCCTCACGCGCGGCGGCCTTAACAAAGACTTAACAGCCGTTCGGTAGCTTTCAATACGCTTCGCGAGGTGATGGGCATGATGGGCAAAGGCACTCTCACGGTGGGCGCGTTCGCGCTCGTGGCGGTTGGCGGATTACTCTGGGTGGGCTGCGGCGAAAAGGCCGGTAGCACGGCAACGAGCGGAACGGCCACTCAGGGCGGCACGGCGTCCGGCGGCGGCAATCTCTCGGGCGAAGTTTCCGCCGACGGATCCAGCACCGTCTCCCCGATTATGGAGGCCGTGGCCGAAGAGTTCGGCAAGACCCAGCCGGACGTCAAGCCGACGGTGGCGACCTCGGGCACGGGGGGAGGATTCAAGAAGTTCTCGGCGGGCGAGATCGACATCGCCAACGCCTCTCGGCCCATCAAGGACGAGGAGATCGAGGCCTGCAAGAAGAACGGGATCGAGTTCGTGGAGATCCCGGTCGCGTTCGACGGCCTATCCGTGGTGGTCCACCCGAGCAATGGCTTCGCGACGGACCTGACCGTGGCCGAGTTGAAGAAGATCTGGAGTCCTGACACGGCGGCCAAGACCTGGGCCGACGTACGCCCGGGCTTCCCCGCCGAGAAGATCAAGCTCTACGGTCCCGGCACCGACTCCGGAACCTTCGACTACTTCACCGACGAGATCGTCGGCGAGGAGGGCAAGAGCCGTAAGGACTACCAACAGAGCGAGGATGACAACGTGCTGGTGACGGGCGTGAGCGGCGACGAGTTCTCGCTCGGCTACTTCGGCTACGCGTACTACGAGCAGAACAAGGACAAGCTGAAGCTCGTGGCCATCGATGGCATCACCCCGTCCCCCGAGACGATCGCGAACGGGACGTACAAACCCCTCTCTCGCCCGCTCCTTCTCTACGTCAACAAGAAGTCGCTCGAGGAGAAGCCCGCCGTCGGAGCCATGCTGCGGTACCTCATGACGGAGGGCAAAGAGCTCATCACTTCCGTCGGGTACGTGCCCCTGCCGGACGAAGCGTATACGCTGGCCCTTGAGCGGCTGGAGAAGAAGACGACGGGCTCGGCCTTTAGGGGCGTGAAGGGCGGGACGCCGATCGAAGACGTGCTCAAGGGCAAGACCGGAGCTTAACGCCCGTGGCCGCCATTCCCCCTGTTCTCCCGTCCCGGGGTGCGCGACACAAAGGCGGCGCGGCCGACGGTGTGCCGACGCGGTCGCTCAAAGAACGGATCATCAAGGCGGTGTGCTTCGTGTGCGCCGCCCTGTCCGTGCTGACGACGCTCGGGATCGTGCTCGTGCTCGCGCGCGAGGCGATCGCGTTCTTTGGGCGGCCCGAGGTCACCGCGAGGGAGTTCTTCACCGGCACCGAGTGGAGCCCCATCATCAAGCCCCAGAGCTTTGGCATCCTGCCCTTGATCTCGGGAACGCTGATGATCACGGTGGGCTCCGCCATCATCGCGGTGCCTCTGGGGCTGATGTCGGCGATCTACCTGAGCGAATACGCGAGCCCGCGGGTGCGCAACCTCCTCAAACCCCTGCTGGAGATACTCGCGGGGGTGCCGACGGTGGTGTACGGCTACTTCGCGCTCATGCACATTACGCCGCTCCTGCGGCGGTTCATTCCCGAGGTCGAGGTGTTCAACGCGCTCTCGGGGATGATCGTCGTCGGCATCATGGTGCTGCCCCTTGTCTCGTCTCTCTGCGAGGACGCTCTTACGGCGGTGCCGAAGACGATGCGGGAAGGGGCTTACGGGCTAGGGTCGACCAAGCTCGAGGTGACCACGAAGATCGTCGTGCCCGCCGCGCTCTCCGGCGTCATGGCCTCCTTCATTCTCGCCATTTCCCGCGCGGTCGGAGAGACGATGGCCGTGACGCTGGCGGCGGGGCAGACGCCCAACCTCACGGCGGACCCCCGGCAGAGCATCGAGACGATGACGGCCTACATCGTGCGGATCAGCAAGGGGGACGTCCCGGCGGGCAGCACCGCCTACCTCACGATCTTCGCGGTAGGCATGACGCTCTTCGCGATCACGATGTGCCTGAACATCCTCGCCGCGCGGCTCGTGAAGCGGTTCCGGACGGTGTACGCATGAGCGCCGCGCTGCCGCAAGCCGGTCCCGTCAAGGTGAAGGTCGCGGACCGTGCGAGGATCGCGCCGGGGCGCCGAGCGGCGGATCGCGTGTTCGGTTATGTGTGCCTCGCGGCGATCGTGATCGCGGGCGCGCTCTTGGTGCTGCTCCTCTGGAGCGTCGTGCGGGACGGCTGGGAGCGGCTGAGCGCGCAGTTCATGACGAGCTACACGTCCCGCATCCCTAGTCGGGCGGGGATCAAGGCGGCGCTCTCGGGAACGCTTTGGGTGATCGCCCTCACGGCGATGATCGCGGTGCCCGTGGGCGTGGCGGCCGCCATCTACCTGGAGGAGTACCGAACGCGAAAGAGCCGGCTGACGGAGTTCATCCAGCTCAATATCGCAAATCTCGCGGGCGTGCCGTCCATCGTGTACGGGCTGCTGGGGCTCGCCCTCTTCGTGCGGGGGCTGGACCTAGGCTGGTTCCAGATGCCCGGGCTTGGGCGGACGATTCTCGCGGGCGCGCTCACGATGAGCCTGCTGATCCTGCCGATGGTGATCATCGTCTCGCAGGAGGCCCTGCGCGCCGTGCCCAGCTCCTACCGCGATGGGTCCTACGCGCTGGGGGCCACCCGCTGGCAGACGATCCGCCGCCAAGTGATCCCCGCCGCGCTCCCCGGCATCCTGACGGGCATCATCCTGAGCGTCTCGCGCGCGATGGGCGAGACCGCGCCGCTGATCGTGGTCGGAGCGGTGACCTACATCGCCGCCGTGCCGACCGGGCTGGGAGACAAGTTCACGGTGCTCCCCATTCAGATCTTCGACTGGTCGTCGCGTCCGCAGACGGGCTACCACGAGGCGGCGGCGGCCGCAATCCTCGTCCTGCTCGGTGTGCTGCTCACGTTGAACTCGGTGGCGATCGTGCTGAGGTATAGGGCTCGAAGAGGGCGTTAGG
>JAUJNV010000073.1:0-1337 GCA_030447945.1 Fimbriimonas sp. | reverse complement strand
ACGTTGAACTCGGTGGCGATCGTGCTGAGGTATAGGGCTCGAAGAGGGCGTTAGGGGAGGCATCTTAAGGCCCAACGCCTAACGCCTTCCCCAGGCATACTAATCCCCCATGCGAGCCGAGTCCCTAGAGTTCTTGAAGGCGATCGTTGACGCCCCCTCCCCCAGCGGGTATGAGCAACCTGCGGCGAAGGTGTACCGCGAGTACACCGAGCCGTTCGCCGACCGCGTCACGACCGATGTGCACGGCAACGTCATCGCCGTTCTCAATCCCGACGCGCCGATGAAGGTGATGCTCGCCGGGCATATGGACGAGATAGGGTTTATCATCCACCACGTTAGCGACGACGGCCTCCTCTACTTCAGCGGCATCGGCGGGCACGACAGCGTCATCCCCGTGGGCCAGAGGGTGTGGATCCACGGTAAGGAGCGGGTGCCGGGCATCATCGGCCGCAAGGCAATCCATCTTCTGGAGGAAGACGAGCGCAAAAAGAAGCCCGAGCTCAAGGACCTCTGGATCGACGTGGGCGCCGCCACGCGCGCGGAGGTGGAGGAGGTCATTCAGCTCGGGGACGTCGTGACTTTCCAGTACGAGTTCGAGACCCTCATGGGGGACCGCGCGACCGCGCGGGGCTTCGACAACAAGATGGGCTCCTTCGTCGTCGCGGAGGCGCTGCGGCTTCTGAAGGAGGACGGCGGCCTCGACTCCGGCGTCGGCGTCTACGCCGTCGCCACTGTGCAGGAGGAGATCGGCCTGCGCGGAGCGCGCACTTCGAGCTACAGCATCGCCGCCCAGACCGGTCTCGCCGTGGACGTCAACCACGCCGTCGACTACCCGAGCGTCAGCAAGACCCGTCACGGGCAGCTCGACGTGGGCAAGGGCCCCAGCGTCTCGCGCGGAGCGAACACGAACCATAAGACCTTCGAGCTCATCACCCAGGCGGCGGCGGAGGACGGCATTCCGTACCAGGTGAGCGTCTCCCCCGGCGGCACCGGGACCGACGCCAACGCGATGCAGATGAACATGGGCGGCATGGCGACGGGCCTCCTCGGGGTGGCGCTGCGCTACATGCACACGCCCTGCGAGCTGCTGAGCCTGAAGGACGTCGAGGACTGCGCGCGCCTCATGGCGGCCTACTGCCGCCGCGTGCGCCCCGACACCGACTTCACGCCCCGCTAGTGGCGTGGGCGGCCCGCCCCGGCTACGCCTGAACGAAGCGCGCTAAATGTGAGGGCGGGGGCGGGCCCCCCGCCCCACACGCCTCCCAATCCGAACCCACCACAGCGGCTGAGCCCCATGGATAACCCCCCCCAGGCGGCCAAACACTCAGGGGCGCCCC
>JAUJNV010000072.1 GCA_030447945.1 Fimbriimonas sp. | reverse complement strand
GGCGGTTCGGAAGGAGGGGGTAAAATCAGATCGTTATGGCTCAGGTCACGCTTGCCAAAGCGCTCAAGCTCAAGAACCGTCAGGCACGGACCGTTACGCAGCTTCAGGAACGGATCACCGGGAGCAATAGCTACCTGGTCGGTTCGGAAGTGGACTTCGATGCACCGGCGCTCTATGCGGATCTAAAGGTTCAGGTTGGACGGCTGGTGGACATCAAGGCCGCGATCAACGACGCGAACGCCCCGGTTCAGCGCGCAATCTATCGGCTAGCCGAGGTTAAGGGTCTCGTCAGCTTTTTGCGAACGATCAGCACCCGGCGCGGTCTCCAGCTCTTGCCCTACGGAGCGGAGGATCCGCAGGAGTACGCGGCGCAGATGACGGCGGCGGAGGTGACGGCTGAGATCGAGCGATACGAGCGCGAAATCGACGACCTTCAGGACGAACTCGATTCTCACAACGCGACGGTCCGGATCGAGGTGGACCTACCGGATGACGGCATGTAGCGAAAGGATTAGGGGGAGGCGTCGGATCCAGGCGGACCAAGGCAAAAAACTCAGGCTCTACTTGAAAAGAGCCCTCCTCAGCTAGAGGACTATTGACGGGGATCCAGACTCCGATGCCAGGCTAACTGGCAGGTAAGGCGCAGAACGCAAGGGTCAAGGGTTAACGCTCAAACCTCAAAACTCCTCATGTCGAGGAACGCCTCCGGCCCTCCCCTTAACCCTTTCGGCTTCTGCGACTAAAACTCTACCGAATCGCCACCTCCGACTCCGCGTCGAAGATGTGGAGCTGATCCAGGTTGATGACGAAACGGGCGTCCTGGCCTTCCTTGATGCGGGTGTCGTTGTCGATGGTCGCGATGATGTTGTGCTTGCCGGCGCCGAGGTAGACGACGTACTCGTGGCCGAGGGGCTCCAGCACGTCCACCTTCGCCGTGATCGTGTTCAGTTCCGTGGCCTGGACGTTCGAGGCGAGGTTTTCGTCGAAGATCTCCTCGGGCCGGATGCCGAGCACGACTTCCTTGCCCGCGAGCGCGGCGGCGGGATGGCCCTCCTTCAGGGGGAGGGTGAACTCGTCGGTGTCGATCACGAAGCCCGCACCGTTCTGAACGATCTTCGCCGGGATGAAGTTCATCGGCGGCGAGCCGATAAACCCGGCGACGAACTTGTTCGCCGGGAACTGATAGACCTTCTCGGGCACGTCGCACTGCTGGAGCAACCCGTCCCGCATGATCGCCATCCGCTGGCCCATGGTCATGGCCTCCACCTGGTCGTGCGTCACGTAGATCGTCGTGATCCCGAGCGAGCGGTGCAGGCGGATGAGCTCCGCACGGGTTTGGATGCGAAGCTTGGCGTCGAGGTTCGAAAGGGGCTCGTCCATGAGGAAGACCTTCGGCTTGCGGACGATGGCGCGGGCGAGGGCCACACGCTGGCGTTGGCCGCCCGAAAGCTCCTTTGGACGACGGTGCAGGTACTTGTCGATGTCCAGCATCTTCGCCACGTCCTTCACGCGGGCGTCGATGTCGGCCTTGATCCTGCGGGCCTCGCCGAGGTGGGCGAGCTGCCAGAAGAACCCCTTCAACTCGCGCAGCCGGAGGCCGAACGCGATGTTGTCGTACACGGTCATGTGCGGGTAGAGGGCGTAGTTCTGGAACACCATCGCGATGTCCCGATCCTTCGGGGGGACGTCGTTCACCCGGACGTCGCCGATGACGATGTCTCCGCCCGTCGCCTCTTCGAGACCGGCGACCATGCGCAAAGCCGTCGTTTTGCCACACCCCGAGGGTCCGACCAAAACCATGAACTCTTTGTCACGGATATCCAGGTTGAGATCGTCAACGGCTCTGACGTCCTTGCCGAACACCTTCGAAACGCTACGAAACGCGACTCCTGCCAACCAGACCCTCCTTCGGGCAATGCGGCTGGATTATAACCCAGCGCCGGGGGAACATCTGTGGATTCTTGTTAGCCGCATTTCTAGCGAGGACTGGGCCGACAATGACACCCGGAAGGGAATCCCGGTCCTTTCGGGTTAAGAGCACTGGCGGAGTGCGCTTGCCAACTCGGTGGATGGCAAAGTGCCGGGGGTAGAACATTGATCGGGCCGGGTCTCTCGGCCACTGCGCCATAATCGAAGACCATGCCCAACGACGACGTCCGCCGCATCGTTGCGACCGACTGCGGCTCCACTACGACCAAAGCGATCCTCATCGAGAAGGGTCCCGGTGGGGACTACCGCCTGGTGGCCCGCGGCGAGGCACCCACGACCGTAGAGCGTCCATTCGAGGATGTGACGCTGGGCGTCGTGAACTCGGTCACCGAGCTTGAGGAAATCACCGAGCACACGGTGCCCGAAGGCTTCACAGCGGGGCGGCGCAAGCTCCTGAAGGAGGGCACCGTATGGCGTCACATGAAGGAAGGGGAGCGAACCGACGGTCCCTCCGCCGAGCTGGACGGATCGGACCTGTACGTGAGCACGTCGAGTGCGGGGGGCGGCCTCCAGATGATGGTAGCCGGCGTCGTGAAGGCGATGTCCGCCGAGTCCGCCGAGCGGGCCGCGTTAGGTGCGGGCGCGATCCTGATGGACACGCTCGCAGTGGACGACGGACGGAGGGAACACCAGAAGGTGGAACGGCTTCGCCAGCTTCGTCCGGACATCATCCTTATGTCCGGTGGTACGGACGGCGGCACGAAGAGCCACCTCATCGACATGGCCGAAGTTGTGCGGCGGACGGACCCGAAGCCGCGTTTCGGCGATATGAAGCTCCCGATCATCTACGCGGGCAACAAAGAGGCTCGTGAGGACGTTGGCAAGGTGCTCGGCGCGGGGATCGAGCTTCACGCGGTGGACAACCTGCGCCCCACGCTCGAGAAGGAGAACCTAGGGCCGGCCCGCGAGGAGATCCACGAGATGTTCCTCGAGCACGTCATGCAGCAGGCGCCTGGCTACTCCAAGCTGCTGGAATGGACGAGCGAGGAGGTCATGGCGACCCCGAACGCGGTGGGCAAGCTCCTGAAGGAGTACGCGGAGAACGAGAAGATCAACGTTCTCGGAGTGGACATCGGCGGGGCGACGACGGACGTTTTCTCCGTCTTCCAGGCGGAGAACGGCGAGCGAATCTACAACCGTACCGTGAGCGCGAACCTCGGGATGAGCTACTCGATCTGCAACGTGCTCAAGGAGACGGGGATCGAGAACATCGCCCGGTGGCTGCCGTTCGAGATCGACCCGGACGAGGTGCGGAACCGGCTGCGGAACAAGATGATCCGCCCCACCACCATCCCCCAGACCTACGAGGACCTGCTCATCGAGCACGGCGTTTCCCGCGAGGCGCTCCGGCTCGCCTTCGAGCACCACAAGTCCCTCGCGCGCGGCCTGACGGGCATGCAGCAGCAGCGGGACGTGGGGCAGATCTTCGACCAGACGTCCCAGGGCGCGTCCCTCGTCAATATGATGGCGCTCGACATGGTCATCGGCTCCGGCGGCGTGCTCTCGCACGCGCCGCGCCGCGCGCAGTCCGCGCTGATGATGATGGATGCCTACGGGCCGGAGGGGATCACCATGTTGACGGTGGACTCCATCTTCATGATGCCGCACCTGGGCGTGCTCAGCGAGCACCTCTACGAGGCCGCCAAGCAGGTCTTCGAGCGGGACTGCATCGTGAAGTGCGGCCATTGCATCTCGCCGGTCGGCACCGGGCGCGACGGCGAGCCCTGCGTCACCGTGAGGGGCGACGGCGTGAACGAGACGGTGCCGTTTGGGAGCATCAAGATCATCCCGTGCGGCGAGGACGAGTTCAAGGAGCTAACGGTGGAGCCGGCGAAGACCTTTGACGTGGGCGCGGGCAAGGGAAGGTCCCTCACGCGAAGGCTGGAGGGCGGCACCGTCGGCATCATCGTCGACGCCCGTGGACGGCCCTTCTCCATCGCGCTGGATGCGCCGGGACGAGTTGAGAAGCTTCGGAGCTGGCTCCAGGCCTTCGGGCTGCCGCTGCCGGGGTAGGGACGAGGGCCGGGGCCTAGCCTCTGTGCCTTACAATAGGCAGATGCGAAGAAAGGGCGTCGGCTGGGCGATAGGTGCTGTGACCCTCCTGGGTGTGAAGGGGGCAGCGATCATGGAGGCTTTTCGGAGTTCCGAACCTTAGGCTCCGCCACTCTCGCTGCTGAAGGGGATGCAGCCCGCATTCGTTACGTCGCAAGGGCAGATCTGGAGCGGCCAAGCAGCCCGCGAGCCAGAGCGGATCTATTGGTTCCAGATGCCCTCCTCCAGAGTCGTCGCGCTCGCCGAGCGCGAGTTGAGGAAGGAGTAGGGATGGACCGCCTACGCCGTCATCCGGCCGAACGCGCCCGCCTATGAGGAGGCGAAAACATCCTCAAGAGTCAGGGGGCGCCGCCTCTCGATCTACTCCGGGAAAAAGGATCGTGGGCGGGCCGAGACGGCTCCCGCTACGGAACGCTCGCAGTGGTGCACTGTGTGGGTCGGCGGGGGTCTTCGCCGCCTGTCATGGGGCGAGGGGCTTCTGGCTCGCATCGGCCTGTTGCGCCGAGTCCTTTGACCGAACCGCTGACTGGCGGAGGCGGTCAGACCATGCATGTCGGAAACCGAGCGCAGAAACAAAGAGGGCGAGGACAAGAACAAGAAGCAGCAGCGCCAGGACGATCCTAGCTTCAAGGACGAGCGGCAGAACGTCGATCGGAAGGGCGTGG
Organism: Fimbriimonas sp.; assembly: GCA_030447945.1. Next base: position 9,295 of record JAUJNV010000072.1, on the reverse strand, counting down.
ATGAGGACCGATAAGGCCCTGACAGCTTCGACGAGGACCTGAAGCGCACATCATAGGAAGCTGACAACGGGTAGAGCAAGGCACTGAGCGGCCTGCTCGGGGGCAGACTGTTGGACCGCGCTTCTGATTTCCTTTGCTGGCGTCGCAATCAGGCAGACGGTGCTACCGATGCAAGATATCAAGGCACAGGTGGGGATGATGCGACCATATCATGGACTCCGTCGCTACCAAGACCCTATCAAATCGAGCAAAACATAGGCATTACCATTCGATAGGACTGATACTTGATCGTCATGACGCGAGGACATCCAGAGCAGGCCCTGCACTAGCGGCTAGTCTGGGTGAGTCTGGCGGCGGCTCCGCCGGTCCAGAGTCGTCCCCTCCTCATGGAAGGAATGGTCTTTTTCACACCCAGTCGCGGACAGATTAGCCGCTTTCGCCCAATGCGCTCAAAACTCGTACTTGTCGAAGCGACATGGCTCGGCTCGCCTTACCCGTGGCTCTCGACGCGCGGATCACAAATTATGCTGGAGGTTCGGCGACAAAGGGTTTCAGAACCGCGCCCGTGGGGAGGCTTTGGGTCCAAGCCAGCGATTAGCGGCGACGGCGTTGTATACGCAGGCATGGTTAGCTCTCGCCTCTATGCTATCGGACTGCGCAATGGAAAGCTCAAGGACGCGAGGCTCGCAATGGCCCCTGGGCATTCCCACGGTGGCAGGGGATGTGGTCGTCGTTGGTTCCGGCGGGGGACCTTGTATTGCATTGACCGCCGTACCGCATGACACGCTGGCGCAAAAGGGTTGAAGCGGGTACGTCGGAGTCTCTCTGGCCACAGATCGCCATGGTCGTATTTACGCAGCTACCAGCGAGGGCATGGTCTACTCTTCAAAGCAGGCCAGTTGGTATGGCGTAGAAGGCAGGGCTGGGGGCCACGACGGCTGCCAGCTAGAGGGTGACGGTGGCAAGCAGGTCAGCAACCGACGCGGTTCGACGGCGCTGACGGTCGATCCGGTCGGGAGAAATGGAATCCCAAGCTGCTGCTAATGCTCTCGGGACTGCCCTTGTCGTCCGAGAGGGAGAGTGCATGAGCAGTTATTTCAGGCTTGTATCAGGTGATGAGCAGAGCGGCATATCGCTCAAGAAGCTCCACGACAACCGGGGCCTGGCCGGTGGCGCTGGGGTTACACAGCAAGCTTTACGCTGGCTCGATGACCGCAGTCTGTACCACCTTGATCCTTCGACGGGAGCGGTTCGTTGGAGATACTCAACAGGTGGGAGGCGTGATCAGCCTCCCCGTTGTGTCTAAGGATGGTCGTTTACTTCACCCTCTTCCTCGACGGAAAAGTTTATAGTGCTGCGGCACTGACCCTTGATCTTCTCATATGTCGTGTCCGGTGACCTTTCAGCCCCACGATTCGAGTAGGAAGCGCATTCCGCGCAGACAATCCTTCTGTTAGTAATGTAGAGTGGGGGTCGGAGGGATGGGAGTTGCCCGCTAGGTGAGTGTTTTTCCGCAGCCTTCCTCCAGACTACGCTTCTGGCCGCTGGAGCACCTGAACTTCGGTTCCAGTCGAATCCATTGCCGACTATGCAGATGGACATCCTGGATGTGATGCTGGCAGAACGCCTGCGGGAGCTGCTCGCTATTGGAGAGAAATGATCACGACTGGGAATACGGGCTTCAGAGTTTCTGCCAGTAGACATGCCTATCTGCACTCTCACCCTTAGCGTGCTTGGGTCCGCCTGCCGGCGGGGCAACACTACTTCGGCAGAGCGCCACGCGGCGTGATATTTTTGTCGCAATGCTCGCGGGAACGCCACCAGAGCTCTTGGTCGTCAAGGTTCATGACGGGTCACCGCCCGTGTATTGGAGAAGACCATATCGGCTTCCGCAAGGCCATTTGCAGATATTCGCCTTCTCGAGATGGAAGATGGTTCTTTGGTGCCGATGAGCGTCAGCTCACGGCGCACGACATGGATCAGCCAGGGATGGCTTCCGGACCCATGTTGAATCGGAACCTGTGGCTCTACGATCTACTCAAGGGTCGCTCAGCCGTGTAACCTTCGACCGAGGAGGGGCTGGTATGGTGAGATGGGTCGTCCTCAAGGTATGCCGTCATCGCTCTGAAGGAGGATATGGAGCCTCAGAGAACATTACTGCTCCGCAGCATCCGGGTCCTTCGCCTCGATGCAGCGGCCCGCAGCCACCGCGCGGTTAGTCGGCGAGGGAGGCGGCAAAGCGCGCTTTCCTGACGGGCGAGTATTGGTCGGCAGTGCGAGTGGTGGAGGATCCTCGATGCGAACCGCCTACGGACGCCTGCGCAACACTGCTCGGGAGAGGCCGAGACGTGGGAAATGGCAATGGGCGGAGCTCAGGTCGTCTACGCGGGACGCGGCGTGCTCAGGGTGACCGATCTGTCCCGAGGAAGGAGCGTGGTGCCCTCCGAGAGCGAGCCCTCGCGATTGGATCGAGAAGATGGCCCCATCGCCAAAGAACGGTTTTGCATGCAGCGTCCAGGTGCAGCAGGCACAAGGAGGCAGGCAGCTCCTGGGGACTCCTTGACCTGAGAACCATGCATGGCCTCGATCCAGCCACGCGAGCGCCATGCTCCTCTTGGTGTCTCCAACGACGGAAGGTGGCCGATCATCGGTAGGTTCGACAAGAATGGGGTTGCCATTCGCGTCATCCAGCCCCGGCTACGATCCACGACCTACTTCCAACAAAGGTGGGTGACGGCTTCCGCCTGACGGAGGTGCCGCGGTCCTCGCCCGTCGGTGACGGGGCAATCGGCCAGCGGTTGAACCTCTTCAATTGCCGCGGCACCCACGCAGTTAAGATGTCACGACGGCCCTTTTTCCTTGTTCTCCATGCGCCACACTCTTCGAGAAATGCGATGAGTGAACAGCGGTCGCGTCTGGAGTGCGCTTCTCAAGCAGGGTCCAGGTGGCGAATACGCGGAGGAAGGTTCGACATCAGCACGGTGACCTACCTTCGCTCGTCCGCCTATAGTGTCGTCATCAACAAGTCCTTCGCCTTGCTACAGGTCGCTAGCGATGACGGCGAGGGCAGCTATGTTTGTGGCGTCCAATCTGCTTTCCGGGAGAGCCCTTTGTGATGAAGTGCGTGTTCGATTGCCCAAGGTAGAATTCCCCGCCCCTGCCCCGTTTTCCCGACATCTACCTACATCCGCAACCTCGAATGGGGCCCTGTCGGGTGCCTTTTTCTACGGAGACAAGTGATGTCTTCCTAGACTTACGCCGAACTGGCAGACTTGGGGGAGCACGGTGACGGAGGAGGCAGGCTCACTCTCCAAACGATCAGAACCTTTGCCGACTGGCAGATCCTCCGAACACAGCGTATTGGAGGGAGACGCTTTGCGCCTTCAGACGAAACCGTGAGCGCGGTCCTGAGCGTCTCTTTTTCTTTGCGCTACGGTGTCGTCGGGCAAGGTGGTTGCGCGTCCAAGCAGTGCCTTCGGCGACGGGGTTGTTCTGTGCCGACGGGCAGACGCGCACCAGGCACCTTGGGAGATGCTCGTCGACGTTCTGCCCGTATGCAGGGGAGGCTGCGGGAGAGGCGAGCGACAGGCGCTCCGGCCGGGCCCTTTGACGAGATGCTCATGCCGAGACAGACGGCATGTGCTCTTCTCCGCACACGACCGGGGCCTCACGCCCGAGGACGAAACCACCGTCGGCGGCAATCCGCTCTGGCTCAACCCAGGCGGCCGATGTGGCGGCGCGACGGGCACGGCGGTTGACGTGGGGCACCGAAGGCTGGAGTGAGCGACTGCTCGCACGACGAAGATGGGTGGCCGGACTTTACGGTGACCGCGGGTCGGCTGGCTACCGCCCTGCCCGTGAGGCTCGTGCTGTCCTCAATGACGCGTCCGGCATCGCCGCCCTTCGGGCGCGGGAGCTGATCGAGCGGCCGGACAAAGTGAGGTTTGCCTCCGGCGGTTGGCCCGCCTACTGCGCGCTCGGGGGCCCTTACAACAAAGGTCGGAGTTACCGAGGGGAGTGTATGGCGAGCCCCCGCAGGTGCCGAGCCCAAGGTTGGGTCTTGCGGCGAAAGGAGTTCTTGGGTGCCACTCAATGGGGGTCGTCCCGGGTACCCGCACCGTCGCTCACTCGGTGCTCAACACGATGAGGACGAGCAACTCCCGCAAGCGGAGCTGTGCGGACTTCTTGGAGCGCGCCGAGGGGCATGATATCCGCTCGATCTCGGTTTCCGCGAATGGGAAGTACTGCGGCGGCGGCGCGCATAAAGAGGGTCAAGGCATTGATCGCTCCAGCTCTACCAGGCTCAGGGCCGCGGCGCCACCCAACGTGTTCGAGGCATCGCCGACGTCCTCGGCGTCACGAACAACGGCGTGCGGATCATCGCGAACGCACACTGCTTCCGGTGCGACCGCGCCGTGAGCGCTACGAAGAAGCCTCATCTACTATCGAACGACCGGCCGCGTCCTCGATGTCGCTTGGCGGGAGATTCCGAGCCGCCGATCGGCGGCGCTACAGAGGAATGGTGAGGGTTCAGCTTCAGGACCTGCACCAACCTCGTTCTTGGCGGCGAAGGCTGCTAGCGCCGATCCTACTCTGCTCCAACAGAGTTACTGACAGGGTTGAACCCTGGACGGGCACCTGGGCACCAACGAAAGCAGCATGTTAACGCCAGCTCCTCTTCTCGATCCAGGCATGGCCACCGGGAGATGCGCGAGCGGCCGAGCTGGGACTCGTATTTCATGCAGATCGCGCACCTCGCCGCCACCCGCGCCACGTGCCCTGGCGCTCGGTGGCGCGGTGATCGTCCGGGGAGAAGGATTTTCCGGGACAGGCACAACGGTGCGCCCCAAGGCCTGCCCCATCGCCGGCCGGGCGGCCGAGCACGAGGCCGCAGGGTGCCTGCGGGCGGGGCACCGTAGCGGTGGAGCCCGCACGGCGAGCAGAACGCGATCCTCCAGGCCGCGATGATCGGCGTCCCGCGCGGGCGCTGGCGATCTACGGACCTGCCAGCCCTGCAACACAGCGAAGATGATCCTCAACGCGGGGATCGTGCGCGTGATCTACGAAGGCGACTACCCGGACGAGTTCTCCAAGGAGATCTTCCGTGACGCGCAGATGGACGTGCTGCGGCATCAGCAGATGGCCGAGAAGGTGGAGCTGGGGGTTGCGACTATGCTCGACATGCTCGCCGCCGCCGCGATGAGCCGGACCCTCGACGGTTTCCGTGCCCTGCTCTACCGGGGCTCGCGTCATGGTCGTGACCCGTACAAGGACGCCCTCATCCGGCGTCCCGCGTTCCGCATGGGGGCGGTGGACGACCCGAAGCAGGACGAGCGCCGGTGCACAAGGAACCCACGCCGCGCTGGGGCGGGATCGCGATCTACCTGGGGATGCTCGTGTCCATCCTCGCGGTTTCCCCGTTCGCTCACCGCCACAGCTCATTTCCGCTGCACCGGGGATCCTTCGATCGGAGGGTTGATCGTCGCCGTCGGGGCCCTGGACGACCTCTACGCCCACAAGGCGAAGATCCAGGCGCTCTTCCTGCTCGCGTCGTGGCGTGGCGGTGCAGTTCTTTTTCGATCCGGCGGGAAGGGTCCAGATCGCCGGCTTTGGGAGCCCGCTGGGTTCCACCGGAAGTTGGGTGCCGCTGGGCATGCTAGCGATTCCCGTGACGGCCGTGTACATCTTCGTCGTGGCGAAGACGATGGACACGATCGACGGAGTGGACGGCCTCGCCGCGGGGATTGCCGCCATCGCGGCGGCTACCCTGTCCATCATCGCGACCTACTCTGTTCACCGCCTCGCACCCAACACCGCGGTGGCGCAGGAGCTGGGGCGGGGTTTTCAGGAGCTTCCGCGCGTCGCGTTGGTGGCGGCGGCCATCGCGGGCGCGTGCATGGGCTTCCTGCGGCACAACTACAACCCGGCCAAGATATTCATGGGAACCGGCGGGGCGCAGGTGCTGGGCTTTACGCTCGCCTGCATCAGCATCGCCGGCGTCATGAAGACGGCGGCCGCTGCTGCGTTGCTCGTCCCGATCCTGGTCTTCGGAGTGCCGCTCTTCGACGCCTTCTTCGTCATCTCCCGGCGCCTCCTGAGCGGGCAACCGATCACGCAGGCCGACAAGCGGCATCTGCACCATACGCTCCTGGGCCAGGGGCTGTCGCAGCGTCAGACGGTGTGGGTGCTCTACACCGCCGCCGCCGCCCTCTGCGCCGTCCTCGTCGCGGTCGTGGTCCGCGTGTATGCATAGGCCGCTGATCCTCTGCGTCGTCGGCACCCGGCCGGAGGCGGTCAAAGTGGCTCCCGTGGTGCGGGAGCTCCTTCTGCATCGGGAGGGAGTCGAGACGCTTCTCGTCTCGACCGGGCAGCACCAGGAGATACTGCACAAGTCGCTGGAAGTGTTCGGGCTCCGCCCGGACGAGGACTTAATGCTGATGCAGCACGGGCAGGGGCTCGCGAAGCTGACGTCGCGCGCCCTGGAGGCTCTCGATACGCTGATCGAGCGCAGGACGCCGGCCATGATCGTTGGCCAAGGCGACACCACGACCGCCTTTGTGGCTGCTCTGTCTGCCTTCTACCGACACATTCCGTTCGCGCACGTGGAAGCGGGGCTGCGGACGCCGACCGTCCTCGATCCCTTTCCGGAGGAGTTCAACCGTCGCGCGGCCGGCCTCGTCGCCACTCACCATCTAGCACCGACGACTTGGGCGCGGGATAACCTGCTTCGGGAGGGGAAGGACCCCGGGACCGTCTTCGTTACCGGGAACACGGGGATCGACGCGGTTCTCCTCGCGGCGGAGCGGGGCGGCGGCGAGTGGTTTCCCGAGCATCCCGGGCGGGTGGTGCTGCTGACCACGCATCGCCGGGAGAACTGGGGCGATCCCCAGCGACGAATCTCCGAAGCCGCTCGGGACCTCGTGAACGCGTTCCCGGATGTTCTCCTGGTGGTTCCCATGCATCCGAATCCGGTTGTGCGTGAGACGCTCGAGGCGGCCTTCCAAGGCCACGAGCGGGTGCGGCTCATCGAACCGCCGGAATACGCGCGGTTCGTTGGTCTGATGCGGCGGGCCGCGCTGATCCTCACCGACTCGGGGGGCGTGCAAGAGGAGGCGCCGGCATTCGGTGTGCCGGTGCTGGTGCTGCGGGAGACCACCGAGCGCCCCGAGGGGGTCGATGCGGGGACGGCCAAGCTCCTCGGTACGGATCGTGAGAGGATTTTCCAAGAAGGCTCCCGGTTGCTCTCGGACCCATCCGCCTACGACGGGATGGCTCAGGCGGCGAGCCCGTACGGCGACGGCAAGGCGGCTCAGCGGGTGCGGTACCTGTTGTTGAACGCGCTAGGTGTCGAATCGCCTAAGGTAGAGATGTGGGCGTGAAGGGGACCGTTTCTTGAGTTTGATCCAGGCGATCGTGCTGGGCGTCGTGCAGGGATTGACCGAGTGGCTTCCGATCAGCAGTACAGCCCACCTAAGGGTGGTGCCCGCTTTGCTGGGCTGGCCGGATCCGGGCGCCGCCTTTACCGCGGTGATCCAACTGGGCACGGTCGCGGCGGTTCTGGCCTACTTCCGCGAAGATCTTTGGGCCGCTATCACGGGCTGGGCGCGCAGCCTCCGCGGCCAGGGCAAGGACAGCCCGGAAGCGAGGGTGGGCTGGGCCGTATTCTGGGGCAGCATTCCCGTCGTCGTGCTCGGCTTCTTGCTGCGCAAGGCGATCAAGGGTGAGGAAGTCCGGTCGCTCTACGTAATCGCGGTCGCCCTAATCGTGATGGGGCTCGTCATGATGGCGGCGGAGAAGTTCGGGCGGAAGACGCGGGGAACGGCCGATGTAACGCCGCCGGACGGGGTGATCGTGGGATTGTGGCAGGCACTCGCGCTCCTTCCCGGGATGAGCCGGAGCGGCAGCACGATCGCGGGTGCTCTTTTCGCCGGGTTCGACCGCACGGCGGCGGCCCGCTTCTCATTTCTCCTGTCCGTGCCGAGCATCACAGGGGCGGGCATCTTCGAGCTCATCGACGAGCGCGAGCACATTCTCGGTCAGAACCTCGGACCCGTTCTCGTAGCCACGCTGGTCTCCTTCGTGGTCGGCTACGCGTCGATCTGGCTCCTCATGCGCTTTCTCCAGCGCCGGAGCCTGGCGCCGTTCGTCGTGTACCGCATCGCGCTCGGCGTTCTCCTCCTGGCGCTTCTCCAGAGCGGGCAACTAGAGCCCCAGACGGGGAACCCGGACGTGGAGCCGACCGTCTCGCAAGAGCATCATGTTCCGCCGCGCGCCGAAGCCAACCGCCCCGCCTGAGTGGATCGTCGTCGGCCTCGGCAACCCCGGCCCCGAATACAGGGGGACCCGGCACAACGTCGGCTTCGAAGTCATTGACCTCCTCGCCCAGCGCCACAAGATCAAGCTGGACCGGAGCAAGCACCAGTCTCGCTACGGCATCGGCTCGATCGACGGGACGAGCGTGCTTCTCCTCAAGCCCCTCACCTACATGAATCTGAGCGGGCGTGCCGTCGCGCCGCACGCCAAGGAGCACGGCCTGAAGCCGGAGCGCATCCTGGTCGTCGCGGACGACTTCGCCCTCGCCCTCGGCCGCAACCGGCTGAAGCCGAAGGGAAGCGCGGGCGGGCACAACGGCCACAAGAGCCTCATCGAATCCCTCCGCACGGACGAATACCCGCGCCTGAAGATCGGAATCGGGGAGGCAGGGAAGGGATCCGCCGTACAGCATGTGCTCGGCGGCTTCAACCGGGAGGAGCGGGAGGCGATCAATGAAGCTATCCAGCGTGCGGCGGACGGCGTGGAGGCGGTCGTCTCGCGTGGACTGGAGGCGGGGATGAACGAGGTGAACGTTTAGGAAGGGCGTCGGGCCTTGGGCGTTAGAGTCATCTCCCTAAGGCCCAAGGCCCAAGGCGTAACACTTATCTGAGGTAGACCGCGTTCGCACGCTCCGCGTACGTGTGCTGCGTCCCGAGGACGTGCAGCGGACCCACGCACTGGCTCCACACGGATTCGACGCGGTTCATGTACGCGTAGAAGACCATCGTGCCGTCCTTCGTGCGGACCCACCGGGGCTGGCCGGCGCCGGTCGTGAGCAGCACGTAGGTTCCCGGGGGAACGAGGACGTCGTCCGTAAAGGCGTGCGCCGAATTCGCGAGATCGGAGTTGTCCAGGGCGGACTCGCTCATGATGACGTGGCCACGCAGGCTGATCCGGAGCGAACCCTGGTTTTGGAGCAGGACGAACTCTCGATTTGCTAACTCGTTTCTCTGCACGCCAACGATTCGGATCAACTTGGACC
>JAUJNV010000071.1 GCA_030447945.1 Fimbriimonas sp. | reverse complement strand
GGACGCCGCTGGTCGTGAAGGCCATCCGGCACGAGCAAGCGCCCCCGGCGGTTCGGTGGCGCGGTCTCTTCCACGACGACGAGGACATCCTGCCCCGCCCCATCGAGCCGAACGGGATCCCCTTCGGCCACGGAACCGTTCCGAAGATCTGGTACGAGCGCTTCTTCGAGACGGCGCTGCGGCTGCGCATGAACATGGTCGCGCCCTGGGTCCGCGTGGAGCGGCCGTTCGAGATCCAGAAAATGGCGTCCGACTGGGGTCTGGCCTACACCAGCCACCATTACGACGTCCTGCTCTCCGATCCCTTCCACTTCCCGCGGGGCCTCGCCGAGAAGCGGGGAGTCGCGCCCAAGTGGGACTGGATCGGCAACCGCGAGGGCCTCATGCGCTACTGGAAGGCGGGCGTCGATGAGAACAGGGGGCTCGACGCGATCTATCCGATCGGGCTGCGAGGCACCAACGACTACGGCTATCCTTTCCCCAAGGAGTGGAGCGAGGACCGTCGGATCGCCGCCTACAACGAGGCGCTCGCCATCCAGGCGAAGCTGATCGACGACGGGCTGCCCAAGGGCGAGCCGCGCCGGATGCACTTCACGATGTACACGGAGATGCTGCCCTATTACCAGACGGGCAAGCTCCGAGTCCCCGCGGGGACGACCATCGTGTGGCCGGACGACAACGACGGGAACATGCGCGGCCTCCCCGCCCGGGGCGCCGCCGGCAAGCACGGCGTCTATTACCACCTCGCCTATCTCGGCGGCGACCTGACGAAGCAGACCCACCAGGTCGTCCCGCTGCCGCGGATCGAGGCGGAGTTCCGTAAGATCGTCGACGCGAGAGCGACGGACTACATTCTCACCAACGTGTCCGAGATCCGGGAGTACGTGATGGGCATCCGCTTCATCAACGACATCATGTGGGACGGCGACCGGGCACTGGCGCGGCCGGACGCGGCGGAGCGGTACCTCGGGTGGTGGAGCCGGGAGTACTACGGCGAAGCGGCCGCTCCCCTGGCGGCGTCGGCGGTGAAAGCCTACTTCGCGTCCATGACGCGCCCTCAGGACTTCTGGCAAGGCGCCCAGATCGCGCTCGGCGCCATCGGCTCGCTCAAGCTAAAGCTCCAAGGAGGCACGTTCTATCCCGCGAACGGATACTCGCGTCCCACGCTGCAGGAGCGGCACGCGGTTTCGCTCGACCTGGAAGAGAAGCTGCAGGCCGCGCGCGCCGCCATCGTGGATCCCGAGCAGCGGCGCTTCTTTGAGGAGAACGTCGAGCTGCCGGCGGCGATCGACCGCCTGAACACCGAGGCGGCGCTCGCCCTCCTCGAGGCGATGGAGGCCCCGAACCACCAGACGACCCTCGAGCTTTCCCAGGCGGCGATGAAGCCGCTCGACGAGCTCGACGCGATCCTGCGCCGCGCCGAACGCCCCCCCTTCGAGCGCTGGTACGGCCCTACGTCGGTATGGCAGCGCTCACACGCCGTCTCCCGAACCCGAACGGAGCTCGCCGGCATGCTTCAGGCTGCGGGCGCCAAGTAGCCGCAGGCTCAGTGCCTGCGAAGACCGTTTCTCCGTCTACGACTTCCCGGGCCAAGGAAAGCCCTCGCAGGCATGGTGCCTGCGACTACAGGTCCTGCGGGCCTCGGGTGAAGGAAGCGGACACTGACCAGAGGTGCCAGTCTGCCCTAAAGGATGGCCCACCGCTCACCGCGTTAGGCGGCGACTTCTACCCACTCGATCTGGGTGGTGGGCTCGGGGATCGAGTCGCCGTATTCGCGCATGACCTCCAGATGTCCTTGGATCGCCTCGCGGATGTTGCGCTTGGTTTCCTCTAGGGTGGCCCCAGTGCTGATGCAGCCGGGTAGGTCAGGCACATAAGCCGCGTAGTTGTCCTTCGCCCGCTCATAAACGACGGCGTACTCTCTCATTTCTTTAGCCCCGCTTGCTTCAGGATACTGCTCAACGTCCCTGGCGGCAACTCGCCCGGCGGGGGCCCGTGGCTTTCGGCCTTAAGAACCTCAGACCAGCTATTTCGGAGGGTACGCCCGCAGGGCGTGTAGCCGTCGCCCTGCGCGACGCCGGGCTCTTCTAACGCACGAGCGGACCTGCGAAGCGTCAGGCGTCGCGCAGGGCGACGGCTACACGCCCTGCGGGCGTATTCTTTGCAGAAGACAGCAGGGAAAAGGAGTGGTGCGCGGAAAGGACCGGAACTCATGCCTTTGTGGGCGCTACCACCTCAAGGTAGTGCGTCTACCAATTTCGCCACCCGCGCGTGAACTTTCAATATACCCTCAGCCGTAGCCTTTGCGCTCGGGGCCGATGTCATTGCATAGGCGTACGGTTGCATCCCCTCAACGTCTGGCCTTGCTTGAAGTACGACTGATCGCGCGCGACGAGGGAGGTCGGATTGATGCGAATGATGAGGTCGAGACGGTCGATGACCTCTTGGCGAAAAGTCTCGTCCCACGTCTCTTCGCTCTCACCGAGATAGCGGGAAAGCAGCCGGTACAGGCGATCCTTTTCCAGCGGAAGCACCTCCGCCCGGCCCCTGATCCCGACGTGCCGCAGCACGCCTGCCTGGGGGTCGAAATCCACAATCCAAGGGCGCACCGAGGATCATCACGCAGTCGTCTCGGAAAGCTGTCGCGCGCGCTTCCGATGAGCCACACAGCCCTCTTTCCCAAAGGAACCAAACCGGAGACCCTCCGCGAGGCCCTTCTGGCGACGCCGTGGCCAGATGGGCCATCAGGGGCTTTTGAAGGAATGGATCAGGTCGAAGTCGTGTTCCATTTCCGGCGAGTGTATCGGGGAGGACGGACCGCTTGTTCTCAGAGGCGAGAGTTTGGATTCCCCTCCTTGACGCGATGGTTCTGCGCGGGAGGGGAAGGGGTCCGAAGCTCTCTCAATTTCCTGGCGTCGAGACTCAGCGCACCAGTCGCGGCGGACCCGCGTGGCGGCTCGGCGCCTTGCATCCGGCGAAGAGCAGGGCACTGTAGGCCTACAGCAGGAACAGGGGCAGGCCGACGGCGAGCGACGGCCCCCACCGAGAGCGGTTTAACCAGGGTCGCATGCACGTTTCATACTGGCGACGTGCCCGAGCGCGTTCCTCTCGTCTATACCTTCGGCAACCACATGCACCGGGTCGATATGGAGTGGCTGTGGGGCTTGAATGTGCTGCCCGGCTCCATCCGGGACATGCTCCACTTTCGCCGCGAGACCGGCGCGAAGGGGAACGTCAACCTCGACGGCATCGGCTACGAAAAGCTCGCCGCCGAGTTCCGGAGGCGCTCGCGGAGCTGCGAGGCCGTGCAGGCGGGGACGGTGGAGGTCGGGGGGAGCTACGCAGCCGTACGGGCTATTCCACGGCGGCGAGTCGAACGTGCGGCAGCGGATCTACGGCGCGCGGGCGGTGATGTGGCCGGGCGGGGTGCGCCCAAAGACGTTCTGGGAAGAAGAGTCCGACTTCTTCCGTGCTCCCGGCAATGCTGCGCGGCGTGGGGTTCGAGCATGCGAGCCTCTTTTTCCAGTGGACTTGGCACACGCCGGAGGTGCCAGAAGGAGGAGGAGCCCGTCGTGTCCTGGGAGGGCCAGACGGCTCGCGCCTCGTCTGCGCCACGCGGAACCGCCTGAACCTCCACCAGTGGCCGGAAGACTTCCAGATCCTCCTCGACGACCTCGCCGCGAATCCGCCGCAGGGCGAAGGCCCGACGCCGTTGGTGCTCCAGTGGCTGGAGCCGATGCCTTCCCGGACTGGGATGTGCCGCAGCGAGATCATGCTGCCGAAGTTGAAGGAGCTGAAGGAGGACCCGAGGTTCGACGTGAGGTTCGCGACGCTCGGGGAGTACCTGGGCGTTGAGGCGTTAGGGCGTTTAGGCGTTGGGGAGGACTCTTCCCCGACGCCTCAACGCCTCCGAACGCCCCAACGCCCTTCCTGTCCGGCGCTATACCATGGACGACGTCTGGCACGGGATGTCCTCGGGAAGAACGGGGACCGGGCTCCGCGGGCGAGCCACTACGCGGAGCGGTGCCTCCTCTCGGCGGAGAGCCTGAATGTGGCCCTGGGGCTCTTGGCCGGCCGTACGCGAACTGGGATGTGTATCCGACGTGGAGCTGGAGGAGTGCATGGCGCAATCTGCTCGCCGCGCAGCACCACGACAATCACGAGTGGAAGGGGCTTTTGCGGCCATGTCGCGGAGCCGCAGCATGCGGCCGTCACGCGTTGCCGTTGAGCGTCAACGGACTCGCGGGCTGGCCACCCGCGGCGGCGGGGCCGGACGGGAGCATGGTCGTGTTTAACCCGTTCGGCTGGGAGCGGCGGGTGGTTGTCGAGGACGCCGGGGACCCCGACCGATTGGCGGTAGATCTGCCCCTGCTCGGCCACCGTCGTGCATCCGACCGCATTCTGGCCGCGCACCGGCGTGTGGCAGGTAGAGGAGAGGGACGGCGTTCCTGTCACGGCCGTTGTCCAACGCGACGATTTCCGGGTGGTGGTCGACTTGATTCGCGGGCGGATCGAAGAGCTGCAAGTCGACGGGCATCGCTTCCTCGCGGGGATGGACCTGCCGCAGGTCCAGTGGAGCCGGGACGGAATCAGCCGCCGGCCCCGCGAGGCCGTGGCGGGTGGTTGGGCATGACCTCTGCCCGCTTACGCGTCTGCATCGGCGAGCGCAGGGAGGTGACGCTTGAGTTGAGTGTGGCGGAGGAGGCCGACGCGCTGACCTTCACCTGTCCTTCGATGTTTCCAGAAAGCTGGCTCGATCTGGGCATGAACGCGGGCGTCCAGAGTGGCGCTTCGGGCACGACTGGCGCGAGCTGCGGGTAGATCATCCCTACGCGGTAAGCCGCGTGACGCCGCAGGGGAGTGGCCGAGAAAGTATCCCACCGGGGACTGGATGACCTCGCCGCAGTGGTTCGAGAAGGTGAGGAACCTGTTCACGGCGCAGAGCTTCTCGGACTTCGTCGCCGGAGACGTTCCGGTGCTCCTACTGCACGACGGCAGCCAGCAGTGGTTCCAAGACGGGACACGGTGCGGAATCTCGTCACCATGGTCGATCCTTGGGACGAGGGCAAGATCAGCCCGAACGCGAGCGTACGCTACCGCTCGCTGCCGCACGGCCCGTTGGAGAGACGCGCAGCGGTGGCGACTGGGGCGAGAGCTCTTTGGGGGAATGGCCTTGGACGACGCCGTTTTCGCGGAGAAGGCGCACGCGTGGTGGCGACCTCCGCCGCACTTCTCTGCCATCCGGTGCCACGCGCCCAGCGTGGTGCGCAACTGCCCTCTACCGAGAGACGGAAGACTACGCGGGCCGGGGCCCAGCGCAGTACGCCGGACAGGGGATGAGTTACCCCTACGTGCTGCGGCCGGTTGAGATGGACGGCACCGCGGCCGAGGCGGAGCTGACGGTGGCGGGCACCGTCGCGCGAGCCGTGAAATCGAACCCGATGGGCGAGGCGGAGCACGACCCGCCGCCGGTGCACGTGGCATCCGGTCCAACCCCGAAACGTGCCTAACGCTTACGCTCCGCCCGTACGAGATCGCGACGGTCTACCTGGACATCGTCGAGGGCCGCAGCAGACTCGGGACCTCGATGCGAAGCGCGAGGTGTGGGCGACGGTGCATCGCGTCGAGAAGTAGGGATTGCCATGCACTGGTAGGAGTAGTTGCCTATGCGCCTATTCGTCACGCTCGCTTCGGCTTTAGGACTGTCGCGGCCGCCGTCGTGCTGTCGCCGGTCTTCGCCCAGGGGGGTAGGCCCCCCGACCATATCGGCTATGCCCACACCCAAGACCCGGTGCTCAGGCGTGCTTGGAGTACGTCTGGCCAGAAAGGGGCTTTCGTGGCGCTTGGGACCGCTCGCCTCTCTCCGCCTCGGGAACGGCGGAAGCGGCGCGTTCGGATCGGGGTGACCCTTGGAACAAGCCGCGGGTGGAGCTTCCGACCGGCGCCAAGGGCGCGGCACGGGTCGAGTATCGGCACGCCACCGGTTCGCCCACGCGCCATTGGGAGGTCATCGCCGAAGTCGAGGTGCCCACGTCGCAGCGACATCTCACGGTCAGGATCCCGCCTCTCGGCAAAGTAGACGTTCCCCTGGATCCTCTGCCCGAGCGGAGGAGTCGGTCCGGCGTGGTAGACCTTGCCCGCCGCGACCTGTTCCTCGCCCACGAGTCGCGTGGTGCGTGGCGAGCGGCAAAGACGGCAACGGATGGCGCTTTACGGCGACCCGGTCCTCTCGCCCCTCGTCGTGGGGGGAGGTTGGAGCCGGGAATCCACCGCCCTCGTGCAGCGGGTGGGCGGTCGCTGGACCGAGATGCAACTTTACATCGTACCGAGGCGAGACGGCGCCCGCGTCTCGGTGCGCTTGCCCAACGTGTTCGCCAACGACATCGTGCGCATGCGCGTGTTTGCCCAGGATGGGCGCAGCTCTCGCCCCGCCGTTGACAGCGCCCCTTGGGGTCGCGCCGTACGTGACCGTGCCTCGCGAACAAGTGGGAGGCGTCGAATTGACGCGTCGGCGCGTCCGGCGGCGCATTCTCTAGCCCCGAGGTTCTTCAGCACGAGCCATCGGGGAGAGGGAAGAGATGAACGTGGCGCGGCGCTGCCAAAGCTGCGTCCCATGACTCCGCGGGCGGTGGGCACCGGTGATGGGCTGCGGTAGACCCTTTGTGCCTTCTCCTTCACCTTCCCGAGTCGTGAGCTGTCGATACCCTCCCGTGCGGCGCCTCGAAGCATGCGATCGGAGTCCCGAAAGAGGAGACGGAGGAGCGCCTGCGCCGAGCCCGGGACAGCGGTGCGAAGGAAACGACGATCTTGCCGAACGCCATCCAACGCACCGCGGATCGGAGGTCGCGTAGCCCTTCGCGCGCGTAGCGCTCCCAGCCGACGCTCGACTTTATGTGTTGGTGCAACAAGTGATCGAGAGCCGGCTGGCGGACCTGCGATCGCTGCTGGCGCGGCCCTCCTCCGCGAGGTCGTTGTACTCGGCGTTGTCTGCGGGAAGAGCGCTCGCGCGACATCGCGTCGGAAATTCGCATTCCGGCCACGGAGAATTGCGGCGAGGAGCACCTTGGATCCCGTTCACGAGGTGGCCAAGCGGTAAGCGATCCCTCGCCTCCGCCGCCGATCCTCCACCGACACAAGTTGGCGCTCTAGCTCCGGAGCCGCGAGGTCGATGCGCCGCTCCGCGAGGATCTCGGCGACGAGGAGCCGAACTCAGCGTCCGGGTCATTCAATCCTTTGACGAGGATGGGGATGACCGCTTCCGCCTTGATGGTGCGCAGCGCGTTCGCCGCGCCTATCCGAACGCTGGGCACGGCGTCGCGGAAGAATGGCTCGATCTGGAGTATCGATTCTTCGCCCAGGAGACTCTGGAGTGCGCTCGGGATATGACGGCGGACCTCGGCTTCCGGATCTCGGGTAAGAGCAAGGAGATGATCCTTCAGCGAACGATCTCCCGCTATGCCCGGCGGCTTGGACGGCGGACGCTCGGTCGGTAACGCGCTCGGAGCGCATCGCCCCTCCAAATGAGGGGGGAGGCGGCGGGGTCTTGGGTTAGCCCCAGAGCATAAATGCTCCCGCCCGGTCCGCAAGCTCCGGTCCAAAGGCATAGCGCTGGAGGACGGGCAGCGCGCGGGCGGGTGTAGCGGACAGAGTGGCGAAGAGGTGGTAGTGAGCCGGCTGAGGGATTTCGGGAAGCGCGGCGACGAGCGCATCGATGGCGGCGGGGCCGAGCTTCGCCGTCTCGTAGATAATCGTTTGCTCGTTCCCCGTCCGCGCCGGATCCTTCAGCATCTCGATGAACAGCGGGAGGAAGGCGGGGTTCTTTTCCCCGGAGAAGGATGCCGACGGCAGTCTGACGAACCCGAAAGTCCGGGTCTTTCAACCGTTCCTGCGCTCGGCGTACCCCGCGCGCCGGGTCGGCACTCATCAGCCCCGACAGCGCCTCCCCCGCACGTCCGGGTCGGAGTCCTCCACCAAAGCGTCGAGGGCAGCGACGACGTCCTTCCCGCCGTACCGCGCCAGCACCTGTACGACGCGGCGACGTACCTCGGGGGAGGGGATCCTTCGCAAAGCGGGCGAGGATCAGAACCGGAGCGTGGGCTTCGAGGCTCGAAAGCAGGGCAGCGGCCCTGGATGCGGGACGCGGCGATCGCGCGAGCGGAGCCGGTCGAGAAGTGGGTTGACCAACTGGGCGGCGTGCCCCTGTATGCGATGCTGGTGGGCTTCTCCGAACGGTCCCATCAGGGCCCGCACCAGTGCGTCGACTTGTGATGGGCGCAACGTCCCCGCCGTTTGGGCGGCGGCCACACCGCAAAAAACATGGCCGCCACGACCAAAACCCAAGCCCGTCGCATGCCAGTTCCGACGCCGTCGCGCCGGCTTGGGTCACACGCGCCGATGGAGACGTGCACCGCCTCGATCTCGTCCAGGCTCAGCGGGAAACGGGGCACCGGGTGGAGGAGAAGCCGCTGGTGCCACGGCTCGTCAGCGCGCGGTGGGGAAGGCGTAGAGGACGTACTCGGCGCGCTCTACCAGTGGGACCAGCCCTCGCGGGGCGATGGGCGGCTCGCCTCGCTCTCGGTGGTAGAGGGGAGGAAGGTCCGCGGCCGGGGCGGGCAGGCGCGTACGCAGCTCGTCAGCGTAGGCGGCGAGGCCTTGGGAGGGATCGGTGCCGGGGGAACGCGGCCTTCTCCGGTCAGGGGACGGTACGGCTCGGTGAAGACCAGGGGCTGCTGCTGGGGCGTTGAAGGCGAAGAGGTTGGCGACGAAGATCGGTTTCTCCAGCAACCCCAGGCTCGCCGCGTGTCGCAAGGGCGGGTCCCAAGGACCCGCGAGCATCTCCCCGGCGCGGGCGCTGCTTATGGGGAACAGGAGCGCGCCTGGGGGCAGGGCAGCGAGATCGCGCCGCACGACCTCAAGCTCCCGGCCGTAGCGGGCGTAGGCCGTCCCCATCTGCGCCGACCGGGCGACGAGGAGGAAGCCGAGCAGGAGGAGCGCGGGGCGCATCGCCGCGTCCGCCCGCGTGGGGAGGAGGCTCGGGAGGAGGATGAAGGCGAGCGCGATGGGGAGCCGCGTGTCCACCGCGAGGTTCATGCGAAAGCCGAAGGGGGCGACGAGGAAGAGGAGGAGGAAGGCGCCCAGCGGCAGGCGCATCGAACGGTCCAGGCGCAGCCGCCGCGTTCCGACAAGCCACCCGACGACTCCCGCCAGCGCCAAGCTGAACAGCGCGTCGGGCAGGCGTCCCTCGCTTCCCTTGAGCGAGAGCATCCCCAACAGGAGCATCGGCTTGGCCGAGAGGGGACCGGGGATATATCCCCCCGCCTCGGAGGCTGTGGGGCTGAGGAGAGCGAAGGCGAGGGCGGGCGGCAGGAGGCTGCCGAGAATCGTGGCGACGTCGTAGCGGCCGGGCGGCCGGCCCTCCCGCCGCCGGTCGCGGTGACGCCCCGCCTCGTAAACGAGCATGAGGAACGCGTAGATCGCGAGGGCCATGAGGTCGCAGAGCAGCAGCAGCGTCGCGAACGCCACGCCGACGCCCCACCGCAGTCCCAAAGGGCGCTCCCGCAAGGCGAGGTAGGCGGCGAATCCGCCGAGGGCGATGCCGAGCCCGAAGAGGTAGTTCAGGAACCCGAAGGTGAAGATGAAACTGTAGAGCAGCAGGAGCGGCGCGAGCAACCAGAGGCTCCAGCGTCCGGAGAGGACGCGGCCCAGCGCGGCGGCTCCCCCCGCGAGCGCGGCGAAGGTGAGAAAGGCGAACAGGCGTCCCGCCGTCTCCACCGGCATCCACCGCGCGAGCGGTACGACCACCGCGTCCATGGCGAGGTTCGGCACGAGCGCGGCGTTCGGCCGGTAGAACTCCCGCAGCTCGGGAACCCGGTCGAGGCTCGCCATGACATGGCACCGCGCGAGGTGGTTCGGATAGTCGTAGAGCGGCAGCGCGCGCGACAGGGCCAGCGGGATGGACGACACGAGCAGCCCCAAGAGGAGCGCCGCGAAGACGAGGCGGCGCGGAGTGTCCCGGGCGGAGGTGGCGGCGTGGTCGCTCACGAAGTCTCAGTCTAGCGGCGTCGGCAGACGTACATCGCCTCGACCTCGTCCAAACTCAGCGGGCGGCGGGACCAGTGGCCGGCAGTGCCGCCGTAGACGTTGTCCACGGCGAGGCCCGCCTCGCCGAGCATGCGCGTGACCTCGGGCGGGATGAAGAGGCGCTCGCGGATGGTCATGACCCTCGTCCCCTCGGGCAGGTCCCACTCGTCCTGGTAGGAGGCGAGCATCGTGGCGGGGTCGAAACGCCCGCCGAGGACGTGCTCGTCCTTCATCTGGCGGATGATGGAGTAGGCGTTGAGCGCCGTCATGAGGAACGGCGCGCCGGGACGCAGGTGGGCGGCGATCCGGCGGAAGATGGCCGCGTCGTGCGCCTCCGCGTCCTCTCCCTTCTCGATCAGCCCCACCGCGCCTTCGCAAAGGCAAACCGCCGCGTCGAAGGTCTCACCGAGGTCGAAGGAGGTCGCGTCCGCGCGGACCCACCGCACGTCCACCCCCGCCGCCTCCGCCCGCGCCTGGGCGACGCTCAGCATCCCCTCCGAAAGGTCCAGACCCGTCGGCCGATACCCCCGGCGCGCGAGCTCGACCGCGTGCCGCCCCGTGCCGCAGCCGACGTCCAGCACCGTCGCGCCCGGCGAGAGGGGAAAGAGCGAAAGGAAGAAGGAGACCTCGGCTTCCGTGTGCCGCGTGAAGGGGTTCTCCTCGTAGCGCGGGGCGTGCGCGTCGAAGAAACGTTCCCACTCTTTCTTCGGGGGAGGTGGGGTCATGGGAAGAGGGTACCGCTCGGGCGGGCGTTGGGGCGTTAGGGCGTTTAGGCGTTGGAGAGGGCTCCGGAACGCCTTTACGCCTAAACGCTCCAACGCCTTAACGCCTCAACTCCCCCCGAACGTAGGTACAACTGAATCCCCCGATCATGCGCCGCCTCGCCCTCCTCGCTCTGCTCCTCGCCTGCGCCTGCGTACCCGAAGGGAACGACGGGGGCAAGGTGCTGCGCGTCTCGAACTGGGGCGGGGCGGGAGAGGAGGACGAGCTGGCCAAGACCGTCCAGCGGCTGAACGGGGAGTTCGAGAAGGCGAACCCGGGCGTGGAGCTTCGCATCGAGGGAATTCCCGGCGAGTACGTGCAGAAGATGCTCCTGAACCACGTCGCGGGGACGATGCCGGACGTGATGGACCTCGACGCCTCCAGCGCTGCCGTTTTCATCAACAACGGCATCCTCCGCGACCTTCGGCCCTTCATCGAGAAAGACCCGGACTTCAAGCTGAGCGACTACTATCCGAACGTCGTGGACATCGGCCGC
Organism: Fimbriimonas sp.; assembly: GCA_030447945.1. Next base: position 8,519 of record JAUJNV010000071.1, on the reverse strand, counting down.
CGGGGCGAGGCGATCTACGCGATCCCGGGCGACTTTACGCCGATGGTCGTGTACTACAACAAGCGCCTCTTCGACAAGGCGGGCGTGCCGTACCCGAAGCCCGGGTGGACCTTCGACGACTTTCTGCAGACCGCAAGGCGGCTTACGGTCCCGGCCCCCCGCGCTGCGGATCGCCAGTACGGGTTCGTGTTCACGAACTGGATGCCGGGCTGGATCATGTGGCTCTGGAACGGGGGCGGCGACGTGCTCTCGCCGGACGGGACGAAGGCGACCGGCTATCTGGACTCTCCGCAGAACGTGCGGACGGTCGAGTTCCTGCGCGACCTCATCAACAAGCACAAGGTTGCTCCCTCGCTGAGCGAGAGCGCCTCGCAGGGCGTCGATCCCTTCGCTACGGGACAAGCGGCGATGAACGTGGTGGGGCACTGGGCGATGCCGAGCCTCAAGGCGGCGGGGAAGGACGCGAAAGGCGAGCCGAAGGTTGACTGGACGCAACTGGGCGTCGTGGAGATGCCGCGCCTCCCGGGGGCGCCCCGGTCGCACACGGTGATGTACGCGAAGGGGCTCGCGATTCCCGTCGGCGCGAAGAACCCGGAGCTCGCTTGGAAGTACATCAAGATGTGGACGGGGCACGAGTTCCAGCGCGCGTACAAGCGGCATCGCCATCAGCGGGCGCAAGGACGTGAGCGAGGAGCGGGCGACGGAGGCGATCGAGCAGCAGTTCGTCGGGATCGTCCCTCCGCCCGCCCGCCCTACGGCTCGCGGATCGAGGGGTACGAGATGGTCGAGAAGATGGGCAAGAACGCTCTCGACCTCGTGCTCAACAACAACGTCCCACCTGCCGAGGCCCTGAAGCAGGCGGCGGATCGGATCGACAAGGAGTTTGCGAAGAGGTGAGGGTGGGGCGTTGGGCGTTGGGCGTTGGGCCGGAGCGGAAGGTCTTCCACCCCAAGCGCTCGTGGCTGCTCTGGGTCGTCTTCGCGTGCCTCGCCTTCGGGGCGCTTGGGTGGTCGTTCGCGTTGCCGTGGTTGGAGCCCGATCGGGGTGCGCCGATCCTCGTCTTGGCTGCCGGAGGTGTTCTCCTTCGGGGCCATGTTTGCAGTTAGCATCACCGTTTTCCTGGGCTTTTCGGCACGCGTATCCGTGAGTTCGGAAGGTATCGTCCGGCACCACTGGCGTGGGCAGCACCGGTGCGGTGGGAGGAGATCGTAGACTACGACCTCGATGGTGCGGCAAGCGAGGGCTATGAGCTCATCGATCAGACCGGCGCAGAATGCCCGTGCCTTTCGCGTGGCTGCATGACGGAATAGGGCTCAAGCGGATCGTGGACGCACATCTGGCGAAATTGCCCACCGAGAGCATCAAGGGCCGCGACTTTGGGCCACGTTCCGTGGCGGGCCCCTGGGTGACGGTGGCGTTGACGCTCTTTTCGGGCGCCATCCCTGGGGTTGCCGTCGCACTCGGAGCGTCTCTCGGGGATGGCGCTCCTGTCAATCGGCCTCATGCTCGGCGTAGGCGTGCTCGCCGCGCACGCAATGACCAACCGCGTGAGCCTCACGCACGAGGAATCCGGTGGTCGAGTCTCTTTGGCGCGCGGGAGGTCCCCTTCACGTCCATCGAGCGCATCCGGCTCCTCCAGTACGGAAGGGAGTCACCCCATTGCGGAGCGCGCCTTAGAATCCCCTGGAGCTCACTTCCACCGATGGGAAGCGTCTTTCCTCTGCGCGACCCTACGGGGGTACCGCCCGCTCCGGGACGCGCTGATCGCCGCCTGTCCGCACGCGAAGGTGCTCGATGACCGTCCTCGGGTGAGCCGACCGTGAATCTTGCTCGCCCACCCCATGATCGGCGGATCGACAAGGAGGTAGCAAGCGGTGAGTCAGGTGCACGCTTCCGATCCGCTCTACCAGCGACGAATGTTCGTGACGAGCCGCGCCAAGATTTCGGAGATTGGGGGCCTGGCGCTCCTGTTTGTGTTGTTGGAAGCGTTCGTCCTCTTGACGCCTGCGTCGTGGGGCCAGGGGGCGTCTGTCAATCCCGAAGTCCTTTACATCCTCCGAACGGGATTCGCCATCGTCTTCGGGCCTTGCTCGTCGGGGCTTTCCTGGGATGGGTGGAGCGGATGAGGATGAGGATAGCGGTTGACGAACACGGCATCCGTCTGCGTGGCCTGGGCGGGATGGGAAGGATGGAGTGGGCGGACATTGTGGGCTTCGATCAGGTGCGGACGGGCAATCTGGGGTATCGGTTGTACGACCGGTGGGGCCGCCGGCTCACCATCCCTTTCAGTGACCTGAGACGGCGGGAGCCAAAGACACGTAGACGCGAGCCTAGGGGAGTACCTGCATGACCCAACGCCCAACGCCCAACGCCCAACGCCTCCGTTTCCCTCGGCCTGGCTCTTCGTCGGCCCCGCGCTTATCCACCTCATCGTGTTCGCGCTGTTCCCGATGGGGTACGCGCTGTATCTGAGCTTGTTTAAGTGGCGGCTCTTTCCCCAGACGCCGCCGCAGTTCACCGGCTTGGGCAACTACTCGCTCTCCTTCGGAGAGCCGCCGTTCTGGAACGCGCTCTGGAACTCATTCCGCGCGCGGTGGTCGGGGTGCCGCTGGGGATGGCGGTGGCGTTGCTGGTGGCGGTTTCTGGTGAACCAGAAGCTGCGCGGGGTGACGGTCTTCCGCACGCTGTTCACGTCCCGGCGATCTCGTCGGGCGTCGCGGTGGCGATGCTCTGATCTACGTCTTCCTGCCCGAGACGGGAATGATTAACACGATCCTCGGGAGCTTCGGCATCACCGGGCTGGACTTTCTAAACCAGAAAGGCTGGGCGATGTGGGCCCTCGTGTTCATGTCGGTGTGGACGGGGCTCGGGCCGCGGATGGTGATCCTCGCGGGGCTCCTAGGCATCCCGCAGTCGCTCTACGAGGCGGCGGAGCTGGACGGCGCGGGCCGCTTCCGCTCGTTCTGGTCGGTGACGCTTCCATGCTCGCGCCGACGACCTTCTTCGTGCTCATCACGAGCACCATCGGCGCGCTCCAGATCTTACGCCGGTGTACATGATGACGAAGGGGAGGGGGGCCGGACGAGAGCACGGACGTCGTCGGGCACCACATCTACACGGAGGCCTGGGTGAACTTCAACACGGGCCTCGCGTCGCCGAAGTCGTCTTCGTGCTGCTCGCGGCGATCGTGATCATCTCCGCCGCGCAGTTCCGGATGCTGCGGAGCCAGATGCAGGGGTACAGCGCAGGATGATGACGGTCGCTGAAATCGGGCCGATGACCATTCCCGCTCTCATTATCATCGCGCTCTTTGTGGAGCCATGGCCTTGGCGGTCACGTTTGCGGTGCTTGGGTGGCATCGTCCGGAACTATGCTCGGTCACGGAGGCCGCGATGAGGCAGGATACATGTTGCCACTTAGCGTACGGCCGAGGCGATCTACTACGGCTTGTCGGACGGAGGAACGCTCTCGCAGGCACAGAGCCTGCGGCTACAGCCCTGCGGGCTAGGGAGAAGAGAGGCTTATGAGCGCACCGGCGATTCGCCCCACCACAGTCCTTTACCCTTCCTCCGCACTGGGCGGTGCGCCTGCTCGGACTCCTCCTCATCCTGGTGGCCGGAGGACTCTACTTCGCGGCGCGATGGAGATCACCTACGTGGCAGCGACGGGCGGTTTGGTCCCGTCTACTTCACGTGAGCGGAACGCCTGGCTTCCTCGGCGCTTTTACCGCTCTCACGGGAAGTCTGCGCAAGGGCGTGAACTACGTCCTCCTTTCGCCCTCGCGCTGTTCCTCATGGCGCCGTTCGTGTGGATGCTGCTCATCTCGCTCCACCCCCGAAGTCGCCGATCCCGCCCCTGACCGAGATCGTTCCCCGTGGCGCGGGAGGCGTGTTCGCGCCCCACTGGGAAAACTATAAGTTCGTCCTGTTCCACCCCAACCTGCCCGTGTCGCGCTTCTTTCTGAACTCCGTCGTCGTGACGGTGGCGGTGGTGCCAGGGCAGCTTTTCGTGTCTTCGCTGGCCGCCTACGGCTTCGCGGATGCGGTTCTGGGGGCGGGAGGTGTTCGTTCTGTTCCTCGGCTCGCTCATGTTCGCCGGGCCGGTGACGCAGATCCCGGTGTATCTGATCATCCGCAACCTGGGGTGGCTGGACACCTACTGGGCGCTCATCGTGCCGGGCGTGAGCTCCGGTGTTCTCCGTGTTCATGCTGCGGCAGTTCTTTATGCAGATCCCCACGGAGTTGGACGAGGCCGCGCGGATCGACGGCGCCGGCGACTTCGCATCTACTGGAGGGTCATATCCCCTCAGCCGCGCCGCCCTCGCCACCGCCGCCGCGTTCAGCTTCTTCGGCGTCTGGGACGGACTTCTTCGGCCCGCTCATCTACACGAACTCGACGAAGATGCGCACTCGAAGTCGGCTTCGATCTTCAAGAACTCGTACGGCGGCAGCAACTGGCCCTCCAGATGACGCAGCAGCGGTAATCGTCATGACCCCGCTTCTGGTGGTCTTCCTCTTCACCCAGCGCTACTTCACGAAGGGAATCACGCTCGGGGCGATCAAGTAGGACAGGCGGTCTTGAAGAAACCCCTTGGGAGGTGCGACCTGTCGCCGCTTTAGAGGCGACCTGTCGCCGTCGTGCTACGGCTGCTGCTCGGAGAACGCGCGACAGGTCGCACTGAGGGAAAGCGGCGACAGGTCGCCGCACTCCCAAAGGGGCTCTTCAACGAATTCATGCAACTCCCGTGCATGCCGATGGCGCACCCAGGGTTACAATGAAGAATCGATATGAAGGCAATTTCTTCCTAGCGGCGGCGCTCCTGCTCGTTCCCGCCGCGATGGCGCAGACTCTGAAGCCGGGGCTCGTCATCACTCGCTCGACTAAGTTCGCCAAGGGGGTCGGTGGCTCGTGCCCCGCTCCCGGCGATGAGAAGGGCCCGGCGGCGGTGACGATCCAGGGGGACAACATCACCGTCGACTTCGGCGGCGCGACCCTCCTCGGCACCCCTCACCACCGAGCCGCACCTGCGCAAGGGCGTCGGCGTCGAGGTCAAGGGGAAGAACGTCACGATCCGCAACCTGAGCGTGCGGGGGTACAAGGTGGGCCTCATCGCCCGGAACGCGCGGGGGCTGAAGATCCTCGGTGGGCACGCTTCCTACAACTGGAAGCAGCACCTACGGTCCACCCAAGAGCGCGAGGACCTCGCGGACTGGATGAGCTACCACCAGAACGAGACGGACGAGTGGCTCCGGTACGGCGCGGCAATCTACCTGCGCGACTGCGACGGCTTCGAGGTCAAGGGCGTGACGGTCCACGGCGGGCAGAACGGCCTGATGATCACCGGCTGCGACCAGGGGCTGATCTGGAACAACGACTTCTCCTTCAACAGCTCCCTCGGCCTCGGCATGTACCGGTCCAGCGACAACCGGATCATGCACAACAAGATGGACTGGAACCTCCGCGGCTTCTCCTACGGGGTCTACAACCGCGGCCAGGACTCGGCGGGCATCCTCATCTACGAGCAGTCGAACCGCAATACCTTCGCCTTCAACTCGGTCACCCACGGCGGCGATGGGTTCTTCCTCTGGGCGGGACAGACCACGATGGACACCGGCAAGGGCGGGTGCAACGACAACCTGCTCTATGCGAACGACTGGAGCCACGCGCCGACGAACGGCATCGAGGCCACCTTCAGCCGAAACAAGTTCGTGAACAACCTCATCCTCGAGTGCTGGCATGGCATCTGGGGCGGCTACTCCTACGACTCGCTCATCGCGGGCAACGTCTTCGGCTTCAACACCGAGGCGATCGCCCTCGAGCACGGCCAGAACAACCAAGTCGTGGGGAACACCTTCTACCGCGACCACGAGGGGCTCGTGATCTGGCAGAACAAGACCCAGGACCCGAACTGGGGCTACGCCAAGGCCCGCGACACGCGCAGCCGGGACTACATCGTCCGCAACAACGTTTTCAGCAACATCTTCAAGGACGTCTTCCGCGTCCGGGATACGATCAACTTCAAGATCGAGGACAACGTCTTCCACAGCAACGGGAACGTCGCGAGCATCACCGGCGAGACGCCGGGGCTCGGCTTCCTGAACAACACCTTCTTCGCCGTGAAGGACCCTCTGACGGCGGGTTCCGGTGAGAACAAGGTCAACCTCGATGCCAAGTACGTGCCGAGGCCCGTCGCCAGCAGCCTGAACCAGGGAGTCATCACGAGCGAGAGGGACTACCTCGCCCGCTTCAACATGGGCTGGGATCCCTGGGCCACGCCCGAGTCGCTGGCCGCCGCGAAGGCGAAGCGCGCCCTGAGTGCGCACGAGGAGAGTCTCGTTGCGCTGAAGGACAAGAAGGACATCTTCGTCGCGCCGCTCAAGGGGGGTAAGGACCCGTTCCTGAAGAAGGGGGCCCTGCGCGGCTGGCGCTACATGATGGTGGACGAGTGGGGTCCCTACGACTTCAAGCGCCCCCTTCTCTGGCCCCGCCAACCTCTCTCCGCCATCTCTGGGACCGCGCTGGACGACAAGGGCAACCAGGTCCCGCCCGTCGGGAGTCAGACCCAACGGTACGAGATCCTAGGCCCCAAGGGCCGCTGGCGCGTCGTCTCGCTGGACGGCGCCACGCTCTCCGCCCAGAGCGGCACCGTGCCGGGCTTCGTCGAGGTCACGACCGACCTCTACAAGCCGGGCCGCGTGAAGATCGACCTCGAGTACATCGGCGCGGCGACCAAGGACTACCGGGGCATCACGACGCCCGCGGGTAAGCCCGTGCGCTTCGGCATGAGCCACTTCTCCGCGCCCATCGCCTGGCACGTCCAGATATTCCCGTGGGACGAGAAGACCGACCCGCGGACCCAGATCGACGCGTTCCGTGGCCTGTTCGCCGGGAAGCCGGCGGCCGAGGCGCGCCCGAATCGGTTGGACTACGCCTCGGGTGGGGCCTTCCTTCCCGGCGCGCCGAGCAACCAGTTCGCGACCCTCGCGACCGGCACCTTCCAGATGGAGCCGGGCGAGTACACGATGGAGGTCACGACCGACGACGGCATCCGGGTGTGGATCGACGACAAGCTCGTGCTCGAGTCCTGGAAGTACCAGGGCCCGACCCCCTACACGGCGGACCTGAGGCTCGGCGGCGCGCACAAGATCCGCGTGGAACACTTCGACATCGACGGCTATGCGGCGCTGAAGGTGGGCTTCCGACCGAAGAAAGGGTAGATGGCGGAGGAGGGTATCCACGAGGCAGCTCGAAAGGGGACACTGGCGGACCTTTCGAGCTGCCTCGTGGAAGGAGCCGATCTCGAAGCGCGCAACGAATGGGGGGAAACTCCCTTACTAATCGCTGCCAAAGGCGCGCACATCGCGGCGGTGCGCTTGCTCCTCAATGCGGGTGCAGACGTCAATGCGGCGGACGAAGCGGGGATCACCTCCCTCATGGCCGCCGCGAACTCTACGATCCGCATCGCTCAACAGGACGGCGGAATCTACGATCCTTGGACGGAGTTGATCGATGAGAATGTCGAGACGCAGGCGATGGTCGAGGAGCTCCTCGATGCGGGCACCGATCCCGATGGGCGTGACGCGATAGGCCGTACCGCGCTCATGTACGCGGCGCGGGGTCTGAACGAGCGAGTGGTCGGGATGCTGCTTGCGCGAGGAGCCGATCCAGGCATCGAGGATCTGGAGGGAAGCACCGCGGGCAAATTCGCCGAAGACACGGTAGCGGAAGATTGGCAGTGGTACCAAGAGGAGACCGGACAGATCGAGAAGGCGGCGCGCCGCCTCGCTGACGTCCTTAAGAAGCCGGGTTAAGGGCGTGGGCGAGGAGCGCCCGCACCTCCCGGTAATCGTCGTCGATCCCCCCTTCGAAGTCGAAGGACTCGATGTAGAGCGAGCCGTAGGCTTCTTCGAAGCGGGCATCGGCGAGGCCCGCCCGCGCCCACTCGGAGGCGTCACGCCCGCCCGGATCTCTCTCACCGGGATCGGCAGCCGCTTGAAGGAGCGTCTCCGCCGATCTTGGGCGGAGCCAGCGTGCCGCGAGCATGAGAGGCGACCTTCCGCACCCGTCCCGGGCTTCGATCTCCGCGCCACGGGCGAGGAGCGCGGCGAGGATTTCGCGCTTCCCGGATCTCGTCGCACGGTGCAGCGCCGTCATTCCCTTATCGTCCCGAATGTTCGGATCGACGCCGTGAGCAAGGAGCAGGTCTACCACCGCCAGCTTCCCCTGAGATGCGGCGATGTGGAGCGGCCTCCACTCGGCATCGCCCGCCGGGTTCGCGCCGTGTCGTAGTAGCGTCTCCATCGCTTCCGTCTTCTCGAACAACGTCGCATCGACCAAGGCTCTCACGAGCGAAGCGCTTGACCATCCAGGCTCTGGAACACGGAGAAGCTCGGCAAGGATGAGCGGCTTTCCCCAATGAGCAGCCATGCTCAGGGCATCCCCGCCGCCCAGGTTCGTTGCGCGCCAATCGGCGCCTGCCTCCAGAAGAACCCGCACCGTCTCGGCATCCTGGGAGACTG
>JAUJNV010000070.1 GCA_030447945.1 Fimbriimonas sp. | reverse complement strand
GGCCGAGCCCGCGAAGGATCTGGAGCTCCTCTTCGTCTTGCGACGTCTCTACGAGCAGCTCGTCCGGGATCTAGCGGTAAAGCTCGGATCGGCCGGTCTCGATCACGTGGGGCACGCCCCGCGCGTCGTTCTGGTGCGGCGGGTATCGCTCTTGGAGCTCTTCAGCCCAACGGACCTTCTCCGGGTCGACGTGGGCCACCGCCCGCCTACGGATCTCGCCGTCTGCCGAGGCGACGTCCAGCGTGCACCAATCGGCGAACTCCGGCACCACGAGCCGGGTGACGCTGGCGAGGGTCGAATCCGGTTCCAGGGAGGCCGACAGCGCCTCGCTCGCCCTCGCAAGGAGGCGCGCCCTGGCCTCCGCGCGCCGCGCCTCGTCCGCGTATCTTTCGGCCGCCTCTCGCGCGCGAACGATCCCGGACGTCAGACCGAACAGGAGCCCCCCCAGCGCGAGAGCTCCGACCGGAATCAGGTGCACAAGCCGACGGCCCGCGACACCCTCGTACCCCGGACGATCCGAGGTGCGAACCGTCCATTCCTGCTGAGCCACAGTGATGGTGCCCGTCTCCGTCAGGCGAGGGCTCGGCACTCTCCGCGGCCGTGTCCCGTAGAGCAGCGCCGCGCGCCGGGTAGTGCGTCCCTCGAAAACCTCGACGTGAACTTTCAGCGCGCCGGTCTCCTCCAGCAGAGCGGCCAGCAGCTCTCCCGCGCGATAGGAAGCAAAGACGAAGCCCATCAGAGAGACATGCCGTGACTCTGGGCTCGGGGGAACGTGGCCCCCTTGATAGACGGGCACGTAGAGCAGGAATCCCGGCATGTTCGGATTGCCCGCGTCCTGCAGAAGGGTCACCCTCCCTGTGACGGCGGGCTCCCCGCTCCGCCGCGCTCGTTCCATCGCGGCCTGCCGAACCGGCTCGGTATACATGTCGAACCCGAGCACCAGCGAGTTGGAGGCGTTCGCGGGCTCTATCTGGACGATGGCGTGGACCTCGGGCCGCGGATCCGTCGGACGCACGTGGAACCCGATCACCCCTTCGAAGCGAATCTTCTGCTCGAGGGCAGGAATCTCCCCCGGCGTGAGTCGCTGCGAGTATCCGATCCCGAGCCGCCCTTGAGGAGCCGCCTGAACGTCGAGACGCGAGGCGAACTTCCGGAAGGCGTCGCGGCTGGGGTGGGGCACGGCGGCGAAGAATCCCGCCGCTCCCTGAAGCAGGGCCTCCTGCTGTTCCATCTGCGCGACGATGGTTTCCCGGACCTGCCGGGAGTCGGAACGGAACTGCAGCGCCTCTCTTGCGCGCACGGCGGCCAGGCCGTATACCCACACGGCCGCGCCGACGAGCAACGTTACGCCCAGTACGACCCACGGCACCCCCAACTTCGGGACGGACTTCAGGGCGGGCAACCGGTTTTTCGCTATCCGAACCATTAGCGCACCTCCCCAACGGAATCCGAGGGTACCGCGTTGAACCTAAACTTCCCCGGCCAACCTCTTTCCGAGCGGGCCGCGGACGGCCGATGACCGCGCCATGCGAACCGGGTTCTACGCCTTGAGCTTGAGCGTGAGGATCTCGAACGGCCGGTAGTCGAACCGCACGAGTCCGTCGTTCATCTCCAGCTCCCCGATCTCATTCTCCTCCAGATCGCACAGCACCGCCGCTCGCACCCGGCGCGCGCAAGATAGCTCGGCCGTCCCGCGGCTGTTGTGACACTCGTAGAGCCGGACGATCAGATCGTCGGTGTCCTCCGCCTTCTTGACCGCCTCAACGACCACGTTTCGGTCCTCGCAGCCGACCAGCGAAGGCATCGGCCCCTCGGCACCCTCGCCCGCGGGGAGGAAGGCGTGGCGCAACGGGGCGTTGAACGCATACGCGGCCTGCACGACGCCCGCGTAGTTGTACGGCCCGTAGTGAGGGACCAGCGAGTAGCCGAACCGGTGACGGCCCATGTCGCACAGCGGATCGGGTGCCATCGGAGCGCGGAGGAGCGTGAGGCGGATGACGTTACACCCTACGTTCGGCGCGCGTAGGAGCGTGAGGCGGATGACGTTAACCCGTACGTCGTGGCCGTACTTGCAGTCGTTGATGAGGGCCACTCCCGGGTCCCCATCGCTGAGGTAGACCCACTTCTGGGCGCAGACATCGAACTGCGCCATGTCCCAGCTCTTGTTCCCATGGGTCGGACGCTCGACGTTGCCGAACTGGATTTCGTAGGTCGCGCGGGCGGCGTTCACGCTGACGGGAAACGCCACTTTAAGCATCTTGTCCTCCTCGTGCCAGTCGATCTCCGTATCGAACCTGATGCCCGGCGTGGGGCCGAGCGAGATGCGCTGGCGGATGGTGCTTTTGCCGAACCGCTTGACAACCTCTGCGGCCACCCGCACCGGGCCGCGCTCGACGATCTCGAAGCTCTCGCTGCGCACGAGATCCGTCCCGGTCTCCAGAGCGAAGGCATCCACGTCCCACGCGCTCCAGAACAGGGGCTTGTCCTCGAAAAGCTGGAACATGTTCCCGAGCCGGCCTGCCTCTAGGAACTCCGTCCCGTCCTCCAGGCTCTGCACGCTCGTGAGGTTGCCGTGAGGGTCGAAGCGAACGCTGAGCTCGCCGTTCTCGATCCGCCGCGCGCCGCTCTTCAGACGTCCCACCGCCCGTGGCGCGGACTCGCTGAAGTCGCCGACGATGACGCTGCCGAGAGCCGACGCGGGCGTGGGCAGGATCAGCTTGCGCTCCCCAAACTCCTCCACGAGCTGCACGGGCAGGCTCTCCTCGGTCGTCACCAGCGACTGAGGGGCGGTTTCCTCCGTCCAAGGAATCTCCCCCTGCGTGACCATCTCCGCGTTCGCGAAGAGCGCGACGGGCTGGCCCATCCCGGCCGTGTCCAGGGTCTCGCCGATCTTGCGCAGCGAGTCCGTGACGATCCGGTTTCCCATCTCGGCGATCTTCGCGTAGTCCGTGTCGCTGTCCTCGTACACCTCCCGGACGGACGAGCCCGGGATGATGTCGTGGAACTGGTTCAGCAGGACGAGCTTCCATGCCTCCTCCAACTCCTCCGCTGGGTAGGACTCGGGGAAGTCTGGCGCGAAGCAGGCGAGCAGCTCGGCGTCGCGCAGGAGAAACTCGCTCACGCGGTTTCCTTTCTTGTTCGCCGCCTGGCTCGTGTAGGTGCCGCGGTGGAGCTCCAGGTACAGCTCGCCCACCCAGGTTTGAAGGTCTTTCGACCGGGCCTTCGCCTCGCGGAAGAAATCTATGGCGCGCTTGCCGCTTGCGACCTCCGGGTAAGCGGAGGAGGTACGGCCGCGGCGCAGAAGCTCAAGATGCCGCTCCGTCGGCCCGCCGCCGCCGTCGCCGAAGCCGAACACGTAGAGCGACTGGTCCGTCCGTGCGTGGTCTTTGTAGTTACGGACGGAGTACAAGACTTCCTTCGGCTCGCAGGAGGCGCAGTAGGTGTCGGCCGGTGGGAAGTGGCTCCAGACCCGGGTGCCGTCGATCCCCTGCCACCAGAAGGTGTGGTGGGGAAACTTGTTGAACTGGTTCCAGGAGATCTTCTGCGTGAGGAAGTACCGGATGTTGAACTTCGCGAGGATCTGCGGCAGCGCGGCGGAGTAGCCGAACACGTCGGGGAGCCACATGTCGTCCGTGCTGGTGCCGAGGTGCTTCCGGAAGTACCGCCTACCGTAGAGAAACTGCCGGATAAGCGATTCCGCCCCCGTCAGGTTGCAGTCCGCCTCCACCCACATGGAGCCCACCGGCTCCCACTGGCCGCTCCGAACCGCCGTCTTCACCCTCTCGAAAAGCGCCGGGTACTCCTTCTCCAGCCACTCGTATTGGCTGGCCTGGGAGTGCACGAAGACGTACTCGGGGTACCGCTCCAGGAGCCCGAGCTGCGTCGCGGTCGTGTGCGCCATCTTCTTCTTCGTGATGTGGATCGGCCAGAGCCAGGCGGTGTCGAGGTGGGCGTGCCCGACCGGCACGATCGTGTGCTTGATCCCACCGCCCAGCGCACCGAGGGCGTCGCGGAGGATACGGCGGCAGCGAGCGATGGTGTCGCGGTTCTCGTCCGAGTAAGTATTGACGGCGTCGTTCAGCGCCCTCGGGAGCGTCGCGCGGGCAGGCCTCCCGCTCGTCCAGGGTGCTCAGGAAGTGTGCGCAAAGTCCACGTCGTGAACGAGGACGCTGATCTCCAGATCCCATACCACCAGCTCGGCACCCGTTCACCCGCTCCACGAGGGCTGCCAGGGCTTCTCCTTGCCATGCACGGTCACCTGAGCGTTCGGGGTAGGATTGGACGTAGTACTCGTTCCTCCCACCCTTCGACAGCTCTTGCCCGATCGACATCGAGCTCCCCTCGATCCACCCGAAGTCGCTATGCTCGACATCGATGCTGCACCAGGGGGAATTGTCCTTCCAGGCCGTGCGCTCGCCACCGACCCCGCGACCACCGCCACCGGCTTGCCGCCGAATTCGTGCACCTTGCCCGTCAAGCGGAACCAGCATGTCGTAGGCGGGGGCCGTACCGGTGCCCATGGCCGACTTCTACTCAGGGTCCTTCTGCTGCCTCGGCTTGCGTCTGGCAGGGTCGCTCGTTGAATTCGATCTTGAGGGGGAGCGCTCACCGTGGATCCGCGCCTTCAGCTCTCCGAGAACAGGGCGATCCGCCGCTGCGTCAGTTCGTTGTGCTTGAGCATAAGGGCGGGCGGCAGTTTACACTCCGCTCTCTCCGCCAAGCTGCCCTTCTACGGAGGTTTACCGCTTTGTGTCATAGTATCTTGGTGTTAGTTCTATGCGTAGTGCTGACGCCTCTTTACCTTCGGGGGGCGCCGCGGACGTTTCCCGTTCGCCGCCGCGGCCGGCCGGCGGTCGAGGCGCACGGCGCGTCGGGCCGATGTGGAGCTGGGGCGAGTGGGCGAGGCGCTGCGCCAAGCGGGGCTGTGGGCGGAGGCCTGGCCCTGGAGGAGCCGGGGCTTCTCGCTTGGGCGCAGGACATCGTCCCGAACGCGGACGGTGCCTGACGGTGGCCTCCGCAGACTATCTCCAACGTTGGCTCCAGAGGCTGGGCGAGGCCGCACCCCCGGCTCTCTGGCGGGAGGGAGACTTGGTGCCGGGGCCGCTGCTCGGCGTTGTCGGGAGCCGGCAGGTCGAAAGGGAGCGTCCTCGACTTCGCCGAGGAGGTGGCCGCCGAAGGGGTGCGGCTGGGCTTCGGGACCGTCTCCGGCGGGGCGACCGGCTGTGATCTGGCGGCGGCGCGGGGTGCCCTCCGCTTGAACGCCCCGCCCTGAGATATTGCCGAGCGGGCTGGACGCCCGGTCCCGGCCGGGGCACGCGACGAGGCTGTCGATCGCCGCCCCCCGCGAGCCGTTCTCGACGGGCGCGGCCATGGAGCGGAACGCGTTGCTGTACGCCGCTGCCGAGAGGCGGTGGTCGTTCATGCCCGGTTCAAAGCCGGTGGCACGTGGACGGGTGCGACGGACGCCGTTCGGCGTCGTCTCTGTCCGCTCATCGTCCGCGACGATCCCGCCGACCCCTGGCGCATCGGTCGCTTCTGTCCCTCGGCGGCATCCCGCTTCGCGAGCCGGCGGGATTGGAGGAAGCGCTCCGCCAGGCCGAGATGCAGAGGACGCTCGCCGTGTAGCTTGTGGGGACCTGCCCCCTGCATCCGGTACCCTTTTTTCGTGAAGGCGATCGCGAAGGTGCGGCCGGAGCCTGGAGTCGAGATCATCGACGCGCCCGAGCCGGAGGTTCGCCCGGGGCACGTGAAGGTGAGGATCGAGGCCGGCTCCGTCTGTGGAACGGACTTGCATATCTACAGTTGGGATTCCTGGGCGGCGTCTCGCGTGCAGCCCCCGGATCGTCCCGGGCACGAATTCTGCGGAACGGTCGTGGAAGTCGGCGAGGGTGTGCCGCTCGGGCGCGTCGGGGAGTTCGTCTCCAGCGAATCGCACATCGTGTGCGGCCACTGCCGCCAGTGCCGGGAAGGACGGGGCACGTCTGTGCGAACACACTCATTCTCGGGGTCGACGTCGACGGCGGCTTTGGCGAGTACGCCGTGATCCCTACCGACAACGCCGCACGACCGACGGCTCGGTGCCGAGGGAGACGGCCGCTTTGCAGGACGCGCTGGGCAACGCCGTCCACACGGCCATGGCCGGACCGGTCGAGGCCAGACGATCCTCATTGCGGGAATGGGCCCCATCGGCCTCTTCGCCGTCGCCATCTGCCGGGCCCTCGGCGCGGGAAGGGTGCTCGCGACCGAGGTCAGCCCTTACCGGATCGACCTCGCGCACCAGATCGGCGCCGACGTAGTCATCACCCCGGCGGACGGGGATGCAGGAGCGCGGATCGAGCAGTTGGCGCCCGGTGGCGTCGACGCGACCCTGGAGATGTCCGGCCACCCTTCGCAGCTCGACCTCGCCATCCGCTGCACCCGCCCCGGCGGCCGCGTGAGCCTTCTGGGAGTCTACGGCAAGGACCGGCAGGACGTGGACATGAACGCGTTGATCTTCAGGGGCCTGGACGTTCAGGGGATCGTCGGCCGCCGCCTGTGGCAGACCTGGGACCAGATGGCGGAGCTTCTGAAGAACGGCCTCGACGTGAGCCCGGTCGTGACCCACGTCGTGCCTTACACGGAGATAGCGGACGCCATGGAAATGATGAAGGCGGGCAAGGCGGGCAAGATCGTGTTTACGTTCTAGGCGCGTCGGTGGCCGAGAGGGGCGAGGGTAACAGGGGGACGGGATGGGTTAAGGCTTCAACGACTGGATGAGGAGGTAGGGCGCCCTGCCGACATCTTCGCTCTCCACCGAAAGCCGCCCCCAGTAGAGATCTCGCCCCCGTCGACCGCCTCGCGCTAGCCTCTCCCGTCCGCCCCCGTCACCCCCGCCACTCTGCCCACCCCCGGTCCCTCCAAGGGGTACCCTTCGCCCATGAGAATCGCCGTCCTCCCCTTCAATGCGACCGAGGGGACTAAGCCCGCGTACGGGAGGCAGTTTGCCGCGTTCGCGTCCGAACAGCTTCGGGCCCACACCGATGCGGACGTGAACGTCGTCAGCTACCTCACTCAGATCCCCGATGAAGAGGGGCAGACGCGGATGGCATTCGTCAACCTCGCCGACGGGCTCCTTCCCTACGAGCAGCTCACGGAGCTATTCGAGCAGGCCGAGGTGGACGAGGTCATGGACGGCACCCTCCAACTGAAGGAGGACGAGTTCGAGCAGACGGTGCGGTTCCACGCGAAGGACAACCCGGACCCCGTCTTCCAGGAGACGATCACCTATCCGAAGGGCGACCTTTTCCTGCAACTCCACCGGCTGGTGCGGAACCTCGCGGACCGCGCCCAGGTGGGGGTGCCGGAGTTCCTCGCCGGAGAGACGATGGAGTTCGGAACGGACGACCCCCAGGTCTTCTTGGAATTCCTCGAAGGGCACGACGCGCTGAACTACATCCAGCAGTCGAACGGCCAAGTCGCGAAGGAGTTCTCGCCCCAGGTTGCGATCGACGCCCTGCTCGCTGCGGCCGAGAAGGATGCCGATTTCGAGGGGCCGTACCAGGTGCTCGTTCAACTCTGCCGCGCGTGCGCGCATTACCGGGTCGGTAACTTCGAGATGCTCCACGATGCGCTCACGAAGCTCGCCGGCATGGTCCCGGAGGCGTACGAGGCCCACTTCGGACTGGGCGAGATCCACTTCGAGGTGCAAGACTTCGCCAAGGCGGCGGACCATTACGAGAAGGCGATTTCGATCAAATCGGATGAGCCCGCGCTCATCGCGCGACTGGGCCTCGCCCAGCTCAACGCCGGCATGCCCGTCAACGCGGAGCGAAACTTCCGCCGCGCCATGGAGATGGAAGGGGAAGACAAGCCCTCCGCCGACCTGCTCGCCATGGTCTTGCAGCAGACCGGGCGCGGTCACGAGGTGCCCGGCCTGTGGAAGTCCGGCCTTGAGGCGAACCCGCAGGACGCGGGAGCCCACACGAAGTATGCGCTGGCTCTCTTCCAGACGGGTCGTCAGGACGACGCGGCCAAGGCGTTCGAGACCGCTCTGGAGACGTTGGAAGACGAAAACAAGCCGCTAGTCAAGCGGTACTACGCGCCGATCCTCGTTCAGAGCGGGGACCTGGACCGGGCGATGGACTTTTACGAGGACTGCCTGGAAGTCGCCCCGGACGACGTGCCGCTGATGCTGGAGTACGCGGAGACCTTGGAGCAGGCGAACCGCGCCTTCGAGGTCCCGCGCGTGCTCCGGGAGGTGCTGGCTCATACCCAGGATCAGGACATCCAGGCCCAGACGCAGGCGAAGCTGATCGAGCTGGAGCAGCCCAAACGGGCGGAAGCCGTGGACGCGGCGCGGGCGAAAATGGAAGCGGGCGACTTCGAAGGTGCCGTCCGCGACCTGCGCCCCCTGCGCACTTGGCTCGGCGACTACTGGAAGCTGTGGGCCCTTCTCAGCGCGGCGCACAACCGCCTGGAGCAGTACGCGGAGGCCGAGGAGACCGCCGGACGGCTGCTGCAGATGTTTCCCGGATGCGAGCCGGCGTACGGCGAGATGGTCCAGGCTCTGGGAGGCCAAGACCGGCACGAGGAGGCGTACAACCTCATGCGCTACGCCGCGCAGAACCGCCCCCAGTCCCTGCCCATCTTCATCAACCTCGGCCTGGCCGCGCGCCGCGCGGGCCACTCTGACGAGGCCCGGGACCTGGCAAAGCAGATCCGGGAAGCGGTCGGGCCAAATCCGGATTTGGATCCGGTGCTGGCGGAAATGGAGAGGTAGTGGGCGTTGGGCGTCGGGGGGTGGGGGGTTGGGGGGGTGGGACTAACAACCCCCCACCCCCCCACGCCCACCCCCCAAAGGCCCAGGGGCCACAAACAACAAAAGTAAACCCCAGGGGGTATGCGGTGGTGGTGTTTCAACTATTTGGGGTAAACATGTGGGGGCAGCCGCTCCCACCCACCGGAATCGCACACCGGGGTGAAGCCGACAACTTCCGGAGCTGCTGCTAGTCAAGAACACGCAGTGGGGCAAGAACACCTACAACCCCATGCGGCACTACCTCCTTGTTGACGGGGTTCTGGCAGTACTGGGATATGTTCTCGCCGAACCCGGCGCGAATCGACTACTACGGCGAAGCGGAGGTTTGGTACCGGGACGGCACAAAAAGGGATCTATCGGTACCCACGCGTCTTCCTCATGCCCGATTCCCGAAAATTACCTTGAAGGAGCGGTACCGCAAGTTCTACGAGCGGGCACATCTGGATTCGTCTCGTTTCCTGTGGCCGACATTCGCGCAGCGGATCGCCGTCAAGGCAACTAAACCCTCCAATCGGTTGTCAAGGTGCGTCTCTGGCCACGGCAGCGGATCATTGCTTGGACAAGCCCCAGCCTAAGGCTACCAGTCCTCTCCCTACTTCACCTACACGGTCGACGTAGCCCCGGCTGAGGAGGACCTGGCGCATTGAGGACCTCCAACCTTCGCGCGAAAGTCCCCCGGGGCAAGCCTGAGGAGGAGACCGCGGCGCCAAGCAGGGAGCATCCTTCCTTCGCTGGAACGCTATTGGTTCGGCTACGGCTCGCCCACCTCCCTGGGCATGTTCCATCCTCATGGCGTCGCTCGCGTTCGTGAACTTTTGCATGATCGCGCCCGACTGGGCAGACTGGATTTCCGGGCAGAGCTTCGTGCCGAACAGCATCGCACAGCAGTCCATGGCTCCGACCACTCCCCTCTGGAGCAGCTCGCCCGTCCCGGCCGCGGGTTCGTCTGCTGGCGCCGTTCACCAACGACTCCTTTCCTCGCCCTCTACGCGGCGACCACACTCTTCGCCCTTCTCACGGCCGTCGGCCTGTGGACCCGAACCAGCTCCATCCTGCTCGCGGTCGGCCTAGTCACGCTTCACCACCGCAATCCGCTCATCCTCCATGGCGGCGATACAGTTCTGCGGCTGGGGTGCTCTACCTCGCGCTTTCCCCTGCGTAAGGCCTGCTCGTTCGATCGCCTGATCGGCCTGTGGCAGGGCAAGATCGCGCCCGGGCCGGTCGCCGTCTCCCTCTGGCCCCAGCGGCTGATCACTTACAATGTCGCGCTGATCCTCACCTAACGACGGTCTGGCTCAAGCGCAGCGTACTTGTGGATGAACGGCACCGCGACCTGGTACACGGCGCGGCTGAACGAATCGACCGCTTCCCCACTCCGGCGTTCTTCCCGGCGAATTTCCCTTCGTCTACTTAGCTTTACGGCACGCTGATCGTCGAGTTTTCGATGGCCACGCTCGTCTTCTGCTTTAAGCCTTTGCGCCGCTGGTGCTTATCCGGCGGGCTCGCGCTGCACGGGTTTATCAGATACAGCATGAACATCCCGTTGTTCTCCTTTCTCCATCTGCTCGATGTACGTTTAGCTACGAAGGCAGAGATCGCGAAGTGGAGCGGCCTTCCCGGCTCCCGCGTCCTGCGCCGCGCCCAGGTGCTCGTGCGGCACCCGCGTGCTCAGCGCGCCCGAACGCCGCCGCGTTCTTGGACGCCGTCGATCCCTTCGGCCTGGTGACGTATGGGCCGGGCGCGGAGGATAAGTGGAGCGCGGAGAAACCGAGCGGAAAGCCGGTTTCGGCCTTGCGCGCCTCCCTGCACGCGGAGCGTCAGGCTGGCTCTTCGCCTGGGTGCCGGGCGTCTGGCCCCGGCTTTTGGGCGGGGCGATTGAACTGGGACCGGTGGCCCCTCCCACCACCCCCGTAGAAACGGCTCGCGCGGAGAGGCGGCAGCGATGCGTCCCTGGCACGTTCGGCCTTGCAAGGGTCCCGGATTCCGGAATTGACCGGAGGTACTACCTCTCGGTCCTCTCCTCTCTGCGGGCAACCATGCCGTCGATCTATGAGATCGTCAACCCCGCGGGGACAGGTACGGTGGTCGGCTTCGGCGTTCCACTGGCCCAGAATCCGAAGGGCCTTCGACGCCCTTTGGAGCGCGGGGCGCACGCGGTGGCGAGCCGCGACCGCGAGACGGTCCTGAAGATGCTGATCCTGAGCAGAGGGAAGGCGGGTTATGATCCCGAAGCCTTCGCCCAGAGCCAGCAGCTTGCGGTCGGGGCGGACCCGAGCTTCTCGCGCGGATGCGGGCGACGTGGACGCTCGCGCAACTCACGTTTGAGTCGCACGACCCGGCGGGGTCTACCCCGGCGCTCGACTTCCTCCTGTCGTCCGCCGCCTCGGCGATCTCAGCGAGGGCGTCGTCGCGGACCCCATCGCGCGGCGGTACCTGCTGCCTCGCCAGGTGGTCCACTCCGGCCGCGTCGACCCCCGGGTGGACGCGCGCGACCACGTGTCTGTCAGCACTCGCGCTCTCCCGAGCGGGAATTCATAACTTTACGCTCGGCCTGCAAGGATTCGGCCAGCCGGAGCTGGAACTTCCCGGATTGCAGGACGGCGAGGAGGGTGCGTGGCGGGACGGTTCTACTCGTCCTCTGCCAGCGCGTCCCTGCTCGGAAGCTCCATTCGAGCGGCGAACGGTTTGGTCCCTTCGAGGTGCGCGAGGGCGGATTCGATCGCGGGCTGTGGGAGGGCGTGCCGGTGCTGGAGCTACTCCCGCCGACGGCAATGACCGCCGGCGACGCACTACGAGGCTTGAACCTGGAGGGTGAGGGGTGGGTATTGGGATGTGGTTGTAGTTTGTGGCTTGTCATCCTGAGCGCAGCAACGGCCCGCGGCCCCAGCCCCTCCTGTCGCAGGGGGCGCCGCCAGGAGCACTCCGGTGGAGGCCGGGGGCCGTTGCTGCGCTCAGGATGACAAGCCACAAACTACAAACTTCTAGCTACATCCCAATACCCACCATGACCGGCCCTCAAGCGGCCTTTTCGTCCAGTTCAGCTCCAGCCAGTAGAGGTACCGAGCTGGCGGACGGCGTCGATGAACTCGTCGAAGTCCACCGGCTTGCGGATATAGGAGTTCGCGCCCTGGGTTGTAGCTGGTCACGATATCCACGCTCCTCGTCGCTGGAGGTCAGCACGACGGTAGGCGGGGATCGGGTCACGTTGTTCGCGCGCCACCTTCTGCAAGACCTCCAGGCCGCTCACCTTGGGCGGCGAGGTCGAGAAGGATCAGGTCCGGCAGGCGAGGGCCCGCGTTCGCGCCGAAAAGATGGTCGAGCGCCTCCGCCCCATCCCGCGCGGCCGGATGATATTGGGCACGTCCGCTCTGGCGCATCGCCCGCAACGTCAACTGCTCGTCGTCGGCATTATCCTCCACGAGCAGAATAGTTTCGGTTCAACAGCCATAGGTAACCCGCAGTTCTCCCGTTCCAAGTCTAGTCGACCGGGGCGCGGGAAGGACAACCCCTCCGGTTCTTGAGCGGAAAGTCCGCAACAAAGCATGTCATCGTTATTGATGCCCCGACGAGGCGGGGCCGCCGGCGAGGGAGGGCCCACTCGCGCGGGAACTCGGCGACCAAAGGGCCGGTTGGGTCGTAGCAGGAGTTGGGGTCCATCATGGAGAGCGCATTCAGGCACCTGTCAGAGATCATCCAGCCTTCCGATTTGCACCGTCTGTCGGATAAAGAGCTGGCAGAGCTTGCCGACGAGGTGCGGCGCGCGATCCTCGAAGGCGTCAGCCGCACCGGGGGCCATTTCAGTTCGAATTTAGGGACGGTCGAATTGACCGTCGCCATGTACGGCGCCTACACGATCCCGCCGGACAAGGTCGTTTGGGACACGGGTCATCAGGCCTACCCGCACAAGATGCTTACGGGGCGGCTCGATCGCTTCCCCACGCTGCGGAAACACAAGGGGATGAGCGGCTTCCTCCGGCGGGAGGAGCACGAGCTGGACGTATTCGGCGCGGGCCACGCGGGCACGGCCATTTCCGCCGCCCTCGGCTTCGCGGCGGCCCGGGATAAGCTGGGCACGACCGAGCGGGTAGTTGCCGTCGCCGGCGACGCCGCCATCGCCTCGGGAATGAGCTGGGAAGCTCTGAACCATGGCGGCGAGATACGCACCGATGTGACCGTCGTGCTCAACGACAACCGCATGAGCATCGCTCCGAACGTCGGCGCGCTCACGAACTACCTCGCCAAGCTCCGCTCGCGACCGTGGCTCCAAGATCTGGCCCAAAAGGCGAGAGGCGTCATCGAGAAAATGCCGGACCCCGTCGTCAAAGCCGCCGCCGGCTTTCGACATGGCATCACCCATACTCTGGCTCCTCGCGACACGGGCACGATTTTCGAGGAGATGGGCTGGGAGTACATCGGCCCCGTCGACGGCCACGACCTCCCGACGCTGCTGGAGGTCTTCCGCAACGTCCGCGAGCTGAGCGGCCCCGTCTTCGTCCACGCGATAACCGTCAAAGGCAAGGGGTACGACGTGGCCGAGGAGGACGCGCGCAAGTGGCACGGCGTGATCCCGTTCGACCTCCAGGCCTGCGAGATGGCGAAGTCTTCGGGTCCCGTGACCTACACCCAAGCCTTTGGCGACGCGGCGCTTGAGGCGGCGCAGGCGGACCCGACGGTCGTGGCGATCACCGCCGCTATGCCCGACGGCACCGGCTTGACCAAGTTCGCGTCGGCGTTGCCGGATCGGTACTACGACACGGGCATTGCGGAGGGCCACGCCGTCACCTTCGCGGCGGGCATGGCCGCCGGCGGTTTGCGGCCGCTCTGCGCGATCTACTCCACGTTCCTCCAACGCGGTTTCGATCAGGTGCTGCACGACGTCTGCCTCCAGAACCTCCCCGTCCGATTCTTCTTGGACCGTGCGGGCCTGGTAGGGGACGACGGCCCGACGCATCACGGCGCGTTCGACGTCTCCTACCTCACTCTCATCCCGAACATCGTCCTGCTCGCCCCCCGGGACACCACGGAGCTACGGGAGATGACCCACTGGATGGGCGGCTACGACGATGGGCCCTCGGCCGTTCGCTACCCGCGCGGTACCAGCGACGACCGTCTGCCAGAAGCACGTACTCCAATCACCATCGGCAAGGCCGAGGTGCTTTGTGAGGGCGACGACGTGACGCTGTGCGCCGTTGGCTCCATGGTCAGCGTCGCCTGGGAGGCCGCCTCGATGTTGCGCGAAAAGGGCGTCAACGCGACCGTCTTGAATGCCAGATTCCTCAAGCCGCTCGACGCCGGGGGTATTGCCGCGCACGCCGCCCGTACGCGGGGTCTAATCACGATCGAGGAGAGCGTGCGGACCGGAGGCTTCGGACAACAGGTGCGCGACTCCTTGCACGAGGGAGGCCTGGGCGGCCTCCCTCACACGATCCTGGCCCTGCCGGATGCCTTTGTCGAGCACGGGACCCAGACCATTCTCCGGGCGGAGGCCGGGCTGTCCGCCGACGCGATTCGGGAGGCGACATTGCTTCTCCTGGGCGCACGCCGCTCCAACGTATAGGTGCTGGCCCTGA
>JAUJNV010000069.1 GCA_030447945.1 Fimbriimonas sp. | reverse complement strand
GGAAAGACCACTCAGGGGTGGCGCAACTTTGGGGGCAAAGGGGTGGGGGCTGGGTGGCGCGTGGAGGGGGGAGCGCTGACGATCGCGGACCCAGGGACGGCGGGGGACATCGTGACCACGGA
Organism: Fimbriimonas sp.; assembly: GCA_030447945.1. The sequence continues at coordinate 14,354 of JAUJNV010000069.1, read as the reverse complement.
GGAGTTCGACTGGTTCGAGCTCTGCCTGGAGTTCAACGTGGGCAAGGGGCAGAACAGCGGCGTCATGTTCCACGTCGCCGAGGGGGGCGGGGCGACGTGGCACAGCGGGCCCGAGGTCCAGATCTACGACGACGGGGGAGCGCGGGGCGCGCAGAAGACGGGCTGGCTGTACGAGCTGTACTCCTCGCCCGTCGACGCGACGAGGCCGGCGGGGGAGTGGAACCGCCTGCGCATCCTGGTGACGCCGGACAAGTGCCAGACCGACGTGAACGGCGTGAAGTACTACGAGTACGTGCTGGGGAGCCAGGAGTTCAACGCCCGCGTCGCGAAGAGCAAGTTCGCCGGACTTCCCAACTTCGCGAAGCGGCGCCGGGGTGCCATCGCGCTCCAGGGAGACCACGGAAACGTCTCGTTTCGCAACATCAAGGTGCGACGGAGGTTTTAGATTTTAGATTTTAGATTGGAGATTCTGGAATGACGGCACATGTTGGGAACGGTGTGTCGTCTCTCCTGAGCTCGCAGCTGAGGGTTCGTTATCTCAAACCCAATATCCAATATCCAAAATCTCCAATCTCCAATCTAAAATCTAAAATCTAAAGCCCCCAGCCTTTCCGGTAGCCCGGCTTGATCAGGGCGTCGAAGGCGGTCGTGCCCCGCACCTGCATCCGGCGGGCGTTCCACTCGAGGCGGGGGGCGTCGGCCCAGATCGCCAGGTTGCCGAGCAGGACGGTTTCGGTGAGGGGACCTGCGTAATCCGGGAAGTTGGCGCGGGCGGGCGGGCCGCCCATGGCCGCGCGGGCCCACTCCGCCATGTGTCCGGGTGACTCCTCGACCTGGACCTCCGGCATCGGCGCGCCGCCGACCAGCATGAACCGCGTGTTCGTCTCGTCCGGGCTGAAGATCGTCGCCCGCTCGCAGACCACGATCGAGCCGTTCCCACCGAGCTCGAACCCCGGGGCGAGCTCGGCGGGCGGCCGCTTCCCGCCGTCGTACCAGTGCAGCTCGACGGGCGCGCGGCCGTTTCGGGCGGGGAACTCGTAGTGGACGATGGCCCAGGCGGGGAAGCTGTCCCGGTCGTGCCCGCTCGTCTCGGCACGGATCGCGGACGGGTCGCGCAGGTCGAGTGCCATGAAGGGCATGTTGAAGATGTGGCAGCCCATGTCGCCCAAAGCGCCGGTGCCGAAGTCCCACCAGCCGCGCCACGCGAAGGGGTGATAGCCCTCGCCGTAGGGTCGCGGGGGGCGCGGGCCGAGCCAGAGGTCGAAGTCGAGGTGCCTCGGCGGTGTGGCAGGCGCCGGCCGGGGGATGCCCTGCTGCCACCAGCCGCCGGAGCGGTCGGTCCAGAGGTGGATCTCCTTCGCGCGGCCAAAGGCGCCGGAACGGATCAGTGCCGCCACCTTGCGCATAGGGGTGCTGGCGGTGCTGTGGTTCCCCATCTGCGTGGCGACGCGGCGCTCGCGGGCGATCTTCGCGAGCTGGCGGGCCTCCCAGATGGTTCGCGTCAACGGCTTCTCGCAGTATGTGTGGAGCCCTTGGCGCATGGCGAGCGCCGCCGCCGTCGCGTGGTGATGGTCCGGGGTGCTGATAACGACGGCGTCGATCTTGCCGCGCATGGCGGCGAGCATCTCCCGGTAGTCGCCGAAGGTCGCCGCGTCGGGATGCTGGAGCATGCCTTTGGCCCGGTGCCCGGCGTCGACGTCGCAGATCGCGAGGATATCGCCGTGCTGCGCCGCCTCCTCCATTCCGCTCCATCCCTTGCCCCCGCACCCGATGACGCCGATGCGCAGCCTCCGGTCGCCAGGCGCCGGAGCATCCGGCGGCTCGGCGGACAGCTTTGCCGCCGCGAGGCCGACCACGGTCGCCGCCGAGCCCTTCAGCACATCCCTTCTCGTAAGTTCTCCGCTCATAAAGGTTCTCAGGCGTCAGTGTAGTCCCAGACAGAGAGCAGTCGTCGACGCCATCCCCAAAGCCGCTACGCGGCTTTGGGACAACTCTTCTATTTCTGACCCATCTTGGGGAGGCGCAGCTCTCGCGGATCTCAAGGCGCAGGGTGAGGGGGATGCGGCCTCTGCGACGGCGGCCGGGCCTTGGGGGTCCTTCGACGAAGTTCACCCACCGCGGTCCGGGCGGGGAAGCCGAACTCGATGGCACCTGGGACGGCGCTCCGCGCTTTCGTACATCCGGAGGACGAGGCCGCCGCCGTCTTCGCCATCTTCAGGACGGTGGGGACCACGGCGGGGTCCGTGACGCGGACGGGGCTCCACTCCGCGGGAGCGGGACCCTTGGCGTCGGCGGGGACGGTGGCGGCGAGTGAGCGGCTGCTGGAACTCCATCCCGCGGCGCACGATGCCCGCGGTGCGCCAGCTCGCCCTCGTGGGGCACCAGGGCGTAGCGCCAGCGGTGCTGGCCGGCGTCCGGCAGAGGATCGGGGTCGTAGCTGGAGCGGATCAGGGTCAGGCGCATCGTGCTCCCCGCCGCCGACATCCCGTGCTTCGAGTCGTTGAGCACGGCCAGGCCGCGGCCGCCCGCGCTCAGGTCCATCCAGCGTTGAGGCCCACGACGTCCGCGCTGTCGGTCTTGCGCGCGATCGCCCCGAACGGATCTCGTAGGTCGCGACCGGGGCGCGAAGGTTCGTGTCGAACGCGACGCGCAGCATCGGCCCGCCCGTCTGGCCGTTGCCGATGTGCCCCCAGTCGCCCACCTCGACCTCCACCTCGCGTCCCCGGCGGGCAGGCGGAAGGTTTGGGCGATCACTGTGGGCCGCCCGGGGATTGTTCACGGATGGCACCGTGTGGGTGAAGCGCACCCAGCCCGGCCCTTCAGTCATGACCGGCGCGGGCAGCGCCTCGACTTTCGATATGGGGCCGAGGGTCCAGGCGCGCTGGTGCCATGCGGCGCCTCGTGGTGCAGCCTGAGGCGGGCGAGTCGGCCGCCGACGCCGACAACCTCGCTCCGCCCGGTGCGGCCGGAGGCTCGCGAGGGTCCCAGTTTGGGGATCGAACCTGGCGACCAGGCTCGTTCTCGAGCAGGGGAACGTGGGACCCCGATGAGAAATGCCGACTGCTCCCCGGCCGGCGATTCATCCGGATCCCCGACTTCGGGTTGCTCAATTGGAACACCCGGTATCCGAACGGCGGCACGTCGGCGGCCCAGAAGCGCACGCGGGTGACCGGGTCGAGAACCTCGGTGGGGTGCTCCTCGCGGGTCAGGCGCCACGGCGATAGCGGGTTCAGGTCCACTCCGCCGCCCGAGGAGAAGAGGTGGGCCCGGCCCAAGCGCTGCGCGTCCAGCCACTGGGGTTGAACACGAGCACGCTCATGCCGCCCGGGCGCGGGGTCATGCGCACAGCGAGCGTTTCCATGGCGCGCTGAGCGATCGCCGCGTTCTCCGCCACCACGCGGCGCAGCTCCGTGCGGGTCTTCCTCGTGGCGGAGTGGATGCCGGTGCCGGTGAGCGTGTCGTGGTGGTGGTGGAAGGTGATCTCCTCCCAGCTCCGCCGGAACGCCTCGCGCGGGTAGGCGAAGTGGAAGGCGGCGACGGCGGCGAGCGCCTCGGCGGAGGTGGTGGAGTGCTCCGCCCGGCGATTGAGCTCCTTGATGTCGGCGTGGGTGGTGTAGCAGCCTTCGAAGACGGGGTTCAGAAGCTCGTCCGCGATGACGGGGATCCGGCAGGTCGTAGGTCTCCAGCTTCTGAAAAAACTGCGTGGGCGGTGGAGAAGCGGACCCTGGGCTTGGCGGGGTCCTTCATCCAGGCGAGGGCCTGCTGGATCATCTCGCGCGTGGGACCGCCGCCGTGGTTGCCCACGCCGTACACCCAGATCGAGTCCTGGCTGCCCGTGGTCCGCCGGAACTCCAGCGCCTCCGCGAACTGCTTGTACGAGAGGTCGGAGGAGCTGTACCAGCCGCCCGTCGCGGGCTCGTCGAAGGTGAGGATACGGGTGCCGTCGAGGCCCGCCACTCAGAAGAGCGGCTTGCCCTTGCCGCCGCGGCAGAAATAATAGTAGCGGCAGCCCTGGCGGAGGATCTGGCGCATCTGCGCGGTGTGGCCGAAGGTGTCCGCTCCCAGCCCACGACCGCCGTCTTGCCGAACCGCTCGCGGAAATATCGCTGACCGTAGAGGAAGTGTGCCGGGCGGGACTCCGGCGAGATCATTGGTGTCCCCTCGCAGACCCGGCCCCCCACGATCTCCCACTGCCCCCGCCGGACCTTGCGCCGGGATCTCCTCGAAGAGGGCAGGGTAGTTCTGCTCGACGGCCGCGTAGAGGCACGAGCTGCTCTGGCTGAACGTGAAGCCGGGGAACTCGTCCATGAAACGCACCGCTTGCGCAAAGGTGTCGCGCGGCGACGACCCCCTCCTGCCAATCCCAGAGCCACCGCAGGTCGATGTGCGCGTGCCCCACGAGGTGGCCGGTGTACCGCTCCATCACAGGATGGGCGTGGCTCAGTGCGTGACGCACGGTGTGGAGGGCGGCCTGGATCTCCGCCGTCGCGCCCGAGTTGCGCTCCACGCGGTCAAGGGCCTCCGTCGCTTCGGCCAAGTGGCGGTCGAGCTTCGCGTCCGGGTTCTCGCGCGCAAAGTCGCGCGCCAGCGCGAGGTCCGCCCGAGCGCGCTCCAGGCTGCGGACCTGCTCCGCCGTCTTCCGCACCGACGCGACAGCTTCGGGCAGGTTGGCCAGCGCCGAGCGGTCCACGGCGACGCACGAGGGGGCGACGGTGTATCCGCCGTTGAGCCCGACCGCGCGAACCGGGGGGATACCAGTTCCGATAGATCCACGTGGTGGCGCTGTCGGCGTGGACGACGCCGATGTTGTCGACGAACTGGGCGTAGGTTCCGGCCGCGTCCCCCTCGAAGGCGAGGTTCCAGGAAATCGCCGTGCGGCCCTGGGTACCCGCCAGGGGATGCGGCGGTGTGCCACTTGCCGACTGCGGACGTAAGGGGAGCGTCGCCGTGCGCGCGCCTTCCTTCCTGGTCCTGCAGATCCCGGTCGCGCAGGGGCGCCTCGCCCTCGAACTCCACGTCCAGGCCGCCCTTCGGCTCGGGGTTGCGCGGGTCGAGGAGCAGGTCGTAGACGAGGGTGTCTCCCTCGCGGATCGCCAGCCGCTTATCCAAATGCGCAGATACTGGTACCAGTTCCCCCGCCCTTGCGCCAGATTCTCGCTCACATACCCAAGGGAGTCATCCCCGCCCTGCCCAAGCAGCAACAGCGCTCCCATCAGCCAACCAGAAGCCATGGGGGGATTGTAGATTGAAGATTGAAGATTTTAGACTGAGAATTTGGTTTGGGAGGGGGCTCCAATATCCGCGAGTCCCCGTTTCTGGATCCCCAATCTAAAACCTCCAATCTTCAATCTACAGTCCCCCCTCAGCGTGTTCGCACCCCGACTGGCGGTGTTGCTTTGCCCGCTTCGTCAATGGCCCGCACCATAAAAGTGCCTCGGGGGGAGCGAGGGCGGGGACGGGGTCGCCGGGGCGGATGACGATCTGGTCGACAGGGATCGCGGTGACCGCCTCCCGCGGAACGCCTGTACGAGCTGGATGCCCTTTGGCTTCACCAGCCCGGCGGGGATTTCAACGGACTTCCTGCCCAGCTCGCGCATCAGCCAGTCGGGCCGGCCGAATACATACGTGGTGCGCGGGAAGAAGACCTGCGCGTCGAACGAGGATCCGTAAAGGGTTCCGTTCTTGGCCACGAAGATGGTCGGTTGCACCAGGCCGCGATCCGTGGCCCACTTGTAGAGCGGCCACTGGAGCTGCGGTCGCCAGCTTCCGTGTACGTGGCGAGGTAAACGGAGAACGGATCGATTCCGGTCATTCTCTTTGAACTCGCAGGGGCCATCGGTCGCCACTCGCCGCTCGCGTCCTTGTCGGTCTGCTCGTAGACGTGGGCCCGCCGCCCAGACCACCACTTTGGCCTTAGGGTCCCGTCGTAGATCCGCTCCTTCAGGTTTCTTGCCTGCCCCGATTCGCGGAAGTTCTGCGCGTAGTGCGGATCTCCGGCGGGGTACGTCTGGGGCGCTCGATCGCCTGTAGGGGACAAGCCGGTACCCGAGAGAGCGCCTCCCGGATTCCCCGCCGCGAACACGGGATCGGCCGTGTAGGTGCCGGTGGCTACGTCCGCGTAGCCGCGACGCTGCGTCGGTGCGACCATGTCGTCGTTCAGTGTCTCGACGGCGAGCGTTCTAAAGCCCTCTTCCGTAGCGCCCAGCAAGGGGATCATGATTGAGCGGGTCTGTGGGCTTGACGTGCTCTTCGCCAAGCATGATCCAGGAGTGCCGGTCGGCCGCGCGCACGATGACATCGACCGCGTTCTGCGGACGGCTACCTTGCAAAGGGCTCTTGAAGAGGATCGGGGGCGGTCCCGCGCGAAGGCGGCGTCCCAGCTTCGGTTCGCCTCGGCGATATCCCCAAGATTGGCGGCCACGGTGCTTCTCGCTTGCCAATAGGCGGAGCGCATCGAGTCGTCGGCAACGTACTCTTCTGTCGATTCAGCATCTCCACGAAGGCGGCCAGCGGGTTGCCGGCCCTCTCCGCCTCGTTCCCAAATCGAATGGATGGGGAAGGGGGGGCTGCGGGCCGGTTCTTGCGAGCCGCCGGAGCCGGAGGAGCCAAAAGAGAGGCGACGAGCAGCGGCAGTAGGGACTGTACCATCGATGGGAATGTACCAACGTTGCGCGGCGTTTTGTTCCCTGTGGGCTCGGTATCCTGCCGCCGTGGGTACAGAAAACGATCTTCTGCGCCAAGAGCGGGACGTGCAAAGAGCTCCTCGGGTCGGTGCCGCTGGAGATTCTGGGGCGCCTGCGCCGCGCGCGGCAGCGGGATGGGGCTGTCCATCCGGGACCTCGCCAAGGCGGCGAACGTCAGCAAGAACTCGATCGTGCGCCTCGAGCAGGGAGGCATGCCCCAAGCCCTGACGATCCTGAAGCTGTGCGCCGCGATGGGCGTTCACGTCGCGTCCCTCGCCCGGCCCACCGCCGCCGAGTCGCAGATCGTGGCGATTCATCGCGGCGGAGACGACCGGTGGTTCGACCGACGGACTTTGGCGCCGGACCGATCGCCCCCGCCCCGCTGACCGAGGCGGAACGCGCCGACTACGTGCGGGAAGGCGTGCGCGTCCCGCTCCTTATCTCTGGGCAGCCGGCTGGACGACGGCAAGATCCTGCCCACCGTGATCGAGCTTTACCAGGAGAGCGAGAAACGGAGCCACCGGGGGAGGAGATGGTGTTCGTGCTCAAAGGCTCCGCCTCGTCAAGGTGGGCCCCGAAGAGTTCGTGCTCGAGCAGGGCGAGTCCGCCACCTTCTGGAGAGCGCCGAGGAGCACTCCTACGCGCCGGCCGCGGGGTCGGAACTCCCGGCGCGCGTCCTCTCGATCCGCTGAGTCGTTAAGAAGAAGGCCTAGGCCCAAAAGCTTATTAACAAGATAGCTCTCGTCTTTCCTCCGCCTTAGGCCCGAAGGTCCGACAGCCTGCGCAGGGGCGCAGCCCTGGGAACGAGAGCCCCACGATCGGCACCCCGTTGGGGCGCGATTCCGGCGTCCTCCCGGGGGTCCGGGGATGATTTACATCGGAACAGAGGAAGGCGCTTAGGCTCCCGGCCTTACCCAGGGCTCGCGCCCTGGGCTTGGTATAGGTCGGCCCTTCAGGCCTAAGGCGGAGGGGGGAGACGAGGCGTTCAGTTATAGACCGTTGCCCTTGATCCCGAAGATCGCTTCCTCGTAGGCCTTCATGCCGTGGCCCTTCAGCCGGACGAGGTTGCCTTGCGGGTCGATCAGGACGGTGGTGGGGAAGGCGCGAATGCCCCAGCCGTTGATGGTTTCCCCCGTGCTGTCCAGAAGGATCGGGAAGGGAAGCGGCTTGCCCTTCCAATACTTTTCCCGGAGCCCCGGCAGGCGCTTATCCAGCTCCTCGAACGTTTTAGCCGCGGGGTCGTGGAACGCGAACACTTCGAACTTGTCCCGCTTGTCCTTATGCTTCTCGTAGAACGCAGCTAGCTCCGGCAAACTGCTGGAGACGCAGCCGCCTCACCAGAACCCCCAGAACTCGAGAACCACCCATTTGCCCTTGTAGTCGGCCAGATTGAACGGCTTCGCGATGCCGCGGGCGTCAGTCACCTTAATCGGCAGAGCGGGCTTGCCATAGCTCTTTGTAAGCAGGGTCATTTCGACCTCGATCGGGTCGAGAGTACGCCTTTCCCCGGGCTTCAGCTTCAGCGTCGCCTTCGTCGAGTAGCTCGTCGTGTCCGGGCTGAACATAAAGAAAGCGTAGTCGCCGGCGGGCAGCACGAGCAGGGTCCGCTCGGCCATTTGGGCCCAGCCGGCGAAGCTCGTGGCCTTCTTGCCATCGACCCCTGTTTCGTCGCCGACCATCGTGAAGTTGAGGCTGCCCGGCGGAAAAGCGCCGTTCCAGTCTTTGATGCGGACTTCGGCGAACACCCGGACGACCGGCGCTAGGGTGATGGAGAGGGTTCCCGGCCCCTTCGGGTCGAACCAGACGCGGCCGGCGTTTTCCCGCTTCGCGTCGAACGCGATCAGCCCCATCGGGCGCGTCGCGGCCACCTTGAGCGTAGCCGTCCCACCGGCACCCGTCGTACCGACGGCTCCATGCTCCGATGGCGCGACCTGTCCCGACCCGAAGTTCCACCCCGTGGCGACGGTAGCGTTCTCTACCGGCTTGCCGGCGGCATCTTTGACCTTGATCGAGACGACCTTCGGCTCAGTTCCCACTCTCGTCGCGGGCACTTGCGCCCCTGCCGAAAGCGCAGAACCGGCGAAAACCATTAGGGCCAGGGTCGGCACTGCTGTGCGCATAACCAATCTTGTTCCACCTCCAGGGGGTCAGTCGCCCTGAGCTAGGTACGGACTGACGATCCTTCGAAGTTCCTCCAACCGAGGCGTTTGCTCACCACGAGTCCGCGTTGCGGGTAGCTTTCGGCTGATCCCTATGTCGATGCTCGCGCTCCCCCTCATCCTCATGTCCCTGATGCCCCAAGAATCCCTTGCCCAGCGGTTCGTATCCCCTCCGCCCGAGGCGAGGCCGTGGGTCTACTGGTACTTCATGGAGGGCAACATGACCCGCGAGGGCATGTCGGCCGACTTGGAGGCGATGCGGAAGGCGGGCCTCGGCGGCGGCATCTTCCTGGAGGTGAACATCGGCGTCCCGAAGGGGCCTGTGCGGTACATGAGCCCCGAGTGGCTCGGCATGATCGGACACGCCGTGCGGGAGGCGGACCGGCGGGGGCTGGGGATCGACTTCGGCACGGGGCCCGGCTGGTGCGGCACGGGCGGGCCGTGGGTCACGCCGGATCAGGCGATGCAGCACCTCGTGTCCAGCGAGACCCAGGTCGTGGGGCCTTCCCGCTACGAGGGCGCCCTCCCCCGGCCGAAACCTCGGACGCCGTTCTTCGGCCTTGGCACCTTGACGCCTGACCTGCGGAGGCAGTGGGAGGAGTACTACCGGGACGAGGTCGTCTTGGCCGTCCCGACGCCGACCGCGGGGAAGGGGCTGAGCGAGCTCGACGAGAAGAGCCTCGTCTACCGCGCTCCGTTCTCGTCGCAGCCCGGCGTCGCGCCGTACCTCCGGCCGGAGAGCCGGCAGGTTCCTCCGGCAGGCGCCGTGGCATCGTCGAAGGTGATCGATCTGACGTCGCGATTGACGTCAGACGGAGCGCTGGATTGGGACGTGCCGCCCGGCCGTTGGACGATCCTGCGCTTCGGCCGGACGCTGACCGGCCAAACCTCGCGCCCAGCGCCCGATGCGGGCCTCGGGTTCGAGACGGACAAGTTCGAGACGACGGGGATCACGGCTCACATCGCCGCCTTCATCGATCCGGTGCTGAAGGCCATCGGGCCGAACCGGCGGCCGGGGAGCGGGCTCACCGCGCTCCACTTCGACAGTTGGGAGATGGGCGCCCAGAACTGGTCGCCGCGCTTTCGGGCGCTTTTCCGGGAGCGCCGAGGGTACGACGCGCTTCGCTATCTGCCCGTGATGGCGGGGCGGATCGTCGACTCCGTCGACGTGTCCGAGCGTTTCCTGTGGGACCTGCGGCAAACGGCCCAGGAGCTGGTGATCGAGAACCACATGGGGCCGATCAAGCGGAAGGCGAAGGAGAACGGGCTCGGCCTTTCCCTGGAGCCGTACGATATGAACCCGACGTCGGACCTCGCTCTGGGCGGGGTTGCCGACGAGCCGATGGCGGAGTTCTGGTCCAAGGGGTACGGGTTCGACAGCAACTACAGTTGCTTCGAGGCGGTTTCGATCGCCCACACGATGGGGAGGCCGGTCGTGGGCGCGGAGGCGTTTACCTCCGACGACCGGGACGCCTGGCTGCAGCACCCGGCTTCGATGAAGGAGCAGGGGGACTGGGCGCTCGCGAACGGGATCAACAAGTTTTACTTCCACCGGTATCAGCACCAGCCGAAGCTGGACGAGGCCCCCGGCATGACGATGGGCCCGTACGGCGTCCACTGGGAGAGAACGCAGACGTGGTGGGACATGGCGCCCGCCTACCACGAGTACCTCGCTCGCTGCCAGGCGATGCTTCGCGAGGGGCTGCCCGTGGCCGACATCCTCTATCTCGCGCCCGAGGGCGCGCCCAATGTGTTTCAGCCGCCGGCGTCCGCCACGATCGGCGATCTGCCGGACCGGCGCGGCTACAACTTCGACGGCTGCGCCCCCGAGGCGCTCCTCGCACGGGCGAGCGTGCGGAACGGGCGGATCGTCTTCCCGGACGGGATGAGCTACCGCGTCCTCGTCCTGCCGCGCACGGAGACGATGACGCCGCCGCTCCTTCGCAAGATCTCCGAGCTGGTCGCGGCCGGGGCGACCGTCGTCGGCAACCCGCCGGAGCGCTCGCCGAGCCTCGTGGGCTACCCGGAGTGCGACGCGGAGGTCCGCCGGCTGGCGCAGGGGCTGTGGAACCGGAAGGCGGGGAAGGGACGCGTGATCCGGGATGCCGTGGAGCCCCTTAGAGTCCCGGTGCTCACGGACGCCATGTGGATTGGAGAGGACAAGGGCGAGCCCGCCGTCTCGGCCCCCGTCGGGACGCGGCGCTATTCGAGAACCTTCGACCTTCCCCTTGGCCGCAAGGTCGCTTCGGCCACTTTGGCCTTCACGGCCGACAACTCGTATCAGCTCACCGTGAACGGGAAGACCGCCTTGACTGGTTCGGATTTTCATCGCGTTGGGGTCCTCGACGCGAAGTCGCTGCTGGTGGAGGGGCCGAACCGGCTGGAGGTCGTCGTCACGAACGATGGGCCGAAGGACAACCCGGCCGGCCTGATCGGCGTCGTTCAGATCCAGTTCGCCGACGGCGGGGGTATGCGCGTGGCCACCGACGCGTCTTGGCTGGTGGAGGGCGCAGCCGCGAAGACGTTGGGCGCGTGGGACATGGCGCCTTGGTCGTTGAACTCGGGAGCGCTGCCACGGCGCGAGCTCTACCCCTCGTATACGGCCGTGGCGGAGATCCTGCGCGGGCTGGCGGTGACGCCCGATCTCGAGGCGGGCGACGGGCTGCGGTACTCGCACCGGCGAACGAAGGACGCCGACCTCTATTTCGTAGCGAACCGGGGGGCCGTCGAGTTGGTGTGCGAGGCCGCTTTCCGCGTCACAGGCCGCCAGCCCGAGTGGTGGGATCCGAAGACGGGCGAGCGGCGAGACCTCCCCGTGTTCAGCTTCCGGGGCAAGACGACCGTCGTGCCGCTCCGGCTGGCGCCCCTGGAGAGCGGCTTCGTCGTCTTTCGCCGCCCGGGTTCCGCAAACAGCAAGGCCGGCACGAACTTTCCGCGCCCGGTGGCGACGGCGACGCTGCCGGGGCCGTGGACGGTCGCGTTCGATCCCCAGTTCGGAGGACCGGTGCGCGCAGAGTTCGACCGCTTGGTCGACTGGAGGCACCGCCCGGAAGCGGCGATCCGACACTACTCCGGCAGGGCCACGTACCGGACGAGCTTCGACGCGCCCGCCGGGGGCGACGTTCTGTCGCTCGGCAAGGTCGCCAGTGCCGCGACGGTCCGCCTGAATGGGCAAGACCTCGGCACCCTGTGGTCCGCGCCTTGGCAGGTGCGAATCCCGGCGGGGCTTCTTCGCCCTCGGGGCAACGTCCTGGAGGTGACGGTGGCGAACCTTTGGGTGAACCGCCTCATCGGCGACGCCGGGCTGCCTCCCGAGCGGCGGGTCACCAAGACTAACTGGTCCCCCTTCCGGGCGGATTCGCCCCTGCAGGAGTCCGGCTTGCTCGGCCCGGTGACCCTCATGCGAGAGTGATCGCCACACTCCCAAGGGGCTACCGAGCTTGGGCCCACGGGCAGGAACCGGTCCCTACGGTTCGGCAGTCGTGAGCCCGAAACGGACAGCCACATCCCGGTTGGGGTGGACCGCTTCCGGGTCTTGGATCTGCGTCACACGGCAGACCGGCTGGGAGGGATCTACGGAGGCGTCGACCCAGCCGTCCGAGACCATGGCTTCGAGGGCCGTGTGGACATCCAATACGAAGCGAGGGGCTTCGGACGGGTGCATCCCGTTGGCTCGGCCGTAGAGGGTGAGGGCGTCGAGCAGGTCCTGGTATCGGTCGGTCTTCTTCAAGATCGAGATGAGAAGCCCGTAGAGGCTCACGTTCGGAAGTCGCTTATCCCCGCGAGCGTAGCGGCGGTGGCGGGTGATCCGTCCGCCCTCCAGCGTCGCGCCCCACTCCCGTTCCGCACCCTCCAGGTTCAGCCGGAACACGTTCTGGCCGTCGATGATGTACGAGGGGATTTCTCCCGCGAACTGTCCCGCGAGGCCCTTCACCGCCCTCAGACCGAATCCCGCGAGGCCGGCGCCGATGGACTCTCCACTGATGAATCCGCCGGTTCCCAGCCACTGCCAGGCCTCGTTAGGCGTCAACTCGAGGCCGGCGTCGCGAGCGATCTCCGCCGTGAACTCGACCAGCTCGGTGAACTGTCCGTTCGCCGTGTACCAGTAATCGGCGAAGCGGATGTGTTGTAAGATGTGTGTCCGCTGCGCCAGGTCGTAACGGGAACGGAGCCATTCCGGCTCGTAGTCCCCGCGCTCGGCCGCGAGGATCGTATAGGCTACGTCGCGGGCGCCCATGTGGGCGAGGGTCATCCCGGCGGCAAGGATGGGGTCGGCGAACCCCGCGCTCTCACCGGCGAGAAACCAGTTTTCGCCCGAGAGTCGGCTGGCGAGGAACGACCAATCGCGGGTCGTGGAAAGCTTGTCTTCCGAAGTCGCCTTGGCGATGAGCTGCGAAATTACCGGGTCCGAGCAGACCGCTTCCCGATAGAGCTCCTCCGGGCGGCGGCCGCTCTCTTTGTAGTACTTCGCCGGAATCACGAGGCCGATACTGGTTCTCGTGGGTCCGAGGGGAATAAACCAGATCCAGCCGTAGCTCACCGACATCACCTGCACACGGGTGCCGCCGACGCCGATGTTCACGGCCCACTCCGCGTTTTGCCAGTAGTCCCAGATCGCGATGTTCTGCAGCGAGGTGGGGTACTCGGCGTCCACGCCCATGGCGCGCCGCAGGATGCCGGAGTGGCCGGAGCAGTCGACGTAGTATTTGGCTCGGATCTCGCCGCCGTCCTCGAGGACCAGGTTCTGCACCCCGTCGCCCTCTCGAACCACCTGACGCACGGTCGTCTCCTCGCGGACGACGCAGCCCATGCGGCGGGCGTGATCCAGCAGGATCTTGTCGTACTCGGCCCGATCGACTTGGAACGCGGTGTGACGCCGCTGCCCTTGGAACTTTGCGGGCCGCCGCTCCGGATCGAGCTCGCCGTTTCGGATGAATTCGAAATCCCACAGCTCGTCCGTCTGCCCCCACCGGTAGGTCGCTCCCACCTTGATCGGAAAGTTCGCGCGTTCGACAGAATCCCAGCACCCCATTTCGTCCAAGACCTGGCTAATCAGGGGAAGCTGGCTCTCACCGATGTGGTCGCGGGGGAACTTTTCGCGCTCCAGAATCAGGACCCTGAGGCGGGGGTTGTACTTGAGCAGGAGAGTGCCGCAGGTCGCGCCGGCCGGGCCCCCGCCAATGATCGCGACATCGAACTCGGCAGTCATCTCCAGGATTGTAACCGACGGGCCACGATCAGGCGGGCTCCTTCGTCAGCTTCGCCGGATGGGTGCATAGGATGTACGGAAGCTCCCTCCAAGGCCATCTGATGAGGCGTGAAGTCCTACGGCGGCGGATCTTCCGGAAATTCTAGGGCGCGAACAGACCTTTAGGGACCGGATCGCCCTAAACTGGCTAACGAGACGGATCTGGATCTGATGCTCCGCTTCATGATGCAGTTCATCGTCGTCCTCGCGGCCAGCAAGGCGATCGGGTGGCTCGGGCGGAGGTACTTGGCCCAAACGCAGCTC
>JAUJNV010000068.1 GCA_030447945.1 Fimbriimonas sp. | reverse complement strand
GGCTTGGATTCAAGGCTTCGCCCGAAGGCTAGCTCATACTTAGCCCCTGAACCAGGACTTCCCCTTCGAACAGCTTCTTCCAGCGTATACGGTTGCCACGTTTGCGAGTGTGGTAGGCGGGATCTACCTGTATCGCCGCACAGGGCAATTAGGACTCGTCTTCCCCCGCCTCCCGCGCGACTATCCGAAGGCTTACGACGAGCGCACGGCCTCGGGCCGCTCGATGACCCGGTGGTGGCAACGGTATGGCGGCGCGAACCGGGTGCTCCACGTTACGGTGGTGGATGAAGAGGTGTGGATTCGCGTCCTGCTCTTCGGCTTCTTGGCCCACATGTGGGGGCTGCTGCACCGGTTCAACGTGCGGCAGGTACGGAAGGCGGAGCGGGTGAACCGGTGGATGGTGAACGTCGCGCTCGTCTACGACGATGATAAACGCGGTACGCAAACCCTGGAATTGAGGCTCCGGGACCCCGACGCGTTTCTGGAAGCCGTGGCGCGTGCGTTCCGTTCACGTTCTGCGGAGGAGGTTTCGCCGGGTGGAGACGGGATCGCGGGCGGACCGCCCACGCCACGCGGGCAAGTGTGATGTTTTCCCTCCCCTGCCGCCTCTTTCTCGGTCTCGTCGCATTCTCCCTCGTGGGCTCCGCCTTCTCCCGGCTGACTGGGCTTGATCCGGGGCCCATTGCGCCCCTCTCGGCGCTGCTGACGCTGGGAACAGGGTGCTGGGCGGTGTGCGCGTCGCTGTTGCGGGAGCGGGCGGTGCGCCATCCTCGAGGGCTAATCGCCGCGGTGCTCCTGTTGGGGGCGGCGGTCGAGGTGGCGGGGGTGCTCACGGGGTGGCCCTTTGGGCGGTATGCGTACACCGAGCGGTGGTGGCCGACGCTCGCGCTGCCGGGGGGGCAGCCGTTTCCGCTCTCTGTGCCCTTCGCATGGTTTCTCGTCGCGGGGAGCTCGTATTTGACCGCGGCGCGCCGCATTCGAGGCGGCGGGGCAGTCGTCACGGGGGGGCTGCTCGCCGCGCTCGTGGACCTCGTGATGGAGCCCGTGATGGTGGGGACTCTGGGATACTGGCGGTGGCTGGAGCCGGGGCCTCTGCCGGGCGGAGCGCCGGTCATGAACTCTGTCGGCTGGTTTCTGACCTCGACCGCGGCCGGGCTACTGATGCACCTCGCCGGGGCGCAGAAGGTCGAGGCGCGGGAGCCGGGGTGGGTGCTGGGGGCGCACCTGGCGCTGGTGCTGGGTATCGGCCTCGTCGCCGCGCCCGTAGACACTAAGGGTGGCACGGAGCTACATCGTGGTAGGCGCGGGGCTGGGGGGGCTGGCGGCGGCCTTGCGGCTGGCGCACCGCGGACACCGGGTGACGGTGCTGGAGAAGACGGGGGTCGTGGGCGGGCGCAACCGGCCCGTGCAGGTGGGGGAGTGCGCGTTCGACGGGGGGCCGACCCTCATGATGATGCTCGACCCGTTCCACAAGCTCTTCGCGGACGTGGGGGAACGGCTGGAAGACCACCTGCGGATCAGCCTCTGCGAGCCTAGCTACCGCGTTTTTTTCGCCGACGGCGAGCGGCTGGAAGGGAGCACGAACGTCGCGCTGATGGTGCGCCAGATCGAGCGGATGAGCGGGCGGGAGGACTCCCTCGCCTACCCCAAGCTCCTCGGCGACCTCGCGGACCTCTACCGGGACTGCATCCCGAACTTCGTGCAAAAAAACTTCCCCCGCCCCTGGGACTTCTTCGGCCCCCGCCAGCTCCGGCTCGTCGCGAAGCACCGGATGCTCGGCAACCTCGCCAAGGGGATCGCCCGCTACGTGAAGGACCCGCGCCTGCGGATGCTGTTCTCCTTCCAGACGATGTACCTCGGCCTCTCCCCCTACCAAGCCCCATGGGTCTACGCCGTGCTCACCTACATGGAGTACGGCGAGGGGATCTGGTACCCCGAGGGCGGCATGGTAGAGATCGGCCGCGCCGTCGCCCGCCTCGCCGAAGCGCGCGGCGCGGAAATCCGCCTGAACGCGGAGGTCGAAGCCATCGAAGGCAATACCGTCCGCCTCAAGGGAGGCGAGACCCTTACAGCGGACGCCATTGTGTGCAATGCGGATTTGCCGTATGCGGAGAGGGAGTTACTGAGGGGGAGGGCTTTAGGTGTTAGGCGTTGGGCGTTGGGGGGAGAGCGTTTGCCCAACGCCCAACGCCTAACACCTAAAGCCCGAGCGGCGAAGCGGCGCTACTCCTGCTCCGCCTACATGCTCTACATCGACTACGAGGGCGAGCTCCCGGGGCTGCTGCACCATAACGTGTTCTTTGGGCCCGACTTCCACGGCAATCTCGACGCGATCTTCAACCGCTTGGAGATCCCGGACGATCCCGCCTTCTACGCGGCGGTCTCCGCTCGCTCCGATCCGCCGAAGGCCCCCGCCGGCCACGAGAACCTCTACGTGCTGGTCCCCTGCCCGAACCTCGGGCGGGCGTGGTCGGAAGATGACGCGAGCGTCCTGCGGGAGAGCGTGTTTCGCCGCCTGGAGGGGGAGGTAGGTTTCGACCGCGCGAAGATCGCGGAGATGAAAACCTACACGCCGCACGACTGGTCGAGCGAGCTGAACCTCGATCGCGGTGCGGCGTTCGGTCTAAGCCACGACTTCTGGCAGAGCGCCTACTTCCGTCCCTCGAACCGGAGCCGGACGAACCCGAACGTCTACTTCGTCGGCGCGAGCACCGTCCCCGGCAACGGCCTCCCCATGGTCCTCATCTCCGCCGAACTCGTGGAGGAGCGGCTCGAAAGAGACGCCTAAGGCTCCTAAGTCTTCTTCTTCTTTTTCTTTTTCTCTATCTTGCCGTCGAGCCCGACTTCGTAGCCCGCCTCGTCCAAGTGCTCCATCAGCCGAACCGTCATCCTCTGCGCGACCGTCCGCAGACTCTCCATCGCGGACTCTTCGTCCGGGCCGCCCATGCTCTCGCCGGCTTTGATCATGGCGCGGCCAACGGCACGATTCCCGGTGACGATATCCTCGTGCACGATTCTGAGGCCGGCAGGAGGGATGATCTTCACCAGCTCTTTCACGCTCGACCTCGTGGCGGCCCCGGCCTTCTTGAGCATGCTGGCTAACTTGTCCTTGAGGACGGCGGGGTCCGCCGTGCCGGACTGGGCTTCGGTTTGGAGCGCCTGCATCTCCTTCTGGGCGTTGCTCACCGCTCTCTGCGCGTCTTCGAGCGCCATGTTATAAGCGTCGATCTCGAACTGCTCGTCCGCAGGCTCCGCCTTGCGCGGCGCGCGGGCCCGGGCCGTGCCGACCGGGCCCGTGCGGGCTTGGGCCGGTGCGCGCTTCTTCACCAGGTTCCCCGTCCCGTCGTCCTCGTAGCCCGAACTCGCGAGCGCCGCCCTCATGTCCCTCTCGAAGCTCACCTGAAGCGCCGTAATCCTCTCGGCCGCGGCGCGGAATTTAGCCTCGTCGCCCTTCCGGAGTCCTTCTCCCGCCGCAAGGCTCGCCGCTCCAAGCTCTAGGGCGCCGCCCGTCAGGATGCGGTGGTACTCCCTCAGACCGGTGGGGGGCACGATCCGGCGGAGGGCGCGTCCGGCGGTCAGATAGGCCCGGCCGAAGGTGACGTACGCGGCGCTGAAGGCCTTCTCCGCCTTCGCCAGGTTAGTGGGCGCGGCCCGCCGAAAGGCCTCCGTCGCGCGCACCATCGCCTCGTTCGTCGGGCCGAGCGTCACGGTCGCTTTGATCGTCGCCTTGCTGTACGCCGCGATGCCCAGCGGCGCCCCCGGGGGCGCTTGGTTCACCACGCCGACCACTAGCGCGGGAGCCGCCAAGCGGGGGACCTCCGCACCCCGTGCGGCTTGGGCGCCCGTTAGGAGCAGCGCGAAGGGGATCACTCGGGACGCGTAGAGGGAGGCACGTCGCATAGCTGGGAAGCCTACCCCTGGATGCGCCGTACGGGAGGAAGGGCAAGAACACGCTGAAGCGCCCCCGGTCTGCTCTAGTGCAGACCGGGGCGCAACGTGGGTCGAGGCACTCCCGAAAGCTAAGACTTCTTCTTAATCTTTGTTATCGGCCCCGATTTGATAACCGGCCTCGTCCAGGTGCTTCATGAGCTGTTCTTGCATCTTTTTTGCCCGGCCGCCTGCACATCTCCTGCATCGAGGCATTGGCCGACGATTCGCCCATGCCTTCACCGGCCCTTGATCATGAGGGGGCCGATGGACGGTTCCCCGATGATGTCCTGGTGCACGGTCTTGAGGTCGGCCGGAGGGTTGATGGCGGTGAGCTTGTCCGCGCTCGTGGCCGCCGCGGTTCCCATTCTCTTCAACAAATCGCCCAGCTTCTTCATCGAGGGCCGCCTTATCGCCGGTGCCGGACTGGGCCTCCATCTGAATGAACTGCATCTCCTTCTGAGCATCGGTCATCTCCTTCTGGGCGTCCTCGATCGCCGTGTTGTAGGCGTCGAGATCGAGCGGCTCGCCCGAGGGTTCGGTCTTCGGAGCCTCCGTGTTCGAGGCCACGCTGCCACCGGTGGCCGCCGGAGTGTCCCCGGCCGTGGAGGAAGTGGTTTCGGCGGGCTTGCCGCAGGCGCTGAGCATCAGCGCAAGTCCGAACAGGGACGGAATCAGGGAGAGCGTAACGTCGCATATTAAGTCGATAGAGTACCCCCGCTCGCGATGAGAGCCCACCAATCCGTGACGCCGGGCGAGATGACGCGCCTCGCCCCGCATGAATCCGACTACTTACTGACTAGGTTCCCCTGCGCGTCGGCCTTGTAGGGCGAGGCCGAGAGCGGCGCTGAGGTCGGTGGTGAACGTCTTCTGAGACCGTTGATCTCTCTCCGCCGGACTTGAACTTCCGCGTCGTCGTTGTTGATCAGACCCTCGGCCGCCTCAGGCTCGCCTCGCTCAGCTTGCGGGTGCCGTCCGTGAGCACCTGGTGGTACTTCTCCAGCCCCTCGGGAGCGTTGATTACGGAGAGGCTCTGGGCCGCCTGCTCATAGGCCTGCCCGAACGTCCGGTACTTCTCGCCGAAGCTCTTCTTGGCAGCCACGACGTCCTTGGCGGCTTCGGTCTTGAACGTCTCGGTTCCGCCTTGAGCGACTCGTTCGCCGACGTAAGCCCCTCGACCGCCTTCTTCAGTTCCTCGTTGTACGCCACGATGTCCAGCTTCTCGCCGGTGGCGGCGGCGCGTCGGCCGGGGGCGGGGGTGGGCCCGTCGTGCTCGGAGTGGGCGCGCTTCCCGTGGTCGAGGAAGCGGTCTCAGCGGGTTTGTTACAGGCGCCCACCAAGAGCGCGAGCAGAGCAAGAGTAAGCGCAAACGGGTAACGGCGTTGCATCGGGCGAAGGCTACCTCGCTTTCGGCTACGCTAGGGTCCTTATGAGACGGAAAGCCCTCTGGCCGTGCCTGCTCGTCGCGCTCTGCGCCGCCGGCGCAGGATGTCGGAAACCCGCGCCGGAGGTGAGCACCGCTCCGCCAGCCCCCTCGCTCAGCCTTCCGGGAGCGTGCAGCCGATGACGACGACGCCGATCCCGAACGCGCCCGTCTCCGGCGCGGAGGCGTCGGCGGCGCGGCATGGGCGGCGTCGGACAGGCCGCCAAAGACCGTGCGCGGGGGGCGGCGGGTGGCGGTTCGAGTATGGACCAGCTCAAAGAGGGCGGGGAGTAGGGGGCGGCTTGGGATTGTGGCTTGTACCTTGCACCTGAGCGCCGTGATCCCCGGTGGACCGTGCCCACGTCATGGCAAAGGGCTGTGCTCTTGTGCCACGGGGTCCACGGATCAGGGTACACGGTCAACGACCGACGACCTACCTCTCGCCCGGCAGCACGATGCCGCGCATGATCACCCTCTGGGCGAGGAGGAACACGGCGAGGGTCGGAAGGGCGGCGAGGGTGACGGCGGCCATCATTACCGACTTCGGCGCCGTGTTCTGGAGCTGGTAGATCCAGACCATTAGGGTCCACATCCGCTGATCCTGGGCGACCAGGGAAGGCGTAAGGAACGCGCCGTAGGCGCGTCATGAACGCGACGAGCGCGAGGTAGCCGAGGACCGGGCGGGAGAGGGAAGCGCGACTTTGAACATCAGCGTGACCTCCTTGGCACCATCGAGCTGTCCCGCCTCGAAAAGCTCTTGGGGCAGGGAGTCGAAGAACCCCTTGAGCAGGAAGATCATGTACCCGAGGCCGCCGTGGGCAGGACCAGCGCGGCGAACGTGTTCCAGGAGCCCCAGGTCCTTCAGCAGGAGGAACGCCGGGATCATCGCGACCTCGGCGGGGAACGCCATCGTCGCGAGCAGGAACACGAGGATCTTGCCCGAGGATTTGATGGGATAGCGCGAAAGCGCGTAGGCCGCCAGCGGATTTACGATGAGCTGCGTGGCGATGGCGAGCAGGCAGAAGAGCGTCGTGTTCCACACGGCGCGTCCGTTCAGGAGGATGTAGTCGAGAACGTAAGCGAAGTTGCGCGTCGCGAACTCGCGACGCATCTCCGGGCCGCTCTTGGCGACCTGGGCCTTCTCGTGGGCGATGATGGGGAGGGGCGTTGGGCGTCCGGCGTTGGGCGTTGGGGCAGATTTCTCCCATAGGTCTTCCGCCGTTGCCGCCTGGTATCGCTCCGGCAGCCATGTTTGGTGGAACTCGACCAGCAGAGCCAGCCGTATAGGATCGCCATCTTCAGCGGTTCCCGGGTCCGCTATCACAAGCCCCACACGGGGCATCTCCAGCTCCTCGAACTTCGTCGCTTTGCCCACAACCCATTTCGGCACGTCCGCAAAGACGTTGTGGTACTTGCTCCGCACGAACTCCTGGAACATCCGCTGCGTGCGCACCGGGATGCGGAACTCGGGGGGCAGGCTCGCCTTGAACTCGCGCCACTCGCGATACTTGCGCGTGTCCGGCGGCGACCACGCCCGGCGCTCCGGCATCTCGGCAGGCGGATCGATGGTCTGGAAGCCGACGTTCTCCTCGACGTACGCCTTGTTCAGCGCCTCGATATTCGGATAGCGGTTCCGAAGCCAGGCCTGGTACCGCATGCGGAGGCGGCTCGTGACCCCGTTCGGAGCCATACGGAAGCCCGCTGTCCAGTACTCCTGGGGCAGGTCGCGCAGGAAGGCGTCGTACCGCGCGACCTCCTCCGGCGAGGCGTCCGCCCCGACGCGGGCCGAGGCAATCAGGGCGGCCTCGCCCGCGTATTTGTCGTCCACGTACTTCGCGAAAAGCTCCTCGTCCTTCATGAGGTACGTGGGAATGAGCCGAGTGTCGTTCTGGTCCGTCGGCCCCTTGAGGCCCGTAGTGGCCATGACGGCGAAGGGATAGAGCGTCGTGAGCGCGCCGAGGCCCAGCAACCCGTAGAGCACGACCATCGCGATACGCGCCCTCGGCCGGCGGCGGCCGACATTTCCGACGAGGCTCATGGGGGGATTATGGCGGAGGGCGTTGGGGCGTTGAGGCGTTGGGCGTTGGGGCGGAGAGGTGCTCAGGTGTTCAGGTGTTGGGGCATCTACCCCAACACCCAACGCCCCTACTACTCATGCCGCCGCAGAACGATCGCCGCGTTGATGCCGCCGAAGCCGAAGGAGTTGGAGAGGACGCAGTCCAGCTCCTGCGGGCGGCCGTGGTTGGGCACGTAGTCGAGGTCGAGGCCTTCGGCGGGTTGCTCGAGGTTCACCGTGGGCGGCACCCAGCTCCTTTGAATGGCGAGGGCGGAGATCGCGGCTTCGAAGGCTCCGGTCGCGCCAAGTGCGTGGCCGTGCATCCCCTTCGTGCCGCTCACCGGAACCTCGTAGGCGCGCTCGCCCAGCACCTGCTTGATCGCGAGCGTTTCCGTCGAGTCGTTGAGCGGGGTCGAGCTGCCGTGCGCGTTCACGTACGACACGTCCCGAGGCACGGCCCCGGCGTTGGTGAGCGCGCGGCGCATGGCTTGGGCGGCCTGCGAGCCGTCGGGACGGGGGGCGGCCATGTGGTGGGCGTCGTTGCTCAGGCCGAAGCCCGCGAGCTCGGCGTAGATACGCGCCCCCCGGCGCAGTGCGTGCTCGCGCTCCTCCAGGACCAGCATGGCGGCGCCTTCGCTCATCACGAACCCGTCGCGGTCCTTGTCGAACGGGCGGCAGGCGTGCGTGGGGTCGTCGTTGCGCTGGGACATCGCCCGGATGAGGACGAACGCGCCGAAGGTGATCGGATAGAGGGGCGCCTCCGCCGCGCCGGAGAGCATCACGTCCGCGTCGCCCCGGCGGATCGCGTTCAGCGCGTTGCCCAGCGCGATGGGCCCGGAGGCGCAGCTATCGCAGTTCGCGGTGTTATAGCCGGAGAACCCGAGTTCGATGGCGAGGTTGCACCCCGCCGCCCCGGCGAAGACGGAGAGGGCGAGGGAAGGGCTGACCGCCCGCAGGCCGCCGTCGAGGTAGAACTTCGCGCTCTCGGTCTCCGCGCAGGCGACGCCGCCGAGGGCGGAGCCGACGGTGACGCCCGAACGCTCTGGGTCGAGGTCGCTCGGCTTCATCCCGGCGTCCTCCAAGGCTTGGAGCCCCGTCACGAGGGCGATGCGGGCGTAGCGGTCGAGCCGCTTCAGCCGCTTGGGATCGATCCGCTCTTCGGGGCGCGAAGTCGGCGATCTCGCCCGCGATCTCGCAGTTCAGGCCCGTGGTGTCGAACCGGGTGATGCGCCCGATGGCCGACTCTTCCCGGCGCACCCCTTCCCAGAGCCCTCTACGCCGGTGCCGATGGGCGTGACCGCCCCAATTCCCGTGATGACGACGCGGCGGCTCATAATTTTCCCTCCGATTCGACGATGGATTTAATGGTGGCGAGCGTCTGGCCGGCGATGGCGTGAACGAACAACGGGCCTACGAGGAGGTCAGTGTAAACCTTTCCGACGATCGGCACGTCCCGCGTGAGTTCGTGTTCGATGGTCGTCTTTACGCCGTCCGGGCCCTCCGAGAGTGCCCACTCCACCCACATTCCTTTGCGGGCCCTTTCAGGTGTCGGTACACGATCCTCTTCTCCTCCGGAAACCGTTCTTGAACGGCGACCCAGCGGCACGGCCACGGATCGGTCCGAACCGGCGAACGCACGCCATACGCACAACCCTCTCCCGCTCCCCCTGGCTCTACGATTTCGACGTTTCGGTAATGAGGAAGTATCTGCGGCCATCGTTCTACTTCCGCTGCCAGCTCGTAGATGCGCGCGGCGGAGCCCCGGATGAGGACGGCATTGGAGGTTCGCATGGCGTTTCAGGGCAGGAGAACGCTCCGTAGGAAGCGCGGGGTCAGGATCGCCTGCGGCGGGAGGACGTCCACGAGCGCCCCGATCAGGCAGCGCGCGGCCTCCCGGTCGCCGCCGGAGGTTGCGGCCGAGCCGCCCCACGAGACCGGGACGCGCGACGACCGCCTGCACCAGATCGCAGAGCGCACATGCGGCCGCGCCAGCTCTCGCCGATCCTCCTCGTAAGGCGCGCGCCCTCGCGGAGACGTCGCCCTCCGCGAGGGCACGCGGCGTGGCTTGATACGGGCGCGCCCAGAAGCGCGTGGTGGATGCCCTCGCCCGTAAACGGATCGACGAACCGCGCAGCGTCCCAGCAAACAAGGACTCCCGGCGCGAAGGGGCGCGCAGAGCCGGTGCCCGAAGCACGGCACGTCGCACCTCGCCCTCGATGCGCGCCCCTTCGAGGCGCGTGGGCCGCCTCGGGGAAGTGGCCGATCTGCTCCCAGACGAACCCCGGCCGCCCGGCGACCGCTCCCGCGATCCGCCTGGAGCACGCAGCTTAGATGGCTTCGCCCCTGGTCGCAGAACCCCGCGACGCCCGCCCGCTCCGCGCCGCGCGGCGGCCATCCAGACCGCCCGCTCCTCGACGCGGAGCGCGGCGCCGCGAAGTGCGCCACGACCCCCACCCGCTGAAGCCGCGTCACCGGCCGCACGAGGCCCAGCGCGCGCAACCACCGAGTGGGTGCCGTCGCACGCCACGACGAGCCGGGCGCGGCACTCGAACGGCTCCCCGTCCACATCGCCCGCGACGCCCCCTTCGTCCAGAACCCGCCGCACGTTGAGGCCCCTCGTGCACCTTCACGCCCGCCGCCGCCGCATGGCGCAGGAGCGTCGCGTCCAACCGGGTGCGGCGCACGGTGAGGCCGGCGAGCCGCTCGCCGTCCGGGCCGAGCATGGGAATGACCAGCGGCTCCCCCTCCCCGTGTCCAGCCGCACGGCCGAGACGTCCGCCCCGCCCAGCTCCTTCCGGCCTATCCCCAGCTCGGACGTGAGCAGCTCGCACGCCGCCGGGGTTGTCAAGAACTTCGCCGCACGGCTTGTCGCGGGGAAGGTGGCCCGGTCGTTCAGCGCGACCTCGTGCCTCCGCGCCAGCAGAATCGCCCGCCGCCGCCCCGGCCGGTCCGCCCCCGACCACGGCGACGTCCACCGGCCTCACTTCCTCACCACGAGCGCCGCGCGCCAGAAGGGGTGCTTGTGGACCGTGGCTTCGGGCAGCCCCGCGCGCCGGGCGAGCTCTCGCGGTACTCGGGGATGGTCAGCGCGCGCATGACGCTCAGCGGGGCGTCGTGGCGGGTCAGGGGGTGCGCGGAGGGCCAGCCGCGTCACGAGCCAGATCAGCGCGGCCGGGAGGTAGCCGCGCCGGAGGTCGTTGACGATCACGCCCCGCCGCGCGACGCGGTGCATCTCTGCGAAGGCGCTCGCGGCCGTGGCCTCGTCGAAGTGGTGGAACGTCAGGGAGGACAGGACGCAGTCGAAGCTGCTCGCCGCGAAGGGCAGAGCGGTGGCGCGCCCTTCACGAGCCGGAGGCGAAGACTCGCGAGGGCCTCCTCTTGCGCGTACCGGAGCACCTTCGGATTTGCGTCGAGCCCTACCGCGGACATCTCGACCCCGCCGCTTCGCCCAGCGCAGGAGCGCGGCGGGGATATCCGCCGATCCGGTGCCGACGTCAAGCACGCTGATGCGCTCAGGGCCGGTTCCCAAGGTCGCGCATGCGGCGCAGCACGACGGGCAGTCCCGCCGAAAAGGCGGTTGATCCGCCGAATGTCCCGAAAGCTCGCCCGGTTCCGCCTCGGAGTGCTCGAAGGAGTCGATCAGCTCCACTCGGCGCGCCCGCCGGGGCGAAAACCAGCCCGCGCGGCGTCCGTGGACCATAGAGTCCTACGCTTTGTTGGGCGTTGGTGAGTGGTGGGTGGTTGATCGTTGGTCGTTGGTCGTGGAACAGAGCATAACCCTTGCCGACATGGGTAGCTATCCTTCCCCCGCCTCGCGGCCAACCCCAAACCACCAACGATCCACCACCCACTACCCACCAACGATAAGCCGCAGCGCGATGAAGACGACGAAACCCGCCGAGGTTAGGAAGTTCAGGCGCATCGCGGTGCGGAAGGCGGTGACCTCGGTGTGACGGCCTCTCTCGGTGTCTTCCGCGAAGCGCCATACCTCCCAGAGAACGAAGCCGTACGCGCTTGCCACGAGCCCCACGTCGAGCGGCTCGTACCAGATGGCCATCACGGCCACGGCGGCTACGCCCGCGCAGGCCAGGCAGGCGAACCCGAACCGAAGCGCCCGGGCGGGCCCCAGCGCCACCGCGAGCGTTCGATCCCCCCGCCGCCGGTCCTCCTCGATCTGATAGACCTGGGTCAGCGGGTAGAGCCCGAGCGTCGTTAGTGCCGCCGCCAGCGCTCCCAGCACGACGAGCGTCGGGGAGTTCCATCCGCCTCGGGCGGCGACCCAGCCGGCGAGCGCGCCCAGGATGCCCTGGCCGACGAAGACCGTCGCGGCGCTTGCGAGGGGCCGCGCCTTCCAGCGCACGCGGGGGTGCGAATAGGCGGCGCCCATCGCGACGATCACGAGGTAGATCGCCAGGAAGAGCGGCCCCACGAACGCCGCCGGCACGGTCCCGAGCGCCTGAACGGCCAAAGAGAGTCGGAGCAGGCCCGGAGGCACCGCCGGGGGCCGGAGCATGCCGCCGACCGGCCCCTCGTCGCGGTCGTAGGCCGAGTTGAACGCCGTGATGCCCGTGTACAGGAAGAGGTGGAACGCCAGAAAGGCCGGCAGGAGCTTCTCGTGAGAGGCCGGGTGCGCGAGGAAGTAACCCCAGAGGAAGAGCGGCGCGAGGGATAGCTGGAACGGCACCCTCAGGTGCTTCCAATACGGAGCCCAACCCTCGGCAACGCCGCGCATTCCTATTAAAGGACGCCTTTGGGAGTGCGTCGCGCCGGGTTAAAGGTTTCAGGTTGCAGGTTGCAGGTTGAGAAGTGAGTGTCCAGGCCGGAGCCTTCTCCCTCAACCCTTAACCTTCAACGAGTTCCCGGCGGAGCCGGAGGGCGCTCCCGAAAGGGGAGCGAGGAACACCCGGCGGGCTTGGGCGAGTCACCCCTTGCGGGGCAGCCGCCCTCAGGAATCCTCATGAACCCGAAAGCGATCCCGAAGACCATCGAGAAGCAGCAGTGGCTGGATCCCGCCGCCCAAACCCTTCAGAAAGGGGTGGAGCGGGTTTACGGCGCGCTCGGCCCCGCCGGTGACAAGGCCAAGGAAATCATGCACGGCGACTGGCTGGGGCACCCGCTCCACCCGGCCATCACGGATATCCCCATCGGCTCGCTGTCCGCCGCCGTCGCACTCGATACCATCGACGCCGTCCGCGGCACGGAGAAGCTCAGCGCGGGGGCCGACACCGCCATCGCCATCGGCATCGGCTCGGGCCTTGTGGCGGCGAGCACGGGATGGACGGACTGGCACATGATGCGCGACCAGGGCATCAAGCGCACCGGGCTCATTCACGCCGGGCTCAACGTGACGGGCATCGCCCTCTTCAGCCTCTCGCTGCTGGAGCGGCGCAAAAAGCGGCGCAAGCGTGGCCGTTTCCTCGCCCTCCTGGGCTACGGCCTGCTCGTCGCCGGCGCCTTCCTCGGCGGCAGCATGGTCTACGATCAGGGCGCGGGCGTCGGAGACGTGTAGGGGGAGATTGTAGATTTTAGATTTGGGGAAGACATCAGAATCTGGAAGTATCCCAATCTTAAATCTACAATCGGCCTGGGGTTCTAACGTTGTCCACACGGCCCCATTCCGTCGGGCGAAGGTAGGCTTCGGGGGGAACGATGCGCTCCTTCCGACGACTCATCCTCCTGCTCATCCCCGTCCTGATCCTCGCCTGCCGCCCTTATGGGGAGCAGGCGGTGCAGGCGGTGCCGGTGACGCCGGCGGTGGTCGCGCCTCATGTCCCCCAGGCCCGGTCGACGGCGGACATCCTGAAGGACGGGGTGGACGAGCGGCTCTGGGGGCCGGAGGGCGATAAGAAGGCTCTGATCGGGTCCATCGACGCCAGCCTCCGGTACCTGGCCACGCCGCGCGCCCGAGCCGCCTACGCCCGCCGCTCGCCCCGCACGGGGGTCACGCTCGACCGGGTGCGGAGGAGCCTGCTCCGGTTTCGCGCTCTCTTGAAGGCCGCGCCCTCAAAGGCCGTCTTCGAGGCGAAAGTGCGCAAGGAGTTCGTCCCCGGGAGGCCGAAGCGAACGGGGCGTTTGCTCTGCACCGGCTACTTCGAGCCGGTCTACGAAGCCAGTTTGCGGCGAACCTCGACTTACCGCTTTCCGCTCTACCGCCGCCCCGTGGGCGTGCCCGGCTGGCAGCGGTACACCCGCGTGCAGATCGAGGGGAAGAACGGGCTCGGCGGACCCACCGGGCCGTTCCGAGGCTACGAGCTCGTGTGGCTGCGCAACCGCCTGGAGGCCTACCTCGCGCAGGTGCAGGGAAGCCTG
>JAUJNV010000067.1 GCA_030447945.1 Fimbriimonas sp. | reverse complement strand
CAGCGGGAAGAAGGTGCCCCCGAAGGTGGCGACGGCGAGGCAGCCCTCCAGGCTCCCGGCGTGCATGTGGTGCGGGGTGGCCCAGTCGCAGGTGAACAGTGGGAGGTCTGTGAACCCGGCCTCCAGGGTCGCTTCTCGCATGGCCTCCAGGTACGCCCGGTCGCTCCCGTACGACCCGTACTCGTTCTCCACCTGCGCCATGATCACCGGCCCGCCCCGATGCAGCATGAGCGGGCGCACGATCCTGCCCACCTGCTTCAGGTACCGCTCGGTGTAGGCGAGGAACCGCGGGTCTCCGCTGCGGACGACGAGGCGGCGGTCCTTCAGGAGCCAAGCGGGGAAGCCGCCGAAGTCGAGCTCCGTGCAGATGTAGGGGCCGGGCCGTACGATCACGGACAGCCCTTCCTGCTGAGCTGTGCGGATGTACGCCGCGAGGTCCAGGTTGCCGGAAAAGTCAAATTTCTCCGGCCTCGGCTCGTGGAGGTTCCAGAAGACGTAGGTGCAGATCGTGTTCAGCCCCATCGCCCGGGCCATCCGCATCCGGTGCCGCCACTGCTCGCGCGGCACCCGAGGGTAGTGCATCTCGCCCGACCGCACCACGAACGGCTGGCCGTCCAGCACGAAGCGGTCGCCCCGCACTCCGAAGCTCCGTGGCGGTGAGGCGGGGGCGAGCGTGGCGAGGAGCATGGCGGCGGAGAATGCACCGAGAGCGGGAACCCGGAATGACGGGAGCACGCGAGTAGTGTATCGTGAGCGCAGACTTGAGATGACGGTGAAGCCAATGCGAAGGATGCTGATTCAGGGCTTGATGCTGGCGGGGTTGCTGGCCGGCGGTTGCGGAGACAAGGGAGGCGCGCCGGCGGCTTCGGCTCCGACCGGAAAAGGGAAGCCTTCCGGCGCACTCGAGGTGGTCGCGTTCAAGGGCGGCTACGGCATCGACATGTACGAGCAGTACGCGCGGGAGTTCGCCAAGGCGAACCCCGGCCTGACGGTCAAGGTCTCGGGCAACCCGCGGGTTTGGGAGCAGGTGCGCCCCCACCTCGTCGCGGGGAACGCGCCGGACCTCATGTTCCCCGGGTGGGGAATGGACCACTGGGCTCTCGTCGAAGAAGAGCAGGTTCTGAGTCTGGACAGGGCCCTTGACGGCCCCGCGGAAGGCGGCTCCGGAACGTGGCGCGAGACGTTCGAACCGAGCATCCTGAAGCTCTGCCAGAAAGACGGCAAGACCTACATGCTGCCGTACTACACGATGGTCTACGGCTGGTGGTACGACCCGGGCGTGTTCGCCAAGAACGGCTGGACGCCGCCGAAGACCTACAAGGAGCTTCTCGCGCTGTGCGAAAAGATTAAAGCGAAGGGGATCGCCCCGATCACCTACCAGGGCCAGTACCCGTTCTACATGATCCAAGGGATGCTGCTGCCCTGGGCCGCCTCCATCGGCGGCACCGCCGCCCTCGACGCGGCCCAGAATCTCGAACCGGGCGCTTGGAAGTCGGAGTCGTTCCTCCAGGCGGCGCGGATGATCGACGACCTGAACAAGAGGGGGTACTTCCAGAAGGGAGCGACCGGGATGAGCCACACGGAGTCCCAGACCCAGTTCCTGAACGGGAAGGCGGCGATGATCCCCTGCGGCTCCTGGCTCCCCTCGGAGATGAAGAAGGTCATGCCGGAGGGCTCTGCGATGGAGTTTTTCCTGACGCCTATCGTGGAAGGAGGCAAAGGCGATCCGACCGCGGTGCCGATCGGCATCGAGCCCTGGATGGTGCCGACCGACGCGAAGAACCCGGAAGGCGCGATCGCGTTGTACAAGTACATGACTTCGCTGCCCAAGGCGAAGGAGTTCGTGCAGAAGAAGGAGACGCTCATGGCGATCCGCGGCAGCGACGAAGGGCCGCTTCCGCCGGTGCTCGTCAAGCAGGCGGCAGCCGTGAAGAACGCGAAGACCCTGAGGGCGAACCAGTTCCGCCCCTGGTACCCGGCCTTTGAGAAGGAGATCGAAGGCGCGATGACCGCGCTGGTCAACGGCGAGCTGACGCCGGAGGCTTTCGTGGAACGGTGCGAGGCCGCGGCGGAAAAGACGCGCAAGGACACGTCGATCCCCAAGTACAAGGTCCAGAGCTAGGATGCGCAGGCGGGGCCGGACGGCGTTCATCGTCGCGTTCCTCTCGCCTGCGGTGCTAGTTTACGTCGGCTTCGTCCTGTGGCCGCTCGTTCAGGCGCTGGTCTTCTCAACCTACCAGTGGCGTGGCCTGTCCACCCGCCGAACCTTCGTCGGCGGCGGTAACTTCCGAAATCTCGCGAACGACCAGGTCTTCTGGCAGGCGGTGAGGAACAACCTGTGGTTGTTCGTGGTAGGCGGCGCCATTACCCTGGCGATCGCCGTTTGCATCGCCCATGCCATGCACGGCGGGGGACGGCTCTCGCGTTTCCTTAGGTCGGTCTATCTCTTTCCCCAGATCATCTCCACGGTCGTGGTGGCCGTCCTTTGGCAGTTCATCTTCAATCCGCAGGGCCTCCTGAACGCGGGCCTGGAGCGGGTGGGACTCGGTGGCTGGACGCATGCGTGGCTGGGCGAGTCGGCGTGGTCGCTGCGGGCGGTCGGGGTGGCCTTCGTATGGTACGCCGTGGGCTTCTACATCATGCTCTTCGCCGCCGGGCTGCAGGGCATCCCGCAAGAGGTAACGGAAGCGGCCGAGCTCGACGGCTCGCGCGGATGGCACCGCTTCCGCACCGTGACCTGGCCCCTTCTGTGGTCGATCAAGCGCGTCGCCGTCGTCTACCTGGCCATCAACGTCATGAACCTGTTCGCGTTGGTCTTTCTCATGACCCGCGGGGGCCCCGACCAGCGGAGCGAGGTCATGCTGACTTACCTCTACCACCAGGCATTCGAGCTTTCGAAGTTCGGCTACGCCACCGCCTTGGCGGTCGCGAACTTCGCCGTGGTGATGACTCTCAGCCTCCTTATCCTCGCCTACTTCCGGCGGAATCCGGTGGAGGCTCGGCCGTGAGACGGCTGCCCGGCACCCTGCTGGTCGGCGCTTTCACGCTGTCGGTCCTGCTTCCCCTGCTGTGGGTGCTTCTCTCGTCGGTGAAGCCGGGCGCGGACATCCTCGGCGACCCCTGGGGACTACCCTCGCAGCTTCGGTGGGAGAACTACTCGAACGCCTGGCGCGAGGCGGGGATCGGGCGTGCGTTCCTGAACAGCCTGATCGTGACGGTCGCCTCCCTTGTGATCTTGCTGCCCATCGGGGCGATGGCCGCCTACGTTCTGGCGAAGTATGTGTTCCGCGGCTCCAAAACTATCCTCGCCACCTTTCTCGGCGGGATGATGTTCCCGCACTTCTTGGTCATCGTGCCCCTGTTCTTGATGCTGCGGGACCTGAAGATGCTCGATACCCTCCAAGGGCTGGTGATCGTGTACGTCGCCTACTCGCTCTCGTTCACGGTGTTCGTGCTCACCGGGTTCTTCCAGACTCTTCCCGACGAGCTGGGTGAGGCCGCGATGCTGGATGGGTGCGGCCACGCGGGCACGTTCTGGCGCATCATGCTCCCCCTCGCCCGCCCCGGAATGATCGTCGTCGGGATCTTCAACGCAATCGGCCTTTGGAACGAGTATGGGTTTGCGCTCGTGCTCTTGTCGAGCGAGGAGCGCCACACCCTTCCGCAGGGTATCGCCAACCTGACGATGACCCAGCAGTACCAGGCGGACTGGGGCGCTCTTTTCGCCGGGCTCGTGATCGTCATGACGCCCGTGCTGGTCGTCTACTGGATCTTCCGGGACAAGGTCCACGAGACGATGCTCGCAGGAGCGGTGAAGGGGTGATCTGCGAGACGTAGGAAAGAAGGGTGCGGCCTCCGCGGGCCGAAGTACAATCTCCTCTAGCTTTCTATGAACAGTAGCAGTCGAATATACGTCGCCGGTCACCGAGGCCTCGTCGGCTCGGCGATCACCCGCGCGCTCGGGGAGAGGGGGTTTGAGAACCTCGTCCTCCGCACCAGCCGCGAGCTGGATTTGCGGGATGGGGAAGCGACCCGGCGGTTCTTCGCCGAAGAGAAGCCAGAGTATGTTTTTCTCGCCGCGGCGAAGGTCGGGGGCATCTTGGCGAACGATTCCTACCCAGCGGAGTTTATTTACGACAACCTGGCGATCGAGATCAACGCGATAGACGCCGCCTACCGGGCGGGCGTGGAAAAGCTGGCGTTCCTCGGGTCGTCGTGCATCTACCCGAAGCTCGCGCCACCTTCCATTCGCGAGGAGCACCTCCTGACGGGGCTGCTGGAGCCGACGAACGAGGCGTACGCCATCACGCGAGGTCTTGGGGCTCAAGCTGTACGAGGCGTACCGGCGGCGGTACGGGTTCCGTGCGATCAACTACGATGCCCACCAACCGCCGCGGCCCGGGCGACAACTGGTCTCCAAGCTACGTGCTCCCGGCGCTGATCCGGAAGTTCCACGAGGCGAAGGTGAGCGGTGAGCAGGAGGTCGTCGTCTGGGGCAGCGGGCAACCCCGGCGGGAGTTTCTCTACTCGGAAGACCGCCGCGACGCGGCGCTCTTCCTGATGGAGAACTACGACGATCCCTCGCCGATCAACGTGGGAGTCGGAGAGGACGTGGCCATCAGCGGAGCTGGCGCGGCACGTAGGGAGGTCGTCGGCTTCGACGGCGACATCGTGTACGACCGCTCAAGCCGGACGGGACGCCAGGAAGCTACTCGACGTCTCGAAGCTCCGTTCGGTCGGCTGGTCGGCCGGCCTCCGCGGCCGGGGCCTTCGCCCAGGACGTACGACTGGTTTCTCCAGACGCAGGCGGTTCCCGCCCCAGCCTAGTTGATGGCCCATGCCCCCGAGGGCGTGACCAGGTGGCCCGCTTCGGACGAAGTCTTTTTCCTGCTTTGCACAGCTCAGGTCGTAGTTCACCATCCCATCACGAGCTGCTCGGCCGACCTTCGGCTCCCCATCGGGCTTCGCCTTCGCCTTGGAGGGTCGCCTAGGAGATGCTCGACCTCGGTGGGGCGGAAGTAGCGCGGGTCGACGGACGTGCTCCTCCCAGTCCAGGTCGAACTTCGCGAAGACGCGCCGCGACGAACTCGCGCACCGCGTACGACTCGCCGGTCGCCACCACATAATCGTCCAGCTCGTCTGCTGCAGGATGAGGCACATCGCCTCACGTAGTCCTCGGCGTGCCCCCAGTCGCGCTTGGCGTCGAGGTTGCCGAGGTACAGCTTCTGCTACGCCTCTTGATCCAGGTGGCAGCCCGGGTGATCTTTCTGGTAGCGAACGTCTCGCCTCGCCTCTCGGACTCGTGGTTGAACAGGATGCCGTTCGCGGCGAAGATGCCATGCGCCTCGCGGTGGTTAATGGTCTGCCAGTAGGCGTAAACCTTTGCGGCGGCGTAGGGCGAGCGAGGAAATAGGGGTGGCTTCGGACTGGGGCGAAGGGCGAGGCGCCGAACATCTCGGGGTTCCCGCCTGGTAGAAGCGGGGCCATTTGCCGCTCCGCCCTCCGTGGTCGCGGATCGCTTCGAGCAGGCGCGGGACGCCAAGACGTCGACTTCCGCCGTATATTCGGGCTGCTGGAAGGACGGCGACGTGGGACTGGGCGGCGAGGTTGTAGACCTCGTCGAGCTCGATCGTCCTCATCACCCGGCGCAGAAGGGAGGTGCGTCCGCCAGGTCGCCGTAGTGGGCTTGACCCTTCGCGTGGGGGCTGTGCGGATCGACGTACAGGTGGTCGATGCGGTCGGTATTGAAGCTGGACGCTCGACGGATGATTCGGTGAACCTCGTATCCCTTCTGGAGGAGCAGCTCGATGATGTATGAGCCGTCCTGGCCCGTAATGCCGGTTACAAAGGCGCGTTTCATAAAGGGTCCCTACGGAAGCCAATGCGGGTCGGCCTCGGGACGCCGCCCCAAACCCCTCCATCAAGAGTTGTGCGACGGCGACCGTAGTCATAGGATTTACTCAGGAGCCGCGCCGGCCCGTAGTCTCCAGCATGGATGTCTTCCGAGTAGAAGTGCTCCTCGACCAGGCTCAGGGACAGCATCGAAGTCGACCTCCCCGTCGGGCATGGCCCTCGATATGCCGGGAGACGCGTCGAGTGGGCTATGCGAAGATAATCCTTCAGGCGGGGGCCCCTGTAGTTTTGGAGCGTGCTTATTGTGCTTACTTCCGCAATATCATCAGAGTGCGTCAGGCGAGAGTATCCGGGCTCTAACAGGCGTAGTACAGGTTGCGGTTTCACCGAAGATCTTGTCGGCCAGCCACCGATTTTTCGTTGATTAATGGAGGGAAGACCGCCTGTGGTGACCGAGAGCCTTAGTAACGACTACGCGCTGTACCCGACGCAGATAACGAAAGTTGAGGGCGACATAGCCCGCTTTCCGGGCGCCGTTTCCCTATTTGTGCCGGCGTTTCCGCTGGACGAGCCCTTCTGGTTTCGAACGTCCAAGCGGGCGATGGACGCTCACCATCGCCGTGCTCGCGGTCTCTTCTTCCGCGCGGTCATGGCCCGCCATCGCGCTGGCGATTTGGCTCGGGGCCGCGTTGATCTTTTACCGGCAGGCGGATCGGCCGCTACGGTGTTCCGTTTACGTTTTACAAGCTGCGGAGCATGAAGGTGAACGCAGATAGGCTTCGGGACGAGCTGCTTCATCTGAGCGACGCCCAAGGTCCAGCGTTGAAGATGAAGAGGACCCGCGCGTCACTCGCGTTGGGCGCTTCATCCGGAAGACCTCCTTGGACGAGATACCGCAGCTGTTGTCCGTCCTCGGTGGCTGGATATCCCGATCGTGGGCCCCCGGCCCCACCTCCAGAAGAGGTGGACACCTACACCGAAGACCAGCGGATAAGGCTGCTCGTGACGCCGAGGTCTTCTCTGCCTCGCGAGATTCGTGGCCGGTCCAGGCTGTCCTTCGAGGAGTGGCTGAGGCTCGATCTCGAGTACGTCCGCCAGCGGAGCCCCGGACTCGATCTGAAGATCTTCTTGCTCGCGATCCCCGCAGTGGTGCTGAGGAAGGGTGCTTGCCGGGAAGTGGGCGCCGACCGCCACCGCCACCTTTGAGGAGTCCTTCTCCTCAACGAGTTCTTCTACCCGACAACCAGGGTGGCACCGCCACCGCCACCTCGAACATCGCCTCGGGTCTCGCTGCCGACCACGGCTCCCACGTGACGGTGGTGACCGGCCGTTTTGCCTATCGGGACCCCTCGATCACCTATCCCAAGTTCAGGCGGTGGGACAGATTGAAGGATCTACCGCGTGCCCAGCCTAACTGGAGCCAAGGGCGGACCGCCAAGCGTTTCGTCGGAAACCTCCTTTTTCGCCCTGTCCGTCGCGTGGCGGAGCCTTGCCCTCCCGCGCCCGGACGTTGTGCTCGTCCACGACGGCGCCCGTCACTCTTCCCATCGCGGCGCGCTTGCTGCACAAGCTGCGAGGAGTGCCTTACGCCTACTTGATCTACGATCTGGATCCAGACCGGACGGTGGCCCTGAGGGTCAAGAGCGCGGACTCACTTTCGGTGCGCCTGCTGCGGGAAATCGCAGGCGGGCTGGCTTCGGAGCGCGGAGAGGGTGATCGCCATCGGCCGCTGCATGAAGGAGTATCTCGTTCGTGAGTACGGCATAGGCCCGGAGTGCATCGAGGTCGTGGAGGTCGGCG
This sequence comes from Fimbriimonas sp., assembly GCA_030447945.1. The sequence goes on along the minus strand of JAUJNV010000067.1, from coordinate 3,550 downwards.
CGGACCCAGACGTGGTGCGGCCCCTACCCGTGACACTAACTTCAGGAGGGTGAACGGGATCGACGGGTTCGTCGCCCTTTATTCGGGCAACTTCGGGCAGTACCATGACTTCGATACGATCCTCGACAGGCGGCAAGCCTCGGGAGACTCATCCGGAAGTCTCGCGTTCGTCCTTGTCGGGGCGGCTGAAAGCGTCTCGTCGAGGTGAGTGTTCGAGAACGCAGCTTGACGAACGTGCGACTGTTCCCATTCGTGCCGGAGAGTGAGCTTGCGGATTTGCTCGCGTCGGCGGATGTGCATCTCGTAACGCTCGAACCGAGATGGAGGGTCTCTGTGTTCCGAGCAAGTTCTACACCTGCATCGCTTCAGGGCGGCGGTTGTTGTTGCCTAATGAGCCAGCAAACGGAAATTGCGTCGGTGATAGACGAAGCGGACTGCGGGCGGCGAGTAGATGTTACAGATACTGTAGGGCTTGTAAGCGCGCTTCTGGAAGAGCATGACGCGCCCGCTGTGCTCCAAAGCAAGGGAGCGTGCACGTGAAGTATTTGACCGAAGATATGGCACCCCAGCGATAGTAGCTAAGCTTGCCAGGGCGCTGCAATATTGCGCCCTTCGAGAGAGAGCTTGAAGGAAGCAAGCCTCCTCGTCAGCACTTCCCAAGCGGCGCCTGACCTGCAACGCACTCCCAGGGACACTGCGCCCTCGTTGCGTCGTCCAGCACGGCCTTTTTCAGCACCCTCGGCTACAGTTTCCGTCCCGCCTCGAGCTCCCGCGTCTTCCAGAATAATCATTCGCTCATAGATCGCCATCAGGCGCGCGTAAGTCAATCCGGCTCGTCCATCGAAAGCCCCTTTAGCCCATACAGCAGGAGAAACTTCACGAGGGGCCGCGCCGGGAGACGGTAGAAGAGCTCCTTCTGGTGGCGGCGGCAGGGTTAAGTCCTTTTTCGAAGGCACTTGCTAACCGAAACGTATCACCGCGGGAACGGTTCTCGATGATTTGCTGCGCCTCTTGAAGGCTGTAAGAAATTATGCTTCGCAAACCACTCCGTCAGGCCCTTGCTGAAAGGAGTAGTGATCGAGGCTACCGCGGAGATCGCCTACAGGACCGTCTGGCTTCGATACCGGATAAGCAATCCGCTCACCGCATCTTGTCACGACGAAAAAGACGGATGTAGTACGGCGAGGCTTGAACGTGTTTCAGCCAAGTACCCATGAAGAATCCCGCCTTCCGGAGCCGGAAGGCCACATTCCCGCCGGGGCCAGCGGCGGCCGGGAGGATGCTATCCCTTAATTCGGGTGTCACCCTCTCGTCAGCATCAATGTAAAGAATCCAAGGACTAAGAAAGGGCAGGTTTTGGACGGCCCAGTTTTGCTGTCCAGCAAAGCTATCGAACTCCCGCTGCGCCACGCGCGCGCCCCTTGACTCAGCTATTTCGACGGTCCGGTCCGCCGAGAAGGAATCAAGGACGTGGATATCACTACACCATGCAACAGTGTCCAGACATTCGTCGAGATTAGTCTCCTCGTCAAGAGTGAGAATGAGCACTGAGACATCCATGAGAGCAGAGTGTGTTACGGGACGAGCGGGCCGCCACCCCCGTCCCTCTGCGTGTCGTCCCCCCGATCATGACTTTGGCGGTACCTCGGCTTGATTGGACGAGCTGGGTGGCCGGCGCATACCATACCCTCAGGCATGTCCTTGATAACCACCGCGCGAGCCCCGACGACGGAGCGGTCGCCTATCGTGACTCCTGGTCCGATGAACGCCTCGGTGCAGACCCAGGCCCTCTCGCCGATCACGATGGGCAAAGCGTAAAGCTGGAAGTTCGGGTCGGCGTAGTCATGGGTACCAGTGCAGAGGTGGGCGCCCTGGGAAACGATCGCCCTTCGGCCCAAGGTGATCTTCGCCATGGAGTAGCAGTTCACCTCGTCGCCGAGGCAGGATTCGTCGTGGAGCTCTAAGTTCCAGGGAGCCCAGATCTTCACCCGCGGGTAGACGTGAACGCGGTGCCCGAGCTGGGCCCCGAACGCCCGGAGAATCACAGCGCGCCAGGCGTGGAGCGGCCGAGGGGTGGGGCGGAAGAGCAGGAGGTACACGAGGTGCCAAGCGACCCGGCGCAGGCGGTTGCTCAGGCCGTAGCTGGGGGACGTGTGGCCGTCGGCGCCGGCCACGATCTCGCCCGTGGCCGTGTCTTTATCGGGGTGGGTGTTGGCCATGATCGTCCTCCGCTACGAGTCCTCCGTGAGCACATCAAGAAGGCTTTGCAGAGCTTCTGTCGAACTGCCGAATCACATTCACCTGGGCGCCCGGCCTTTGAGCCGGCCGGGGAGAGGCGGTGAAGGATCCTCTGTGGTCGGTCGCCGCCGCTCGGGGTGGAGCCCGGCTCAGGTGCTCTCCCTTCTACCTGAATCGCTCAACTGGCCGACGGCAGAGCTCAGACGCCTCTGCTACACGGACGCCTTTCGAATCTCTTGGAGAGCCTGCCGCGGGGCTTCCTCTTCGAGGAAGCCGGAGCTCTCGAACTCCTGCTCGAGGTCGTCGAACTCGCGGGGCCGGTCGTCAACGATGCTGGTGGCGCGACGGCGGGTCTTTTCACCGAGATACTGCGCGATCGCCCGTACCACTTCGGCCTTGAGGTCTCCCGCGTCGAAGCCCAGCGGTTCGATCTCCGGCACCGCGTCTTCCCACAGCCGCCGACGGAGCTGAGCCTGGTGGAGCGAGGCGCCGGGGGTGTCGTACCAGCGCTTGGCGATGTCCAGCGCGATGCCGACTAGTCGGCTCTTGGCGTCTCCGGTGGGCCTAACGACGGGCTCGTCCATGCACCAGAGTCTACTGCGCCGCGCCCGCGCTTAATGCTTGCGGCCTTGGAGGTAGGCGTCGACGGTGGTGCGGTAGCGGACGTAGTAGGCGAACGCGCTGTAGACATCGGCAAGGCCGAGACTGGGGTTCGCTTCCGCGACCTCTTCGGCCCCCTCGCCCCGGTTGAAGGCCTCGACGACGGTGTCTAACGCGACTCCCTCCGGACCGACCCGGACGACGCCCTCCGCATCGAGCCGCAGGGGGGTGGGCATCTCCTGAATGGCGATGTGCATCGCGCTGGGGCCCATATGGGGTGTGACGTGAATTCGCTCGCGGGGTTCATGGAAAACGTGGTTTTCACGCTCCGTCATGCCGATTCGCGGGGCGTCGCAGCCGGAGAGCCTTTCTCCCGACCAAGTTGGTGCTGGCATGGCCCAGAAGAGGCCGCAACGGCTGAGGAAGATACGCGTTTCGTTGCAAGCCGCGGAGAAAACCTCGCCACATCTAAGCCCTGCCTTTTTCCGGCCAACGGGGCAAGGGAGCTATTTCCGCAACTCGAACACTGCGGGGGGCCCTTGCGATAGCGCGGAAGCTCCTTGTCCATTTGGAACACTCTGCCGTCGGGGGCGCCGTTGCCGAAGTTCATGCCCAGCGGGCGCAGGCCCGGCGTCACCTCATAGATTCCCTTCGCTCACGGCGCGCAACGCGCAGGAGGGGGCAGTCTCATGCCGGAGAGCGTACGGGGTGG
>JAUJNV010000066.1 GCA_030447945.1 Fimbriimonas sp. | reverse complement strand
GGCGTGCCGTCGTCGAACAGCAGCGGCGACCGGTAGGAGCCGAGCTTGCCCGCGTACTCGGGTGGTGGCGTGAAGTGGGGAGCCAGCACCGCCCAGTGCTCGGGCGCGGGCTTCGACGCGGGGTTGGCCGCGTCGGCGGCCCGGGCGGGCGAGGGGAGGGATGCCCAAAGGAGGACTGCGACTGCCGCGACCGCAAACGTCCTGCTCATCCGTACTCCTCGGAACGGGCCGACCGGTCAGGGGTCGTGCGGGTTGAGCACCTTCGGCCCGCCGGTGCCGGCCTGCCGCTCGTACGTGCCGTCGGACGTCTTGACGTACTTCGTCAGCCCGCTGGAGTTGATCGCCGCGTTCCCGAGCTTGTTGCTGGCGATGGCCGGCGGCATCAGCACCCGCTCGACCGGCTCGCCGGTCTGCGGGTGGGCGGTCAGCGGCGGGTCGTTGATCGACTGCCGCAGCTCGAACGTCTCCTCCGGCCGGGCGTCGGACGCGGGCCGCACGATCCGGTACACGTAAACGGGCACTGCACACCTCCGGAAAGCCGCAGCATACGCCGCGTAATGCCTGATGCCTATTCCGTAAGAGGAGCCGGGAGCGCTCCCGTCCCGTCCTCTTACGGAATAGGCATCAGGCATTACGTACGGATCACTCACGCGCCCTGCACCTTGACCTTACGCGCCTTGGCCGACTCGGCCTTGGGGACGTACAGCGACAGCACGCCGTCGCGCAGCTCGGCCTTGATCCCGTCGGCGTCGACCTTCGACCCGAGCTCGAACGTGCGGTAGTAGTGCCCGAGCCCGTACTCGCTCCAGAGCGGCCGGGCGTGGTCCGGCCACGACCCGGGTGATGGAGGCAGAGCACGCTCTGCCGCTACAATGGGGTGTGTTGGCGGCGGAGGGGGTGGGGAAGCGGTTGGGGGGGCGATGGCTCTTTCGGGGGGTTTCGTTTTCGCTGCCGCCGGGGGACGCTCTCGTGGTGACCGGGGCGAACGGCTCGGGCAAGTCGACGCTGCTGCGCACCCTCGCGGGGCTCGTGCATCCGACCGAGGGGAGAGTTCGCCTGCCGGAGGGCGACCCGCGACGTACGCTCGGGATGGCCGCCGTCGAGGCCGGGCTCTACCCGACCCTCACCCCGGCGGAGCATCTGCAGTTCACGGCCCAAGCCCGAGGGTGCGAGCCACGCGTCGACGAGATGCTGGCGCAAGTCGGTCTGGCGAGCGCGGCCGGAGTGCTCGCCGCGAAGCTCTCCACCGGCATGCGCGCGCGCCTGAGGCTCGCCATTGCGCTCCAGGCGCGCCCTGCCGTCCTGCTCTTGGACGAACCCGGCGCGGGGCTGGACGAACAGGGCCGAGAGCTGGTGGAGGAGATCGTCCGGGAGCAGCGGGGGCGGGGCGCGCTCGTCCTCGCCACGAACGACCCGGCGGAAAGGAGGCTGGCGACGCATGAGCTCCGCTTGGGCGAGTAGCGTGCGCGTCCCGCGCATCTTCCGGAGCCTCCCATGAGCCCCGAGTGGCTCGCCGAGATCAGGGCCGTGTTCGCGAAGGAACTGCGTAGCGAACTCCGCGCCCGCGCGGGACTTATGGCGGCGACGCTCTTCGGCGTCTGCACGGTGTCGACGATCTCCTTCGCTTCGTGGGGGCGCAGCTTGGATGGTCAGGAGGGTGTCGCGGCCAGCCTCCTTTGGGCGGCGCTCATCTTCTCCTCCGTCGTGGCTCTTCCCCGCGCCTTTTTGGCCGAGGAAGAAGGGGGGACGGCCGACCTCCTGCGCCTCGTGGCGCGGCCCCACGCCGTTTTTTGGGGGAAGGCGCTTTTCAATCTCGTGCTCATGGGGCTGACCGCGCTGACCTTGAGCGGGCTCTTCTTCCTGCTGAGCGACATCTCGGTGAGCAGGCCGTGGCTCTATCTCGTAGTGATAGGAGGGGGATGCATCGCGCTCGCGGGCTCGGTCACCCTCTGCGGTGCGCTCGTGGCGCAGGCGGCGAGCCGCGCGGCGCTCGTAGGGGCGATCGCGCTTCCGCTTCTGCTGCCGCTCACGTTTCTGGGCGTGCAGGGGATGCGGGAAGCGCTGGGCGACCCCGGCACGGACGGGAACGCGCGAGAGGCGGTGGGCCTCGTGGGGTACGCGGCGCTGACGTGGGCGACGGGGCCGTATCTTTTTGCGGCGGTGTGGAAGAGTTGAAGACCATTTCTCGCGCTTTGATTGGCTTGCTGATGGGGGCGGTAACGGTCTGGACGTTCCTCGTTCCGGATCTGTCGGGGTTCGAGCAGCCGGGCCTCGCGCGCATTTTCCTGTGGCACTTCCCGGCGGCGATGCTCGCGACCGGCTGGGTGCTCGTCGCGCCCTACCTCTCGTGGCGGTACCTCCAAGGACGAGATCCGAAGTGGGACGTCCGGGCGGCGGCGGCCGGCGAGATGGCGCTCCTGTTCGGCGTGCTCACCATGGTCACGGGCATGCTGTTTTCGCGGGTGCAGTGGAATGCGTGGTGGCAGCAGGACCCTCGCCAGACGTCGTACGCGCTCGTGCTGCTGTTCCTCGGAGCCTACTTCGCCCTACGCGCCGCGTTCTCCGACCCGGCACGGCGGGCGGCGGTCGCAGCGGCGTACTCCCTCGCCAGCGCGCTCCCGGTGCTGTTTCTGACCTTTGTATTTCCCCGTCTGAAGTCGGTGGAGCAGACCTCGTTCCATCCCGTGCGTACCGTTCAGGAGGGGCTTATGGGTCCCGACTATCGGAACGCCATGATCGGGGTTCTGGTAATGCTCGCCGTATTCACCTACGGGCTCTACCGCGCGCGGGTGCGCGCGAGTCAGCTCGAAACCGCCTTGGAGGACCTCGATGGAAAACTGGAAATACGTGGCGGCGATCCCGCCCCTGTTGGTGTGGTTCGGCCTGTTCCTCTACAGCCTGAGGACTGAGAAGAAGGTCCAAGAGGTTGAAGAGCGTCTGCGGGGACAGGCGCGGTAGGGGCTTCGGATACGGCCCGACGTCAATTCGTGCTTTGTCGAAATATATGATACAGTTGCTTTCATGGCTGGTAACGCGAGCCTCCTGTCCGAGGCCATGAAGGCGCTCGGTGATCCGACCCGGCTCCAGATCGCGGAGTTTCTTTCACGTTGTGAGACCTCCGCTCCGAGCGCGGGCGAGGTGTGTCGTCAGGTCGCGGGGACCGAGAAGATCAACTCGACGATATCCCACCACCTCCACGAGCTCCGCAACGCCGGTGTGATTCGAATCGAGCGCCAGGGCAAGCAGATGTGCTGCTCCCTCAACCGCCAGACCCTTCGCGTCTTGGCGCGGAGCCTGGACTCCCTCGCGGCGGGAGCCCGGACCCCCCAAGACTGATCCTCGGCCCGTGAGCGGAATTGGGTGAAATAGGACCGTCCTCCATGTCGTCCCCACCCTCCGAGACTCCGCACAGCTTTGGTCCCGTCGCGCCCTATTACGACGAGCTTATGCGCGTGGTCCCCTACCGGATGTGGACCAGCTACTACCTGCTTCTTCTCTCCGTGCAGAACGTCCAACCGAGGAGCGTGCTGGACGTGTGCTGCGGCACGGGCACGATGTGCGAGATGCTCGCCAACGAGGGGTTCGAGATGGAGGGGCTCGATCTCTCCGGGGGGATGATCGAAGAAGCGCGCCGGAAGGCGAAAAAGAAAGGGCTGGACATCCGGTACGAAGTCGCCGACGCCGCGTCGTTTGAGATGGGCCGCACCTACGACGCCGCCCTCAGCTTCTTCGACAGCCTGAACAACATCACCGAGCCTGCGAAGTTTCAGAGCGCCTTCCACCGGGTCGCCGCGCACCTGCCCCCCGGTGGCTCCTTCATCTTCGATCTGAACACCGCCTACGCCTTCGAGGCGAGACTCTTCGACCAGCAGGACCTGCGCGAGCGATCGAAGCTCCGCTACAAGTGGCAGGGCGAGTGGGACGCCGAGGCGCGGACGATCACGGTTCGCATGCTCTTTTGGATGAACGGCGAAATGTTCGAGGAGACCCACGTGCAGCGCGCCTACGACGAGGAGGAGGTGCGCGCGATGCTCGCCGCCGCGGGCTTCGAGCAGGTCCGCTCCTACCACAGCTACACCCTCGACCCGCCCCGCTTCAAGAGCGACCGCATCCACTACAGCGCGATCAAAAGCTAAATTTGGGAGCGCGGCGACCTGTCGCCGTCTTGTTCCTCCGGCTTCTCGCTCAATGAACGCGCGACAGGTTGCCGCACTCCCAAAGGGGATGATCACGGTGCCCGTCGAAAGGCATAGGCGAAGCGCCCGTTAGGGGCCGTGTCGCCGTGCCGATAGAGATCCAAGGGGTTGGCTTCCGGGTCGACGTTGTCCGTCCACTTGAAGTCGAACCGGCCGCTCTTCCCCATCAAATCTAGCGGGATCGACAACTCCAAACTTCGGCCCTGAAGGCGGCACGGGACGAGCCTCTCGCGGATCCAAAGCCCGTTTCGATTCCTCTCCAGCACCGCGAAGCCGTCGCCCCGTCCGAAGCCCAGGACCCGGAATCCCCTGCTGACCCATAGGGTGAGAGGCACTCCCGCTCCCACGCCGCGCCACGGCTCGCGCGCCTCCGCGAAGAAGAAGGCGTGCCGCGCGCCCTGCGCTACCTTCATCCGCACCAGGTCGTTCCGCCCCGTCCGGTTCCGGAAGTGGCTAGCCGTGCCCCAGCCGGGGTGGTCACGGAAGGCGGTATCGAATCGGTCGTCACGAAACTCGGGCCGCACCTTCCGCCAGTCGTTGAACCGTCCGTCGATCCGGATCTCGTGCCGCCCGTTCGGCGCCTCGGGCGGCCGGGCTCCCTTGTAGCGCCGGACGTTGGCGACCAACTGGTAGTAGTAGCTGTCCGTGTGCCCACCCTTCACCGGCTCGATGTCCCGGCTGTATTCGTGGTCGAACGAGTCCACAAAGTTCACCGGGCCGGTGCCGTAGAACGGCGCGCTCGCGTCGAACCGCCCGGCGATCCACTCGTTCCACCCGGTGACGAAGACGAACCGAGGGTCGACCTGGAGCGCCCGATCCCACTGCTCCTGGAAGTTTTTCCCGGAGTGGTCCTGCCCCTCTGGCCCCGGCTGCTTTCCCTTGTGAAAGCTGCGGCCGTGCGCGCGCGGGTTGCTGAGCACGGCGAGCCGCCCATCCACCGCGTTCTGCGCCACCCCCACCACCATCTGCTCCGCCCCGCCGCCGGCGTTCCGGAAGACGTGCTGCGGAAAGACCTCCAGCCATCCCCACTGGTCCCTGCCGGTCGGGCCGGTGAAGTAGTCCGCTTGGGGCGTGCGGAAGGTGAAGAACGCCTTGATCCGTCGTGTCAAGGTGCTGGCCGTCTCCTTGGAGAGGGCGCCTCCCCGCGGGACGAGAGACTTGGGCGTAGTCTCGCCCACATACCGGACGGAGAGCGTGCGGTCGCCCGGCGCGGGTGCGCCGTTCAGCATCGCGCGGCCTGCAGCGTAGACGTCCCCGCTCTCGCTCCACCACCCCACCTGTCCGCCCGGCTCGGATTGCTCCAGGTAGTAGTCTCCCGCGGGAAGCGGCGTCGACAGCTCCCAGAGGGCGAGCGCGTTGTCTTTCAGGGGCGCCAGGCGACGCTTCGCGACGAGCCTTCGCCGGGGTCCGCCCGCGTAGAGGGAGACGGTCGCCGCAGAGGCGACGGAGTTGTAAGTGGGGAACTCGCCCCCGACCCGGTCGAAGGGACGCTCCGCCCGGAAGGTCTGGCCGTAGGTCTCCGTCGAGCGTAGCAGTCCCGGGGTGCGCTGGGAGGAGGCGAGCATCTCGGGGCGGATGCGGCTGGGGTCGGCGAGGATGAGGGGCTTGCCCTCCCATCGGAACCACAGGTCGCGGTAGAAGCCCTTCGAGTAGAAGTCTGCAAAGAGGGTTTGCGTCACGCCCGCCGGGGTGTGGAACGGCGTGAGGAATGCGATCTGGGGCGTTCGGCCCCCTCGGCGCAGACCTGCGACCACACCCGGCAGAGCGCGAGATAGCTCCGGGGGTAGGTGAGGTTGTTCGTGACGTCGAACACCACCATGTCGATCCCCGCGTCCGAGAGCATCTGCGCGTGCGCAGCTACTCGTCGTTCGAGACGTAGTAGCCGAACGCCGGCTCCCCCAGTGGTGCGGCGCACCGATCGGCCCCCACAGGGGGTCGCTTCGGGTCGGCCATCGCGCGCGGGCTCTTCCGGAGGATCTTCGTGATATCGAAAGGCCCTGCGTCCCGTGCTCCCCAGCCAAAGAAAATAGAAGATCCCCACGAACCGGTCGGCTTGCGGGGCTGGGGCGCCTTCGGCAGTTGCCGTCCCAGAGCATCGGTGGCCACCCACGAGTCGCTACGAGTGTCCCAGGGCGCAGCAGGGGCGAGTGCGACGCCCAGCATCAGGGCAGGGAAGAGAGACCGGTAACGGGCCATCCCTACCTTTACCGCATCGGACCCCCTCCTCAAAGACGAACCACTTTGAGGAGGAGATCAGATCAGCCGGCCGCGCCAGTTGCACCTTTACCTTCCGGTTCCGCAGCTTTGTGTTCATCAGCGCCTCGATGACCCGTTCGGCCTGGGCGACGGGACTTCTACGAAGGCCGTGCGATCCAAGTATCGATAACGCCGATGGCTGCCGTTGAGGCCGGCCGTTCGTGATCGCGCCGACGAGTCGGCGGGACGGAGAGCCGTCTTGGCGACCGGGCAGAGCGAAGGCCAGGTCATGCCGGCTTCCGGGCTGCTCGCCGTCGGCGTGCAGCTCCTCGGCGGCTTCGGCGGGGGAGCTGTGCTGGTTTGCCAGGCGTAGTAGGCGCCGCCGCCGCGACCTCGGCGGGATCGAACTCCTCGCTGAGCTCTTCCACCGTCGCCAGGTGGCCGTCGAAGGCGTTCGCTTCGATGGTCGCCCTCAACGAAGTCGCGGAGCGTCGCGGCGGCGGGCGGCGATGTCGGCCGCGGTAGGGATGCGGGCAGGCTTGATGCTCGCCCCGATCAGGCGCTCGATGTTCAGGAGCTGCCGGCGTTCGCGCCTTGTGGCTGAGCGTGATCGCGTCCCCCGTGCGGCCGGCGCGGCCCGTGCGCCCGATCAGTGGATGTACTGCTCGACGTCCACCGGGATGTCGAAGTTGACGACGTGGGTGACCGTCTCGATGTCCAGGCCGCGCGCGGCCACGTCGGTCGCCACGAGCAGGTCCGCCTGCCCCTCGCGGAAGCGGCGCATGACGCGGTCGCGCTCCATCTGATTCATGTCGCCGTGCAACGCGTCGGCGTTGTAGCCCCCGCAGGCGCAGGGCCTCGGTGAGGTCGTTCGTGTCCTGCCGGGTGCAGCAAAAGACGATGGTCGGGCCCGGCGTCTCCATGTCGAGCACGCGCTAGCGCCTCCAGCTTCTTGCCCGGCGCGACCTCGTAGTAGGTCTGGTTCGTCGTCTCGACCGTGCGGCGCTTCGACTCGACCAGGACGTGCTCCGGATTCCGCAGGAACTTCTTCGTCAGGCGATGATGCGCGCCGTAGTGGCGGAGAAGAGGCCGAGCTGGCGCTCCTCGAACTGGCGCTCGCCCAGGGGGATCGCCTCCAGGTCCTCCGCGAAGCCGAGCGCGACATCTCGTCCGCCTCGTCCAGCGCACGCGAAGTGCACGGCGCTCAGCAGGCCCCGGCGCGGGTGGTCGAACTGCCGGCCCGGCGTCGACGCTGATCTGCGCGCCGCGCGCGGGATCGGAACTGGCGGTCGATGGGCTGCCCGCCGTAGACCGGCACGACCCGCAGGCCGGTGTGCTTCGCGGATCGTGAATGCCGCCGGCGACCTGCGCCGCCAGCTCCCGCGTGGGCGCGAGCACGAGCGCCTGCGGCTCGACGAGAGACGTCCATCTTTTGGATCAAGGGCAGCGCGAAGGCGGCCGTGCTTGCCCGTCCCCGTCTGCACGCCTGGCCGATGAGGTCGCGCCCGGAAGGAGAACGGGAATCGCCCGCGCCTGAATCGGCGTCGCCGTCTCGAACCCCATGTCCGCCACGGCACGAGCGATCGGCTCCGTGAGCCCGAGCTCGGCGAAGGCCATCGGCTCCGGCGCTTCCTCGACGGGTTCGGGCGCGGGGGCCGGACGCGGCTTGTCGGGAGGCGCGGTGGTCCGCGTCGTGTGCGCGTGCTTCGGGCGGAGGACGGTCTTCTTTTTCGCGTACGCCGGTTTCGTTTCGGGCTTCTTTCGAGGTGGTTTTGGCATGTCTCCCGAGGCAGAGTGTACCGGCGAGCCTCAAGCCGAGCTTGTGGATTGTAGTTTGTGGCTCGTGATCCTTGGCACGGCTGGGGCTCGGGGCAACCCTTGACGCTGTAGGCTCTGGTTTCCCACTTCTTCAAGCTACAAACCACAAGCTACAACCCACATCTCCATGCGCTCGGGACGAGCGGGCTCCCAGGGCGGGGGTAAAAAAGGGCGTATGGCAACTGTCCCTTCCTCTCAGCCGCACGCGTCGCCCGATCGGATCATGGATACGCTGACCGCGTTCCAGAAGGCGTCCGCGCTGAAGGGTGCCATCGAGCTGGGCTTGTTCACCGCCGTCGGGGAAGGCGCCGATACCGCCGAGGCCTTGGCGCAGCGCTGTGGAGTCTCCCTGAGGGGCGCGCGCATCCTCGCCGACTACCTTACGGTGCAAGGCTTCCTTACGAAGGAGGACGGGCGCTACGGCCTCGCTCCCGACGCGGCCGCGTTCCTCGACCGCCGTTCGCCGATGTACGTCGGCAGCGTCAGCGGGTTCCTCGTGTCCGACCATCTGGTCCGCAGCTTCCGAGACGTCGCGGAGGTCGTGCGCCGGGGCGGGCCGCTCGACGACATGAGCGGCCTCACCCCCGACCACCCGATGTGGGTGGATTTCGCGCGGTCGATGATGCCGATCATGATGATGCCCGCGCAGATGTTGGCGGGCGCGCTCGGGGCGGACTCCGGCGAGCCGTGGAAGGTCCTCGACATCGCGGCCGGGCACGGCGTCTTCGGCATCGTGATCGCCCAGCGCAACCCGAACGCCCGCGTCGTCGCGAGCGACTGGCCCAACGTGCTGACCTTCGCGAGGGAGAACGCGCAACGGTTCGGCGTCGTCGACCGCTACGAGCTCCTGCCCGGCAGCGCGTTCGAGGTGGATCTCGGGCGAGACTACGACCTGGTGCTCCTGCCGAACTTCCTCCACCACTTCGACGCAGCCACGAACGAGAGCCTGCTGCGCAAGGCGCACGCGGCGCTGAAGCCCGGGGGAAGGGTGGCGATCCTGGAGTTCGTGCCGAACGAGGACCGCGTGACGCCCCCTTGGTCCGCCGGATTCAGCATCATCATGCTCGCCGGCACCCCCGCCGGCGACGCCTATACCTTGCCGGAGCTGGAGCGAATGTGCGCAAACGCGGGCTTCGAGCGAGTCGAGCGAATCGACTTGCTTCCGACCCCGCAGACCCTGATCCTGGCGCGCCGTCCCTAACGAGGCGCCTACGCGGCAGTGGGCAAGATGTCCCACTGGACGATCGATGCGCCGTTCTTCTTTGCGCGCGCCGACCCCGGCTTCGTCATCGACGGGAGGGGCCGTCGTATGGCCGCCGGAGCGATAGCCGCAGCCACATCGCAGGTGAGCATGTCGGCGGCACCGGCTCCCTCTGGAGCCTGAGCATCGCCCGAACCTCCTACCCAAACACGAACTACGGGCCCTGCGCGGGTGGGACCTCGTGAAGATGGCGATGGGCCGCGACAACCGCCCTCACTGGCGGTACGCCGACCGCCGGATGCCTCAACGTTTACCGCCACGGCCTGGGGCCCTTCGGGGCGGCCACTCGGTCCGCGCGGGCGGCTGCGTGGCAAACTAGGCTTCCCCAAGGAGAACTCCCCTGAGACTGACGCTCGTCCCCCTCGCCGCCTTGATCCTCGTCACCCCCGCGCCCGCCCAGGCCCCCCTCTCCCTCTCGCGCTACGTCTACCCCCTCGCGAAGCCTCTCCCTTCGCCGAAGGTCGTCGTCGACGTGACGGACTTTCCAGAGTCGAGCATGTGGGGGGAGGCCGCGCAGTCGCTGGTCGAGAAGTGGTACCCGACGGTCACCTCCCTCCTGGCGACGGAGAATTTCAAGACACCGAAGGAGATCCGCCTCGTGATCAAGAAGGAGATCTCCGCCCCGGCGTGGGCGTCCGGCAATACGATCACGATCAGCGGCAAGTGGATCACCGAGCACCCGGACGACCTTGGCATGGTGATCCACGAGCTGGTTCACGTCGTCCAGCAGTATCCCAACAGCCGCTTCAAGCCGGGCTGGCTGGTGGAGGGGATCGCCGACTACGTGCGCTGGTGGCGGTACGAGCCGGAGTCTCCGCGCCCCCGGATCAACGCAGAACGGGCGAAGTACACCGATGCCTACCGCACCACGGCCTACTTCCTCGCCTGGGCCTCTCGCAAATACGACATGCGCCTCGTTCCCGCGCTCGACCGAGCCCTGCGCGCCGGCGAGGACCCGATGCCGATGTTCAAGCAGTACACGGGGAAGGACCCCGACGCGCTGTGGACTGAGTTTATCGCGAGCAAGCCGTGACGCTCACGCCGGAGCTTGCCCTATCGCTGGCCGGGCTTCCGCTCGGGTGCATCGTCCGGGAGTATCCGAACAAGCTCGACCACGTCTTCCACAGCGAGGAGGACGTGAAGAGCCCCCGCGCGCTGCACCCCGCGTTCTACGGCTGCTTCGATTGGCACTCGGCGGTCCACGGCCACTGGATGCTGGTCCGCCTGCTCCAACGGTTCACGCTGCCGGACGAGGCGCGGGCGCGGCTTGCGCAGAACCTGACGGCGAAGAATCTGCTGGCCGAGGCCGCGTATCTGGAGGGGCCGGGGAGGCAGTCGTTCGAGCGGATGTATGGCTGGGCCTGGCTGCTGAAGCTCGCCCAGGAGCTGGGGGAGTGGGACGACGAGCAGGGAAGGGAGTGGGCGGCCAGCCTACGTCCCTTGGAAGTGGCGATCGTTCACCGCTACCACGACTTCCTCCCCAAGCAGACCTACCCCATCCGCCTCGGCACCCACACCAACACCGCCTTCGGCATGGCCTTCGCCTTCGACTACGCCCAGGCTGTGGGGAACGAAGCCTTGCGGGTTCTGCTGGCGGAGCGCGCCCGCGCCTACTTTGCCGGCGACACCGACTACCCCCTGCACCTAGAACCGGGAGGCGCGGACTTCCTCTCGCCGGGTCTGGTCGAGGCGGATTTGATGAGGCGGGTGATGCCGCCGGACGAGTTCGGAGCCTGGTTCGAGCGCTTCCTGCCAGGCCTCATGGACGGCCAAAACCCGCCCTTCCCGGTGCCCGCGACGGTCTCGCTCGAGATC
>JAUJNV010000065.1 GCA_030447945.1 Fimbriimonas sp. | reverse complement strand
AATGTCTGCCTATCTCGATCAAACAGACATGGCTGAAAAAGACGAGACCCAGCCCGCCCACCTGGAGGGGAACCAGGTGGTCGGATCGAATGTGGAGAAGGACCCCCATGACTGGAAGACGGGCGACGAGCCCATGACGGGCGCCCAGATGTCGTACCTGAAGACCCTCTCTGAGGAGGCCGGCGAGCCGTTCGACGAGAACCTGACAAAGGCCGACGCTTCGCTGAAGATCGACGAGCTACAAGCGAAGACGGGTCGGGGGAAGGAGTAGTGGGTTGTGGGTTGTGGGTAGTCATGGAGAAGTGGTCATAGCCCAAGCTCCCTCTACCCACCACCCGCCAATCCCGGTACTCTCTCCGCTCTGGCCGTCCTTACCCGAGAAGCCGAGCTACCGCGCGATCCGCCTCTAGACCAGGGGCGGATCGCGCGCTTCTTCTTGCCCCTGGCCGCCTCGTGGGTGCTCATGGCGGCGGAGGGGCCGGTGAGCGTCTCGGTGCTTTCGCGGCTGCGAGATCCCGAGGTCAGCACGGCCGCCTTCCTCGTGATGATGGGGATGTCGATCTGGATCGAAAGCCCGGTCATCGATCTCCTCTCGACCTCTACGACCCTCGCGACCGACCGCGCCCGCTACCGCTCTCTGCGACGGTTCGCTGTCTGGCTCATCGCCTGGGTGACGGCCGCGCACGCGGCGGTCGCGCTTACGCCGCTCTACTGGACGATTACTCTCCGCGTGCTCGGCGTGCCCCTGGAGGTGGCCGAGGCGGCTCGGTTGGGGATGATCGTCATGATCCCCTGGAGCGGGTTCATCGGCTGGCGCAGGTTTCGGCAGGGGGTGCTCATCCGGAACGGCAAGACCCGCCTCATCGGGCTCGGCACCGGGCTTCGCCTGAGCGTCATGGCGTCCACCGCGGCGGCCCTCGCGCTTCTGACGGATATGCCCGGCGTCCAAGTGGCCGCCCTGTCGTTGGTGTGCTCGGTGGCCGGCGAAACCGCCTTTGTGCATCTGGCCAGCCGCCGGTCGGTTGCCGAAGACCTCCCCGCAGGCGGCGAGGCGCTGGGGACCCGCGAAATGTTGGGATTTCACCTTCCGCTCACGGGAACGACGATGGTGCAGCTCGCCGGCACCTTGATCGTAGGCGCCGCCCTCGCCCGCGCGCAGCAGCCGGTCCTCACGATGGCGGCATGGCAGGTGGCCTCGGCGGTGAGCTTCCTGCACCGCACGGTCTCGTTTGCCCTGCCGGAGGTCGTCATCACGCTCTACAAGGACTCGGCGACGGGGCGCGTTCTCCTGCGATTCTGCCTTTGGGTCGGCGGGATCGCGAGCGGGACGCTTCTGCTGTTCGCCCTCACCGGCCTCGACGTGATCTTTTTCCGTCGCGTGCTAGGCGCGACGGAGGACACGGCGAGACTGGCCCACATTGCCTATCTCGCCGTCGGTGCGCTTCCGCTGATCGGCGCGGCGCAGGGCTACGCGCGGGGCGTGCTGACGGCCCACCGGCGCAACGGAGCGCGCCTGTTGGCCGTGTTCGTGTCGGTCGGCAGCCTGACGCTTGGCTTGGTCGCTCTTGCGGCGTTGGGCTACATAGGCGTGGCTACGGCCGCCGGGGCCCTCACCCTTGCTTACTTCGCGGAGCTCTGCGTGCTTGCGTGGGCATGGGTGCGGGCACGGCATACCGTCGCTCTTGGCTAGGAAGCAGGCGCGACTCGGATCAGCGGTTGCTCGGGGGCGCGTTGTTGCCGTGGAAGTTGCCGCCGTGGAGCTCCTCGACGCGGCGCACCTCATGGAGGCCCTTGGCGATCAGCAGTCCGCCGATTCCCAGAAATCCCAGTCCGGAGTAGGAGCCCTTCAAGAGACCCAGCGCCGCGAGCACGCCGCCGCCGATCAGATACGGCTTGGCGGGGTGGTTCGTCGTGAGGATCTGGCTGAGCTCGGTTTGGTGTCCTTCCATAGCCCTTTCGAGGGGAAATGGGAGGCGGGTGTTCCGAGGGGGGCGCACTTCGGCGGTCAGCCCTTTACTGCCGACCTACTCCGCTCCCTCAGGAGCGGCTCAGCCCTTTGGCTTTCCCTTGGCCGGATTGCCTTTTGGCGGCTTCGTTTCCTTCTTCGCGGCAGGCGGTGGCTTTTTCGCGGGAGGCGACGTCTTCTTCGGAGCCGCTTCTTTCTTAGGCGGCTCCACCTTGGGGCGGGGCGGCGTAGACTTCTTGGGCAAGGCCGGGAGGCCCTGTCGGCCGCCCAGAGCCACCGGAAGCGTTTCGAGCATGTAGTCCGGCGGCAGGGGCTTGGCGTTACGAGGACGTGGGAAGCGGCGGTCGGCGGCGGCCCGCAGCGGAGCGAAGACCTCGCGGGTCACGGCGCGGGCGGTGCCGTCGACGTAGGAGACGGCGAAGGGTGCGTCCGGGTCGGGGAGCTCCTCGATGAAAATGGGCGAGTCCTACGGAGGGTTCGCATCCTCCAAGTCCACTCCGGCGAGGTTCATGTTGAACATGAAGCGGCCGCCCGGCGTGGGAGAAGCCAACGCGTCCGCAGGCGGAGGTAGGGGAAGAAGGCGGCGAGGGCGCTGGGGCTGGACTGGACGTACGGCAAGTCGTCCTCGTGGTCCGACGCGTAGCGAAGGGCGGCGAGGCCGAGTTCGCGAATACGGCGTAGAGCATCCTCGCGCCGACGCTGAATGGCCGCGACGAGGGGCGACAGGAGGAGCGGCCGTCGCCCAAGGGGGTCATCGAGAGGACCGCGTCCACCCTCAGGAGCCGCAACTTTCGGAGCTGCGCGGGCAGGCGAAGGCTGCGTCAGGGCTCCGAGCGTCGGCCGCGTCGAAGCCGTAGGCGACGTAGCAGGGCGTCCCGTCGAGCGACACCAGCTCCGCCCGGTGTAGAGCGCGTTCAAGGCGCGGAGGGCGTCCGCCGCGTCCTTGGGTCCGCCCACGATAGCCTGAGAAGGTGCCTTGGGACCGATGGGAGCCGCTTCGGCACCCGACACCCGGACTTCGATCGCCTTAAAGTCGGCGGCGAGGTCCTTCGGGTTCAGGGTCAGGGGAACGACGCTGCCGGACAAGACCTGGGCCAGCGTGACCGCACGAGGCTCCTGGGCGGTTAGCCCGGGAAGAACCGCGAAGCTGAAAAGGGTGACGAGAAGGAGGTTCATGGTGGCATCTCGATGGCAATCGGGAACATCGCCATGAGGCGGAGGTCGCTCATAGAAGTATGACGCGCCGCCGGGCGCAGGGAGAGCCGATGAGAGTAAGCGATATCATGACCCGAGACCCCGTGAGCTGCACTCGCGAAACGAGCCTTCAGGACGCCGCCCGCGCGATGCTCACGAACGACTGCGGCAGCCTGCCCGTGTGCGAAAGCTCCGACTCCAAGCACATCGTCGGCATGATCACCGACCGGGACATCGCCGTGCGCGGCGTCGCGTCGGGGCGCAACCCCCTAGAGATGAAGGTCGGCGAAGTCATGAGCCACCCCGTCGCGACGATCTCGGCGGAGGCCAGCCTGGAGGAGTGCCTGCGGGCGATGGAGGAGAACCAGGTGCGACGGATCCCCGTGGTGGAATCAGGCAACCTCGTGGTCGGCGTAGTCGCCCAGGCCGACGTCGCACGCCACGCCCGCGACTCGCAGGTGGGCGAGCTCGTCCAAGAGATCTCCGAGGGGATCGACATCGGACACCGGTAGATGAGAAGTGAGATGTGAGATCAGAGATGCGAGATCAGAGATTTCGAGACTGGAGATTCTGCTTTCGAGGCTTCCAGATTCATGAGCCCTTCACATCTCACATCTCACATCTACTTGAGAATGGCCGACGGCGCGCCGTAGCGCTTGTCCCAGTCGATCCAGGCTACGTCCGTCATGCCGATCCGGTGGGTCACGACGCGCCATTTGCCTCCCTGCTTGCGCAGGAGGGCGGCGAAGTTGTCGTCGAACATCCCGGCTTTGATCGCTTCCTGGTACTTCGAGCGACGATAGTCGACGGGCTTTCCGTTCAATTGGATAGGCTGGCCGTAGAGGAACGCCCATCCGCGCTGGACCTTCAGCCGCTCGACCTTGAACTTGATCTTCTGCTTCAGCTCTTTCTGGACCGGAACCCGAAGCGCGTTCATGATGGCGGTCCGTTCGGCGCTGCCGGCGCGGGGCGAAGTCGGTGCGGACTGCGCGGACGCGAGCAGGGCGACGGCCGGTAGGGCGCATAGGAAGAGTGTGCGGAGGGGCTTGTTCATAATGTCCATTAGGCGGACGATACCCCTGCAAACCTGCCCACGGCGGCATTCACGAACGATCTCGGGCCAGAGATCACCATCGCCCCCACAATGCTCGTAGGAAAGGTGGCGAGCCTCTCCGCCCTCCCCACTATGTTAGAAATATCCAATCTGCACGCCAGGGTCGAAGACAAAGAGATTCTGAAGGGCTTGGACCTCACGGTCCGCGCGGGCGAAGTCCACGCCATCATGGGGCCGAACGGCTCCGGCAAGTCCACTCTCGCGGCCATCCTCGCGGGGCGCGATGCCTATGAGGTCACAGGCGGCTCCGTCACACTCGAAGGCAAGGACCTGCTCGAACTGGATCCCGAAGAGCGCGCTGCCGAGGGGCTGTTCCTCGCGTTCCAGTATCCGGTCGAGATCCCCGGCGTCACGAACACCTACTTCCTCCGGGCGGCTCTGAACGCGGTGCGGAAGCATCGGGGCGAGAAGGAGCTCTCCATGACAGAGTTCATGAAGCACATCCGCGCGAAGATGGAGCTCCTAGACCTGGACAACACGATGCTGAGTCGCGCCGTCAACGAGGGGTTCTCCGGCGGAGAGAAGAAGCGGAACGAGATCTTCCAAATGGCCGTGCTGGAGCCCCGCTTCTGCGTCCTGGACGAGACGGACTCCGGGCTCGACATCGACGCCCTGCGCACCGTCGCCGACGGCGTCAATGCCCTGCGCACCCCCGAGCGCGGCGTCCTCGTTATCACCCACTATCAGCGCCTGCTGAACTACATCGTGCCGGACTTCGTGCACATCCTCATGGAGGGCCGCATCGTCCGCAGCGGCGGCAAAGAGCTCGCCCTGGAGATGGAGGAGAAGGGATACGGCTGGCTGGAGGAAGAGGTGATGGGGGCAGGCCGTTAGGGAGCTTCTCCCCAACGGCCAACGCCCCTGACAACCTACTACCCACCACCCACCAACCACTATGATAACCACCGAAAAGCCCTCCGCCCTGGTCGGCAACTTCGAGGCCCTGCGGGGGCTGCTGGCGACCTACGGGCCGCCCGAGTTGCAGCTCCTCCGCGAGCGTTCCCTCCGGAGCTTCGCCGAAGTCGGCGTTCCGACGACGCGGAACGAGGAGTACAAGTACACCTCTCTGCGCCCGTTGGAGGAAGCGCCCTTCCGGCCCGCCTACGGCGCAACC
Source organism: Fimbriimonas sp. (assembly GCA_030447945.1). The sequence continues at coordinate 7,914 of JAUJNV010000065.1, read as the reverse complement.
GTGACGCGCGAGGAGGTGGAGGCCACGGCCGTCGGAAAGGTGGGCGGGATCACCGTCGCTTTCATTAACGGCGAGCACGCACCCGAGCTGTCGGACGTCCACGCGCTGCCGGAGGGTGTCTACGTCGGGTCTCTGCGCGAGGCGCTGGAGGAGCGTCCGGACCTGATCCTTCCCCACCTGACGAAGATCGCCACCCTCGAGGGGCGGCTGGGCAGCACGAACGAGGAGCGGTTCACCCACCTGAACACCGCGTTCCTCGGCGAGGGGGCCGTCGTGTACGTCCCGCGCAACACCGTGCTGGAGGAGCCGGTCCACCCGCTGTTCGTGAACAAGGCCGACCACGGCCCCTTCGCCGCACCCGCGGGTCCTCATCATTGCGGAGGAGAACGCTCAAGCGAAGGTGCTCGAAAGCCACATCGGAATCGGAGGCGTGTACTTTGCGAATGCCGAGCGAAGTACGCGTCGGCGAAGGCGCCATCGCCGAGCACACGAAGTTTCAGGACGAGACGTCGAACAGCGTTCATATCGCCACCGTCGCGGCGCACCAGGAGCGGGCCTCCGTCTACACGAACAACAACACGAGCTTCGGTGCGCGCATCGCGCGAAACGACGTTAACGTCGCGTCGGGCGGCGAAGGCGCGGAGACTTCGGCCGAACGGGGCGTACCTCGATGAACGAACAGGTCGTCGACAACCACACGCGCATCGACCACGCCGTGCCGAACTGCAACTCCTTCGAGGTCTACAAGGGCATCCTCGGCGGACGCGCCACGGGCGTCTTCAACGGCAAGATCTACGTCTACCTCGACGCGCAGAAGACGGACGCCAAGCAGACGAACCAGGCGATCCCGTTTCCCCACTGCTACGATCAACACGAAGCCCCAGCTCGAGATCTTCGCGGACGACGTGAAATGCACCCACGGCGCGACCGTCGGCCAGCTCCGCGAGGACTTCTTTCTACCTGCGCGCGCTGCATTCCGCTGAATCAGGCCCGGGCGATCCTCGTCTACGCCTTTGCCGCCGAGGTGCTGGAGAAGATCAGCGTGGACGCGGTGCGCGAAGCGCTGGAGAAGGTGCTGTTCGACCGGCTGAATGAGACGGCAGGACCTCCCGCCGGAGGCGGCAGGGCCTGGTCATGAACCCCTGGCGTGAGGGCCGAGCTACCGGAGATCGGGAGACTGTTCGTGCTTCTTCTTCGAGTGGGGCGTCGCTCATCCAGACGCCTAGGATGACAGGAGAACTCACCTTCTATGAGCGCCACTTCGACTCCAGCTCCGAGTTCCGCTAGCGTAGAGCGCCTTCGCACCGACTTCCCCTCCTTCGCAGCACGGGTCCACGGCCGGCCGCTCGTCTACCTCGACAACGCCGCGACCTCGCAGAAGCCGCAGGCGGTGCTGACGTGCTCGACGCCTACTGGACGACGGGCAACGCGAACATTCATCGAGGGGTGCACCACCTGAGCCAACGGGCGACGGCGCAGTTCGACGTGGCGCGCGAGAAGATCCGGGGCTTCTTGGCGCGGGGAGCGCTCGCGAAGTCATTCTCACCAAGGGGTGCACCGAGGGAATCAACCTCGTCGCGCAGTCCTACGCCCGTCCCCGCCTGAAGCCGGGCGACGAGATCCTGCTCACCCACATGGAGCACCACAGCAACATCGTGCCGTGGCAGCTCGTGGCGGAGCAGACGGGCGCGATCGTGCGGCCAATCCCGGTGACGGACGAGGGGGAGGTGCGGCTCGACGAGTACGAGCGGATGCTCAGCGAGCGGGTAAAGATCGTGGGCGTCGTTCACGTTTCGAATTCGCTGGGCACGATCAACCCCGTGGCGGAGATGATCCGCTCGGCGCACGCGGTCGGTGCGGTGGTCCTGGTGGACGGCGCGCAGGCGGGGCCGCACCGGCGGATCGACGTACAGGCGCTCGAAGCCGACTTCTACACCCTCTCCCGCCACAAGATCTACGCGCCCACCGGCGTCGGCGTGCTCTACGGCGGCGAGGCGCTGCTCGAGGCGATGCCGCCCTACCACGGCGGCGGCGACATGATCCGTTCGGTCAGCTTCGAGGGCACCACCTACGCGGATCTGCCGGGGAAGTTCGAGGCCGGCACGCCGAACATCGCGGGAGTGATCGGCCTGGGGCGGCGATCGAGTACCTGGAGGGCGTTGGGCGTTGGGCGTTGGGCGTTGAGGAGGGTGATGCGCTCAGGGCGGCTTTCACCCTTATCGCCGGACAGGAGGAGCGTGCTGACGGAGCGGACGAGTGCAGGGCTTGGGAGATCGAGGGCGTGCGCCTGGTGGTGGTACTGCGGCGGAGAAGGCGGGGATCCTGTCCTTCGTCGTGGACCAGGTGCATCCGCACGACATCGGCATCCATCCTCGACAGCGAAGATCGCGATCGCGATCCGCGCGACATCATTGCTGCATGCCGCCTGCGAAGCGACTCGGGCTGCCTGCCACGGCGCGCGCCTCCTTTGCGTTCTATAACACGGTGGAGGAGGCCGACCGGCTTGTGGGAAGGTGTCAAGAAGGCGAAGGAGCTGTTAGGATGAGGTGGATTGAGGCGGCAGGAGATGCCGGATGGGGCGGCTGGCTCCTCGGCAGCCTATGGGTGCTCGCAACGTTGACGCACCGCAAACGTGCTGAGTCAACAAAAGAAGCCTAATGGATCTGCGCGAGCTGTACCAAGAGGTCATCCTCGACCACAACAAGCGCCCGCGCAACCGGCGCATCGCCACGCCGAGCGGTGAGGCCGAGGGGCACAATCCGCTCTGCGGCGACAGCGTTGCGGTGACGCTGCGTACCGAAGGCGGTCGCGTGCGTGAGGTCGCCTTCGACGGGCGGGGTGCGCGATATCCACGGCGTCGGCGTCGCTCATGACCAGGCCGTTCTGGGGCCAGGAGAGGAGGCGAGCGGATCTTCCGCGGTTCCGGCAGCATGGTCACCTCCACGGGCGAGGCGCAGCCCCACCCGGAGCCGGGAGACTCGCCTTGGCAGGAAAAGCGACTACCCCGTCCGCATCAAGTGCACCCTCCCGGCACACCCTCCACGCCGCGCTGAAGGGGAGTGAGAGCAAAAGCAGCACAGAATGAGTTTGGGGAGATTTTAGATTTTAGATTTTGGGATTTTGGATTTTGGATTTTGGATTTCCCGGAACCCTCAACTCCCCAACCCTCAACCCTCAACCCTCAACCCTCAACCTCAACCCTCAGCCTCAACTCAACCGTCAACCCCCACCTCCGCCATGCCTAAGCCCATCGATACCGAAGCTCAAAACCGAGCCGCAGACCGCGCCCCTTACGAGCATTGGGAGAGCCTCTTCAGAGAGTGAGATCGTCGAGGCGATCCGCGGTCTACGACCCCGAGATCCCCGTCAACGTGTACGACCTGGGGCTGATCTACGACATCCAGGTAGACGACGTCAAGAACGTCCACATCATGATGACCCTCACCTCCCCCGCCTGCCCCGTCGCGGGCACCCTCCCCGAAGAGGTCGAGTGATCGGTGCGTGGCCGTGCCGGAGTCGGGAAGGTGGCCGTCGAGCTCACCTGGGACCCGCCCTTCGGCGTCGAAATGATGCTCGAGGAAGTTCGTGATGTTGGGGATAGATTGAGGGAGAGGGCGTTAAGGCGTGGGGGCGGAAGAGGGATCTTAACGAGCGTAGTAAAGGAGGAGCCTCCAACGCCCAACGCCCGTCGCCCAACGCTAACGCCCAACGCCCAACGCCCATGACTCCCCTCCGCTTTCCCCGTCACCCTCACCGACCGCGCTCCAGTGCAGGTGCGGCGGTTGCTCGGCAAGGACGGGCGGCCCGACGCCTTTTGCGCGTGGGCGTGAAGGGCGGCGGCTGCTCGGGCTTGGAGTACGTGATGCGCATCGACGTGCGCGGCATTCCCGGCGACTTGGAGACGGAGGTCGAGGGGGTGCGGGTCGTCAGCGACCCGAAGTCGGCGGAGTGTCTCCGGGGGGCGACGCTCGAGCATACGACAAACCTCATCGGCGGGGGCTTCCAGTTCGACAACCCGAATGCGAGTCGTAGCTGCGGGTGCGGCACGAGCTTCACGCCGCGCCCGACGTAGAGCCACACGGGAGTTCCCCATGCCAAAAGACCTATCCCTAGAGGAACTTGATCCCCAGTAGGGGGATGATCTTCGCGTCACGCATTACTCTGGCAAACGTTTCCCCTCGTCGAATCCGTCCGTCAACCAACGAAGGTTTCCGTTATGAGGAAGGTATCCCTGCGAGCGTTCCCGGCCTTTTTGGCCCTCTTGGGCGTGACGGCGAACGCGCAGCGAGAAGAGTTAGGCATCCAGGTAAGTCCTCTGTTTGAAGGACGACCGCCCGCCATGGGCACGGTGCCGGTCCTCGTCGAGCTGTCGAACGACGGGCCGAACGCCCGGGGGATGGTACGACTGTCCGCCGAGGACTTCCGGATGGACTACCCGGTGGAGCTGCCGCGCGGCGCGCGTAAGCAGTTCATCGCGTATCCGCGCCTCGGCTACAACGGCCTCCAAGCGTCGCTCCTTACGAATCGGGGCACCGCGACGCTCCCGGCATGGAGGAACGGCTCGGCCGTGTTCGGCGGTGGGGAGTCGATGCTGCTTATCGGCGACAGCCCCGGCGAGATGGCGTTCCTCCGCTCGAAGGAGCAGAGCGCCGGCCGCTCCGGGCCGAGCGTCTCCGACGCCTACGTCAAGCCCGAGCTCGCCCCGCCGCGTCCCGTGGGATACGAGGGCATCCACGCCGTCGTCCTCGGCGCGGGCGCCGAAAGGATGTCCGCCGAAGCCGTGCGTGCGCTGACGCTTTACACCCTGACCGGAGGAACGGTGGTCTTCGTGGGCGGCGCATCCTCGCCCGTGCTGGCCGATCCGCGCTGGGCTCCGCTCTTCCCCGCGCGAAACCTGCGCGTCCGCACGCTCCTGGGTTCGGCCCGGCTGAGCAAGATGGCTCGCGTGCCCCTTCGGGAGACGCTGTCGGTGACGACGGGAACACCGGCTCCGGGCGCGACGGCGAGGAAGGAGCAGGGGGTGGCGCTCACGATCGAGCGTCCGTTCGGCCTGGGAAGAGCAGTGCTGCTCGCCTACAACCCGTTCGAGCCGCCCCTGAGCACCTGGGCCGGGCGGCGCAAGGCTTTCCTGGTGCCGGCCGGCTCCGGGAAGATGAAGGGGCAGGCGTACTTGAACTCGATCTCGCAGGAGCAGGACGCATCGACGGTTTCCCACGGCGGATCCATGCCTCCCCCTCCCCCCGTCGGCGGCTCTCCGGCAATTCCCTATCGCCAGCCGGACGACCCCTTTAACACGACGCTGCCCCCGGCAAGCAAGGTGTTTCTCGTGCTCGCGAGCTACTTCATCGTGGTGGTGCCGCTGAACTTCCTCGTGCTGCGCAAGTTGCGGCGGGGCGAGCTAGCCTGGCTCACCGCGCCCATTATCAGTCTGGGTTTCGCGGGCATCCTCTTCGCCTCGGCGAGCGGCCTCTACTCGGCCAAACTGTCCACGGCCACGCGCGGCGTGCTCATGGTGCACGAGGGAATCGACGAGGGGATCTTCGTCGGCCGGACGCAAATGTTCTTCCCCCGGGGCGGGCGCTACGACCTTCGTTTGGAGGATGTGGACAGCCTCGGCCTCGCGAACGCCGACGACTTCTACAACGGCGGTTTCTCGCGGCGGAACCAGGACACGGCGCAGCTCGACCCGATCGACACCGGAGAGATCGAGGCGCCGGCCATGCGCGCGAGCAGCCTCGCCTTCCGGCAACTGTACTTCCGGCAGAAGGTGGCCGCCGGGAACTGGTTCCGCGTCGATGTGGGGGAGAGGAAGGGGGACGAGGTGCGGGTCACGGTGACGAACTCCAGCCCCCACGTCCTGCGCGAGGCCGGCGTGTACGTGGGCTCCCGGCGTACGCCGATCAAAGACCTCCGGCCGGGCGAGCGGGCGAGCGTACAGGCTCTGGCCAAGCAGCTTCCACCGGGCGCCGTGCAGCGGTACGATGAGTACGCGCCCGCCCCCTTGCCGAACTCGCCCGGTAGCGTCGCCGTGATGGGCTCACTCGAAGGCTTCCGGCCCGGCCCGAGGATCGGACAGGAAGTCGCCAGCCGCCGCCGCGTCCTGGTGGCCGTCTTCGACGATGAAGGAGTCTCCCGATGACGCCCCACGCCGAACGTCCGGCGCCGAGGTCCTCTCTCTGGCGCACCCTCGTCACGGAGAACCCGATGCTCATCGAGATGGAGAGGTTCCGACGCCGCTTCCTCTCCATGGGCGGCGGCAAAGCGCTTAACGCGACGGTGATCGCCCTGCTCGCCGTCTGCTACGCAGGTCTGCTCATGCTCGTGCTGAATATGCGCGGCGATATGCCTCCGATGCCCCTGCTGTTCCTCCAGACCGGCCTCTTCGTGCTCATCGCCCCGAACCTGCTGCACAGCTCGATCGCGGGCGAGCGAGAAAAGCGCACTTGGGACCTGTTGCTCGTCGCACCGATCACGAAGGCGCAGATCGTGGTCGGCAAATTCTTTGGCGCGCTGGCCGCGCTGGGGGTCGGCGCGGCCCTGTTCGCGGTGCCCCTGCTCATCGCGGCGGTCACCTACGACAGCCCGTACGACGGAGTCAACTACTGGGACCTCCTGCTCGCGCAGGGCGTCTCGCTGAGCTTTGCGGTGCTCGTGTGCGCGTTCACGATCTTCGTGTCCGCCCGGGTGAAGCGAGGGTTTATGGCCCTCGGCGTCACTCTCGGAGCACTCTTCGTAGGGCTCGTGGTCGCGCCGGGACTCATGTCGGTTCTCGTCAGCAGCACCGGCGGCGGTGGCGCGATGGACATGCTGCTGTTCCTCCATCCGATGTGGGTTCTGACCCGGATGTTTGCCGGCCAAGACGGGAATTCGTCACTCATGTTCTTTCCGTCTTCGCTCTACGGCGGGATTCACATCCTCCTCTACCTGGCGTTCGCCGCCGGGTTCTTGGTCTGGGCGGAGCGCACGCTGCACTTTGCCGAAAACGAAGTTCGCTTCCTGCCCCAGGGTCATAAAGATGCTTGAAGTTCGCAATCTGCGTAAAGAGTACAGCGGTCTCACGGCCGTCAAAGGGATCTCGTTCTGCCTTCAGCCGGGCGATATCTTTGGGTTCATCGGCTCGAACGGCGCGGGGAAGACGACCACGATCCGGATGATCGCGACGCTGCTGGAGCCCACGAGCGGCACCGCGATCCTCAACGGGGCAGACGTGCGCAAGGACCCGATGGCCGTGCGGCGGATGATCGGGTACATGCCCGACTTTTTCGGGCTCTACGACGACGTCAAGGTCTGGGAGTACCTCGACTTTTTCTGCGCGATTTACAGCGTCCCCACGCGACAGAGACCGGAGACCATCGACAACGTCTTGGAGCTGACGGATCTCACGGTGAAGAAGGACGCCTTCGTGCAGTCCCTCTCCCGGGGCATGCAGCAGCGCCTGAGCCTCGCGCGGTGCCTCGTCCACGACCCCGCGCTGCTGCTCCTCGACGAGCCCGCGTCCGGCCTCGACCCCCGCGCCCGCGCGGAGCTGAAGGAGCTGATCGCGGAGCTGGGGCGGATGGGCAAGATGGTCATCGTCTCCTCACACATCCTCCCCGAGCTCGAAAGGTTTTGCAACACCGTCGGGATCATCGAGCGCGGCGAGCTGCTCGTCTCGGGTCCGGTGGATCAGGTGGTCCGCGGCATCCACCCGACGCGGGTCCTCGTCGTCAAGGTCCTCGGCGACGCCCCGAGCGCGGCGCGGGAGCTGGAGGCGATGCCGCACGTCGCCGGTGCGCACGCGACCGAGGGGGGCGAGGTGCGCCTTGATTACGCCGGGGACTACGAGCAGCAGGCCGACCTCCTGTCCGGGCTCGTGCGCGGCGGCCACCGCGTGATCGGCTTGCGCGAGGAGCAGGCGGACCTCGAAGACGTGTT
>JAUJNV010000064.1 GCA_030447945.1 Fimbriimonas sp. | reverse complement strand
GTATCTGACGCACCTTCGCGACGAGGCTTCCCGAGATCACGTGTTCGATTACATCGCCAAAGAGGACACTCCCCCGCCGCTGTCGTACCAGCTCGATCTGATGCGCCGAACGGGCTTCGAGAAGATCGACGTGCTGCACGTGAACTCCGGTTTTGCCGCCTTCGGAGGAGTGCGTCCCACCTAGACGAGGGCCCCTAAAGAAGGGGAGCGCAGGCCGGGTGGTCCTCGACGACCCGGCGACTCCATCATCCTCCGCCCTAAGGGCTTAAACCCCCTTGACGACACAGGCCAATACAGCGAGGCCTCGCCCGTGGGGCAACTCTTTCGTAGACCAGCATCGGGTCTCGCCGAGCCGGTACTCGGCGGCAGGATGGTACTTCTCGCCCCACCGTTTCACAACCGGGTGGGTGGCGCGGCCCTCTGTATAACGAAAGCTTCCCTTGTGCCAGAAGCGCCCGTCTAAGAGTCTTCCGTCTTTATAGGCCATCATCGTCGAGCGGACCGTTGCATCCAAGCGGGCTCTTCCGTTGCGGGCATTAATCGTCGCGCGTTGGTCCCGGCTCCGCACGCTGACGGAGATCAGCGGCGTGAGGCGGTAGCCGGGTGTCCGCTTGGCGACCTGGCCCATGACGTCGCTCGGCCCCGTCCAAGGGAGCAGGTCCGGCTCGAAGATTGCGTCAAGCCGTGCCGGCCCGGCTTGGAGCCTCGTCGCCCGGGTCGTGGCCTCGACGAGCAGGACGAGGTACCGCACCGTAAACTCCGGGGACCGATTGACGGTTCCGGGGCTGATAACGGTCCGATGCCGCACTTCCACGGTTTCTCGTCGGCTTACGCGCACCGACACGCAACTGCTCGCCCCCAAGCCCACCCAAACCACCAGGAGTACGTTGCGGCTACTCATTCCAACCTATTATCGCCGTTTGCACCTAACGACGAATCTCTGGTGGGAGGAAAGTACACGTTGCCGTCAGTAGTCCTTGGGACCGCGCTCGGGACGGGCGCGGTCTCAGCTAGATGCCTTCGGACATCGGGATGAAACGAATATCGAATACCCGCTCGAACGCCTCCGCCACGCTCGGCTTCGCCTCTTCCACCGTCACCTGCCGCCCCAGCTCCTGTGAGAGGGAAGTCACGCCGTGCCCGTGAATCCCGCACGGAACAATGAGCCCGAAGGGGGCGAGGTCGAGGTCGCAATTCAGGGCGAGTCCGTGAAAGGAGACCCAGCGGCGGATCTTGACGCCGAGCGCGGCGATCTTGCGGCCTTTCGTCCACGCGCCCGTGTTCGGCGGGAACCGCTCGCCGTCGAGGCCGAAGGAGGCGAGCGTGACGATCATGGTCTCCTCCAAGTCGCGGAGCCATTTGTGGAGGTCCTTGCCGAACCGGGAGACGTCGAAGACGGGGTACATCACGAGCTGCCCGGGGCCGTGGTAGGTCACGTCGCCGCCGCGTCCGGTCGGAAGCACGTCGATCTCTCGCCGCGCGTACTCCTCACGGTCTAGGAGGAGGTTCTCCGGGCGGAACGCCGCGCCGAGCGTGAGGACGGGCGGGTGCTCCACCAAGAGGAGCGTGTCGGGCGCCGCACCCTCGGCTACGGCCTCGGCCAGCCGTTGCTGGTGGTCGGCGCACGCCTCGTAGGGCATCCGCCCAAGATCCACGAGGTGGGCGGTCCTCATCCTTCGGTGGGGTTGAGGGCGAGGTAGACGCGGTGGCCGTCCACCTCGTTCGCCAAGGGTACGAACTCCGATCTCGCAAGCCCCTCGATGGCCTCCTCCGTCGCCGCGATGCCGCCGACGGGGGACGCGCCCTGCACGTGGGCGGCGACGTCGATAACCTCTGCGAACTCCACCTTCCGCAGGTCGCCTGCGACCTCGTCGGCGTGCAGGCCGATGCGGAGGCGGAAGGGGCTGGGCAGGCGGTTCACCTCGCGGTTGAACCGGTCGACGTCCGTCTGGAGCCGCTGTGCGGCGAGGAGGGCGTCGGCGGCGTTGGGAAAGGAGACCACCGCGCCGTCGCCCGCGGTGGAGTGGACGCGCCCGCGCAGCGACTTGCTGATCCCGGCGATCCACTCCTGATACTCGCGGAAGGAGTACTCGATCGCGAGGGCGTCTGCGTGAGCCTTCATCTCCGCGCTGCGCGCCGCGTCCACGACCATCACGCACACGTTCTTCGTCTGACCCGCGAGCCGCCACTGGATGCGCAGCATCTCCGCGACGACGCTGGCCGGGTCGTTGCGCGCGAGGCTTTCGTCCGCGCCGCCCGCCGCTGGATCGTCGCGCCCATCCCGGCGATGGCGGAAATCAGCGCGTAGAGCGCGGAGTTCGCCAGTAGCCCTAGCAAGACTTCCTGGCGGACGAAGTAGCGCGGGCCGAACTCGCCGATCGGGAGCAGAGGGGGGAGGCTGGAACCCAGGGAGAGCAGGAGGGAGCACCCGATCGCTCGGGGGACGCTTCGGGCGAGGAACCCCATGACGAGGTAGGAAATGAAGGTCAGCAGCGCGACGATCACTGACACGAGCACCAAGAACAGGAGCGCCACCGACGGTACCCCGTCCTGGGGGGAGTCTGGAGGACTCCGCATCGAATCCCGCCAGCGACATTAGCACCACCGACGCGAGCGAGACCCCGGCGCCCAGCAGCAGCGACGACAGAAAGGGGCGCCGAGCGAGCCCTTGACGGGCGGCCACTCGTCCCAGGTGCGGCTCGGCGGCGCGGCGCGGGGATAGCCTTCGAGGCGGCCCTGCAACTCGAAGTACCGCTCCAGAAGGTCCTGGCGCGTCATGCGCTCCTCCGCGCGCTCCTCCGACCGCATTCGGACCCCAGCCCCCGAGAATGGAGACGAGCGAACCGACGCCCACGTAAATCAGGCCCAGGATGAACATCCCCAGCGTGACCAGACCTATCTCGGCGAGCCGCACATTGAGGGCTGGCCCCTTTCATTGCGCCACACCATGAGGGCGAGAACAGCGCTCAGGAGGGCGACGAGTACGGTGCCGCCGACGACCGCATGGCGGCTCATGGCCCGGCGGTAGTAGGCGATCATGTGCAGGCTCGCCGTAAGGAGCGCCACGATCCCGACGATCGCCGCGCGCAGGCCGGCGCCCTCCGTGGTGAAGCCAACGGTCCGGGGACCGCGAGAGCCGATGGTGGCCGAGCCGCTGCCTCCCAAGCGGAGCGCGAGCATGCCGAGACCGATCGCCACGACCGTGGTCGCCAGCACGAAGAGAGTGGGGCGGGAGATCGTCCGATCGAAGAGGCGCACCGTCCCGTGCCAGATCGAGGCGAGGGGGGCCAAGGGATGTGCCCGGTGGCCTCCCGGCCTCCTCTTCCCGCTCGGGCGGACGGACCCCTTCGAGGACGCTGCGCACGAAGGCCGGGTCCAGCCCGAAGCGTCCGGCGAGCTCGTCAGGAGCCCGCAAAGCGTCCTCCGGGTTCTGCCTCAGGTGCGCCACGAGTGCCCCCGCGGCTCCCGGCGACACCTCGTTTTGAGCTTGCATGCGCGTTGTTATTATGCGGCGGCGGAGGATTTGGGTTCCCAGGTCCCGCAGGACCCTCTATAATGGAGCCGGAGTTGGCCGGGCGGCGCCTCTCGCCCTTGGGCGGGGAGGAAAGTCCGGACTTCATAGAGCACAGCGCCCGGCGCAAGCCGGGGCGGGGCGACCCGACGGAAAGTGCCACAGAAACAAACCGCTGGGGAGGGCGTTGGGCCTTGGGCGTTGGGCGTTGGGAAAGCATCCTAAGGCCGAACGCCCAACGCCCAGCGCCGGGTAAGGGTGAAATGGTGAGGTAAGAGCTCACCGGCAGCTTGGGTAACCGGCTGGCCGGGCAAACCCCGCTGGAAGCAAGGCCAAATAGGGAGGGGATGACGCTGCTCGCCGACTCTCCGGGTTGGCCGCGAAGATAAATCGCCGCACAAAGACAGAATCCGGCTTACAGGCTGACTCCGGGAGACTCAGTGTTGCGGTGTTAGGGTATTGCGGTATTGGATGCTCTGCAATACCGTAACACCGTAACACCGTAATATCGCAACACCGCAACCGCGCTGGGCTCCCGGTCGGCGCGTGCTTATTGCGGTTTATGTGTGCGCCCGTCACACGGCGAAACCTCCGCCCGTAGAGGGAAGAATGATTCGGCCCCTCGCGCTGCTCGCCTTGGCGCTCACGCTCGTCTCCCCCTCGCCGCCGAGGCGGGGCTCGCGCGTGAGGCCACGCAGGGGTGCGCGAGGCCCTTGCCGACTCCAAGCGTGGACGGTCCGAGCGGGCATTGGCGCTGCTGAGCAGTCTGCTCCTCACGAACAACGCCCGCGTGGGGGTGGACGAAGGCAGCCTGCCCAAAGGGAGCCGAGAGGCGTTCCGGCGCGGAATGGAGCGGGGCGTTCGGACGTGGCGCGAGGCGATGCCCGAGGCGCCGTTCGCCCTCTCCCGCCCGCGCGAGGAGCCGGACGTAGTCGTGCGCTTCGTTCCCCGGATCGACGTAACGGAGGACGTGCAAGGCATGATCGAGGCGAAGCGGGAGCTGCGGTGGGACCGGAAGGGATACGGATACCGCTTGCGGGCGGTGCTGCTCGTACGCGAGGAGACGGACAGGCGGCTCCTCACCGAGAACGAGGTCGCTTCCGTCGTGGCGCACGAGCTGGGCCACCTGCTCGGCCTGGATGACACGGGCCGGGTCCGCGAGTTGATGGGCCCCTTCGTCCCAGCTTCACCCGCGCGCGCCCGACGGACGACGAGGTCACGCTGGTCCGCGACTACCGCATCCAGCTCCGCCAGACGATGGACCAAGTGCGCGACGCGCGCTAATCGGTCCTTCCGCAGGGTCCAACCCCGGCCCTCCATTCCGCCACGCCCCCGTAGGTGCGACATTCTGTCGCGCAATCGCCTTAGGCGGACCCTACCGGAGGATCGGGCTTTGCCCGATGCGCGACAGAATGTCGCACCTACTGGGAGGAGGGGCAGTCTCTAGGCCGCTTGCAGGGACAGCTCGAGGCTCTTCGTAACGCCGTGCTGGCTGCGTCGAGGAAGACGGTACGGCGGGCTCTCCAGGCTGGTGCGGCCGAGGAGGACCATCTCCAGCGCGGAGAGCTGCAGGGGGCGGTAGCCGAACTCGGCGGCCACCTCGCGGATCGTCTCCACGGGCTCGCGGGTGGCGATTAGCCGCGCGACCGCCGGGGTGACGGGCATGATCTCGTGTACCGCGACGCGGCCCTGGTAGCCGGTGCCTTCACAAGCGGGGCAGCCGCCAGGCTCCCAGATCTCCTGGGGGCACGGCTCGCCGTGGGCGGCGACGAGGTCGAGGTCGGCGGCGGAGGGCGGGGCCGCCTGCTGGCAGTGCGGGCAGAGTACGCGCAGGAGGCGCTGGCTCATCACGCCGATAAGGGAGGTGCCCAGCAGCGAAGGGTCGATGCCCATATCCAGTAGGTAGGGGATCGCGCTCGGCGCGTCGTTGCACCGAAGGGCGGCCAGAACCGTGTGCCCGGCGAGCGCCGCCCGGACGGCGGTTTCCGAAGTCTCGGCGTCGGGCATGTCGCCGACCATGATCACGTCAGGGTCTTGGCGCAGGATCGCGCGGAGCTGCTGCGGGAAGCCGAAACCCTGCTTCTCGTCCACTTGCGACTGGCTCACTCCGGGGATCTCGTGCTCGACGGGGTCCTCGCAGGTCATGACGTTGTTCGCCACCGGCTTCAGCTCCTGAAGCGCGGCGTAGAGCGTCGTCGTCTTGCCCGATCCGGCCGGGCCGGCGACGAGGAACAGGCCGTGCGGCTTCGTAACGAGCGAGCGGAAGAGCGTGAGATCGTCGCGCTCGAATCCGAGCTCGTTCAGGCGCTTTACGCCGCGCGACTTGTCGTGGATGCGCAGCACGAAGCGTCCGCCGTGGACGCTCGGGAGCACGGACGCCCGGAGGTCGACGTCGCGTCCGCCGATGGCGACGGAGACGCGTCCCTCCCGAGGCAGGTGCCCCTTCTGTTCGTCTAGGTGCAGCATCTCCTCCAGACGGGAGCCCAGCAGCGGGAGGAAGCCCAGCGGAAGCTCGCGCACCTTGCGGAGCTGGCCCGCGACGCGGTAGCGGAGTTCGACGCGGTCCGGGCGCGGCTCGATGTGCACGTCGCTCGCGCCCATCACGACTGCGTCGCTGAGGATCTGGTTCACGAGTCGGACCACGAGCCGCGTATCCTCCGGCACCGCCGGGGTCTCGGCTTTCGCGTGCAGGTGCTCGATGACCCGCTGCACCAGCGTGTCGAGCGCGGCGCTCTGGGACTGCGAATCGTGCGCGTGGTCGATTGCCGTCAGCAGGCGGCCGGCGTCGGCCAGCACGGGCTCGACTTGGAGTCCGGTGAGGTTGCGCACGAGGTCGAGAGCGTCGAAGTCGAGCGGGTTCGCCATGGCGAGGACGAGCCGCTCGCCGTGCAACGCGACGGGCAGCACCTGGCGGGCGCGGCACACGTGCCGGGGCACCGTCTGGACCGCGTCGAACGTCGGGGGCACCTCTTCGACGCGCCAGGGGCGGACGTCCATCTGCGTAGCGAGCCCGTAGAGCATAAGGTCTTCGGTCAGGAAGCCCAGCGAGACGAGGATGTCGCCCAGCGAGCGGGTGTCCTCCCGCTGAACCTCCAACGCCGTGTCCAGCTGCTCGCTCGTAATTAGCTTAAGGGCGATTAAAACATCCCCTAGCCTCGTCCTGGTCCCCATGTGTCTTACACTCCCTAAAAGGTAGGATTCGCCCACCCAGGTGAGATTGTTGGTATCGAACCGGAAGGACGTACCTGCGTAATTTGCTGGGGCGGCATCGCTTCTGCCTAGCCACCACGGCGCGGATCGACGCCGCAGGCCCGAATCGGAACTCGGATGCTGTGGATAACCGGAAAAGCAGGCCAAGACGAGCTATTCGTCGATGACCGGTGCCCCCCTACGGCCACGGCACGCCCAGACCGGCCGCGGTCCAAGCAAGGTTGGGCTGAGGGTAGTACGTCGTCTCGGTGAAGGCGCCCGTCTCGCCGATCCGCCAGAGCGAGGCGGCGGGGGAGGCGCCGTAGTTCCACAGCAGGCGGATCCGGTTGTCGCCGCCGCCGCCGATCGCCGTCGCCGTCCAGCCGCCGAAGGGGCCGTAGTCGCGGACGGCGAGCCCGCCCGGAGCCTCGATGGTCCAGAGGGAAACCTGCCCCTGCGTGTGCTTCCACATCACGCGAAGCTTGCCGTCGAGGCCCACCGCGATGTCCTCCGCCGACCAGTTCGCGTAAGGGCCGTAGTCCTGGATGTCGAAGCCGCCCGTCGTGCGGAAGGTCCAGAGGGAAATGCGCCCGCTCGTGTTGCGCCACAGGAGGCGCGGCTGGCCGTCCGGCCCGACGGCGAGCGACTGGGCGCTCCAGCCGGCGAACGGGCCGTAGTCCTCCACCCGCTCGAGCCCCGTCCCCTCCGTGTTCAGGGTCCAGAGGGAAACGCCGCCGTTCGTGTGCCGCCAGAGCACGCGCGGGCGGTTGTCGCTGCCCACGGCCATGTCCCCCACCCGCCAGTCGGCGTAGGGGCCGAAGTCCGTGGGCGAGGCGAAGGTCGCCGCATTGCGGTCCATCGTCCAGAAGGAGATCCGTCCGTCGGTACGCTCCCAGATCAGTCGCGGGCGGCTGTCGCTGCCCAGACCGAGGAACCGCGCGGTCCAGCCCGCGTAGGGGCCGAAGGCGGGGGAGCCCGCCGCGCCGAGGGGCTCGTCGGACGCGCCACACCATCGCCCGCCCCGTTCGGCTCCCGCCAGAGGAGGCGGGGCTTGTGGTCGGAGGTCAGCGGGAGCCGCGCATGGAACGCCTGCGTCTTGCCCGCCGGGTCGATGCCGTAGCCCACGACGGTGGCGACGACGGTCCCGACACCATCTCCGTGGTCACGTCGTAAGCGGCCTGGAGCTTCCAGCCCCTGAGCGCTCCGTCCAGCCCGCGCGAGGCGAGGACCTGCTGGAGGTCGAGCATGCCGCCCCGGCCGTCCAGATAAAGGGCGCGCTCGCCGAGGTCGGAGGTGGCGGTGCCCACGACCACTTCGGAGCCCGCGAAGGTGCGGTCGACGGATAGGGCGTTGCTGTCGAATGCGCCGCCGACGAGATCTCCCAGGGCTGCATGCCGTCGGCCTGCGTCCAGAGGAACGCCTCGGTGCCGTTCGCGGAGGTGCCCCAGCCGACGATCCAAGGGGAGGCGCCGTCGTCGTGGAGCGCGTTCGCCTCGCTGGCGAAAGTGCCGCCCGGAAGGTCGCCGAGGCCCGTGGTGGTGCCGGCGGAGGCGTTTGCGTTGAACGAGTAGAGAAACGCCTCGTAGCCGTTCGTCGAGTTCGACTGCCCGACCGCGACGAAGCTGCCGTTGACGCCTCGGCGCGCGAATCCGCGCGCGACGCTAAAGGCGATGCCGCCCGGCAGATCGCCGAAGGCGCGGATCTGCCACCCGGCCTGGACCTTGCGCCAGTGGGAGGGCTTCGGTGCCGTTCGCGCTGTGGCCGTATCCCACCGCCTCGTTGATCGCGTTGTGGTCAACGGCAAGGGCCTCGCTGGCCGCCGTTCCCATCGGCAGGTCGCCCATACCCACCATGCCGCCGGCAAGGGCCAGGAAAAGGCTTCGAAGCCGAAGCTGGTGGCGCCCCGGCCCACCACGTAGGTGCCGTCGGCGTTCACATCGTTCGCGACGCTGCGCACGGCCCCGCCGGGGAGATCTCCGAGATTGCGCATCCCGCCGGCCGCGTCCCAGATAAAACCGCGCTCCCCGTCCGCGACGGTCGCGTATCTCGACCACGACCCGGCCGTTCCCGCTCACGGCGTACGCCTCGCTGACGCTCCCGCCCAGGTGCCCCAGCGGCGTAAACGTCGCCGTCTGCGCCCCGGCTACGGGGACGATCGAGCCGAGGGTCCAGAGACAGGCAAAGCGGCAGAGTCGCATACGTCACTTCCTACGGCCGGGAGACGGCGGAAGGTTAGAGGGAGGGGTTGAGGTTGAGGGTTGAGAGCCCAGCCCATCCCTGTCCCCTGTCCCCTGTCCCCCCTTTACGGCTGGACCTTCAGGTTTTGTCCCACGCTCACCGGGGAGCTTGATGTTCGGGTCGTTGCCCGCGCTCGCGCGGTCGATCGTCGTCATCATGATCGCGATGGCCCGCCGTGCCTTTTTCTCCGTGGGATTGAGGCCCTTGTTCGCGGCGAGCTTCGCGGTCTTGTTCCACACGTGCATGAGGGCCTGCAGCGAATTGTCGATCTTCTGCTTGATCGACTCGCCGCCGATGGAGTTGCCCTGAAGGTAAGCCAAGAACTGCTTCTCCAGCTCCTTGCCAAGCTCCTCCGCGATGGCGGGGTTGTCTCCCTCCTTGATCAGGGTGTTGATGTCGTCCTTGCTCGCCACGAGGAACGCGTCCATGTCCTTCATGAGCTGGTCGTTCGACTGACGCGCGTAGGTCTTCAGCTCCTGTTCCAGCCGATCTTCTACTTGCGCGCGCGTGCGATAGGCAACTGGCGGATCGCGTAGTCCGGCACACCTCGCGGATGTACTCTGGCACTTTCTCCTTGAGGTACGAGGCGAGACGCGGTGCGCCCTCCTGCATCCGCTGAACGAGGATCGTGTTCGTGGCTTCCGCCGCCGCCTGGGGCTGGAGGTTCTGCTTGAAGTGCAGCGTGACGTACACGAGGTACGCCCCGATGAGGAGGACGGCGGCCGAGGAACGATGCGGGTGCGCGCGAGCGAGCTCCGCGCCGATTGCAGCTCCTCCGCCACGTACGCCTCGGCAGGATCGCTTGCCACGGGTTCGGTTGGTTCGTTGGGCTCGATGGGTTCAATGGCTTCGATGGGTGGTTCTTCCGGCGTCATCCTCGCACCTCCTCCAGACTCTTGCGCAGGTCCGCGCGCAGGGCCTTGCCCTTCGCGTCCTTCTTCGGGCCCTTGGCGGGCGCCACCGATTTGGGCTGCAACGACTTGAGGTCCTCGCGGACCAGGTCGAGGACGATCAGCGCCATCTCCCAGCTCGCGTGCTCGCCCTGCACATTGGGTTTCTCCGCGTACTGGATCGTCGTCAAGAATGCTTGACGATGCCCTGCATCGCCTTAATGTGGGGGCCGAAGAGCTTGTCGCTCGCGTCCGCCGCCCGCTGCGCTCCCTTCTCCTGCAGATTGGCCAAAACCTTGGTCACCTGCTCGTCCGTCGCCTCGGGAACATCTCGCGGATCTTGGACTCGCGCGCCTGATCGCGTTGCCGAAGGTCTCTGAAGAACCTTCTCCCCCGCCGGCAGGCTGGTCTGAAGGAGTTCAGCACTCTCCGCATGGACGCCTCAGTGATCTCGGGCACGCGGTCGTTGAGCTTCAGGAATCCCGCGCCACGTCGGGGCGGATCTCCGGGTCAGGTCTGCCCGGCGGTCTCCTCGATCATAGGCATCACGTCCTCCTCCATCTTCTTCTGGAGGTGAGTCACGAATATCTCCTGCTGCGGCCCTTCCTGCGCGAGAGCCTGCACTGAGTTGTTTAGGCTAAAAAACGCCACAGCACGAGCGCAAAGATCGTAACGTGGCTCCCACATTACCAGCTGGTTTGTCGACGAAGCGCGTGGGATCTCCTCCACGCGGCTCCTGGTTTCTTCGGTTGTCATAGGCGGATATGTCTCCTCGCTCTTTGTTCGACAGCGATACTTGAGGTTCCTGCGCACTTTTTTCTATCCTGCCCAAACGGTAGATTCGTCTGTGTGAAGACGCTCGCCCCCTCGGTGTGCTGATGGTGCTCGGCTGCTCGTCAGGGCCCCGCCCCGAGGAGCCGCTGAGGGTCGCGATCCAGTACTGCCAGCCTGACTCTGCGCGAGCTGCGGCGCCGACGGCGGCGCATCGCGGCATCGAGGCCACAACGATGCTCTTCGCCTCGCGATACCGCACGCCGGCGTCGGCACCGGGCGAAGATTTCCTGGCGAACTTGAGGGCACGACCGATGAGCCGGCGGCCATGAAGGCGGTGGCCCACCTTCGGGCGACATCCCTGTCACGGCAAGCCGCAGAGGGGAGTTCCTTCAAGAGGTGCTTCGGGCGGCAGCGTGCGGCTCTTCCGGGGCTCCGCGCTCTCACGCGACTGAGAGGCTGGTGCGCGTCGCGAGGCAATGACTGGGGGCACATCTACACGTTCGCAGCTTCCATGCGTCATGGAGGACGTAGGGACTGTCAAGAGCGTGATGGGAAGGAGAGTTCTGCCAGGTGCGGCGGCAGTTGGGAGCAGACTTACTGATGCCGTGAGGGAGAAGAGTTAAGGGGTGATGGGCGGAGCCTGATCTCTGGGTAGTGGTACGCGGCATCGGGCGGACAGTGTTCCTCGGGCCCTCGTTAGGGAAGGTCTCGCATAGGCCTATGGGTCCGCCTGCGACGGACTGCGCGACAGGAATGTCGCACCCCCATGGACAGAGTGTCGCACCTACGGGGATCGGAGGGTGGCGCGGATCAGGACGACGTTGTAGGGGTTCCACGTCGAGAGCAGGAAGTAGATCGTCGTGTCGCTGCCCTGGCTCTTGAAGAAGCGCGGGATCATGTACGGCCCGTATCCGTCGCCGGTGACGGCCTCGCGGCCGGGATCGGAAAGCGCGCCGTTCTGGCCGATTTGGTGGATGAACTTCCCGTAGCCGTCGCGGGCGGGGTCGAAGAGGACGGATGCGTCGGACCAAGGGCCCCACGGCTTCTCCGCGGTGCGCATCACGACGCCGCGCGGCTGCTCGATGTTGTACAGCATCAGCCAACGGGCGAGCGGGGCGCACCAGGCGACGGACAGCTCCCCGATCATCGGGTGGTGGAAGAGCGGCCTCGCGTCGGCCTCGTGCCCGCTCCAGCGGCCTTCCCCTGTCCAGTAGCGGATCGTCGTTCGGTCTTCGACCCCTTCCAGCGGGACGAAGGCGAGGGACGGGCTGCTCCGGCGGTACTCCCGGCCCGCCGCCCACATGAGGAGGACCTTGCCCTTCTGCACCGGCAGCCCCGGCGTCTCCGCCGCGTCGACGATGGCGGGCGAGACGTTGATGAACTTGTCGGTGGAGATCGTGGTGACCAGCTCCCAGCGCCTCCCGTCCTTGCTCCGGAGCAGCACGGACCGGCCCATGATCTTGCCGAACGGGCCGTTCTGGGCGTCGGTGGTGAAGAAGCCGTACATGTGCCCGTTGTGGCTGAACCCGCCGTTCGAAACCTCGAATCCCTTGAGAGAGACCCCGGGCACGGAGACCGCGAGGTACTTCCCGTCGGCCGCGGTCACGAAGTCCAGCGACAGGCCATCGTTGGGATTGCGGTCGTTGCTGAAGGCGACGGCGTCACCGTCGTAGGGACGGTCGGGCGTGTTGGGGCCGTTCGGATGGGTGTCGCCGAAGGGGAAGACGAGCCGTCCGTCGTGCTCGAAGGAGGTGCCGAGGTGGGTCCCCAAGAGACCGAAGCGACTCTCGGTGGGGTTGTCCGTCGGCGTTCGGCGCTGCCGGTCCGTTTCGCCCGTGACCTGCGAGACCTTCTGCACGCTGCCGGGGACGAGTTCGACATGGGGTGCCATGGCGAGAGCGAGGAGCAACTTGTGGACCATAGAAACTCTCTTCTTGTCGAGGATATCCCTTCCCGCTCCCCGTCATGTCTGGCTTCGCGCGGGTCAGCGCCGAGGGAGCGGCCATGTCCGGATTGTCTCCGCTAAACTAATTCGTAGACATGACGCTCATCCTTGCCCTTGCGCTGAACGCCCAAGCCCCGACGGTGTCGATGGAGGCGCTCGTCCGGGAGATGACCGATCTCCGGGCCTTGGCCCGACGCTCGAGCCCTTGGTACGACTACCGTCAGGCAAGCTCCTACGACCGCGCGAGCGACGAGTGGAAGGAGCCGTTCGCCAACGCCGACTTCGGCAAGTTTCTCCGAACCGAGGAGCGGGAAGGCCGCCGCGAGGAGGTCATGGCGGACCTGAAGGGGCCCGGCGCGGTCGTGCGCGTCTGGTCGGCGAACCCCACGGGCACGATCCGGTTCTACTTCGACGGCGAGGAGAAGCCACGGCTGGAGGCGGATATGAACGAGCTCCTGTCGGGCAAGCACCCGCTTTTCCCGGAGCCGTTCGCGTACGTCGCCGCCCAGGGCAAGAACCTCTACTTCCCGCTGCCGTACTCGCGGAGCCTGAAGGTCACCTGGGACAACGGCGGCCGGCCCCTCCTGCCGGGCCTGTACTACGTGATCGGGCACCGGACCTACGAGGCGGGCACGCGAGTGCAGTCCTTCACCGCCGAGTCGATCCAGAAGTCCGCGGCGGCGATTCGCGAGGCGGCGCAGGCGCTGGGGTCTTCCCCCGCCGCGCCGGGCACCGTCGTTCGCGGCACACCCAGGCCTTTACCGCCCGGTGCGATCACGCAGCTCCGGACGACGTCCGCGGGCGGGGCGGAGGTGCGGGAGTTCCGGGCGATCCACGGGGCGAAGGACGATCCGAAGAAGCCTTGGACCCATCCGTCGCGGCTGCATAACGTGCTCCGGCGGCTTCGGCTGCGCATGGGCTTCGACGGCGCGACGACGGTGGACGTCCCGCTGGGCGACTTCTTCGGCTCCTCGCCGGGCCTCACGCCTTACAAGAGCCTGCCGCTCGAGGTCCGGGCGGACGGTGCGATGATCTCCCGGTGGGTCATGCCCTACCGAAGCGAGGCGCGCATCTGGGTGGTGAACGAGAACCCGATCCCCGTTCCCCGAGAGATCAGCGAGGACGGTGAGCGTTCCCTTCGACGCGGGCACCTATCACTTCCACGCGCGGTGGAGCGCAGACGAAGCCGACGGAGCCCTGGTACGACTTCACCGTTCCTCGACGCGAAGGGGGAAGGGAAGTTCGTGGCCGCGCACCTCCAGGTGACGAACCTGGTGCCCGAGTGGTGGGGCGAGGGGGACGAGAAGGCGTACGTCGACGGCGAGACGTTCCCGAGCCTCTTCGGCACGGGCACCGAGGACTACTACGGCTACGCCTGGAGCGACCCCACTCCGTTCGAGCGCCCGTACCACGCCCAGCCACCGACGGCCAACTTCGGCAACTTCGGCCAGACGAACAACCTGCGATTCCACGTGCTGGACCCGATCCCGTTCCGCCGGTCCATCCGGTTCGACATGGAGGCGTGGCACTGGAGGCCGTCGGTCACGACCTTCGCGACGACCGCCCTCTGGTACGCCCTCCCGGTGGGACGCTTCCGAGCCGCCTGACGAGCGGCGCAGCTCCTCGTGCGCGAGATCAAGCCGCCGAACGTAGTGCGCGGGGCAATCGAGGGCGAGGATCTCGCGTGGACGGTGACCGGCGGGTTCTTCCAGAAGCAGGGCGGCTTCATGCAGCTCTCCGACTGCAGCAGTTCTGGTGGCGGGAGCCGAGCATCGGCGCCGTCGCGACCACGCGGATCAGGGTCCCCGCGCCGGAAGGTACGAGATCGTCGGCAACTTCGGCCACAACCGGGACTACGGCCGCTTCCGCGTGTCGGTGGGCGACGGGCTGGGTAAGGAGATCGACTTCTACCAGCCGGATCTCGCGTGGAAAGAGGTGTCGCTGGGCACGTTCAACCTGCCGGCGGGCGAGGACGACGATCCGCCGAGGTCATCGAGCCCAACGCGGCGATCCAGCCAAAGGTCAACCTGCTGGGCGTGGATTACTCTACCCAAAGACGCTAGCCGCCTTGGTCCGGCATCGACTCTTTACCGCCTCGGCCAGATGGGCCTTGCGCACGCTTGCCTCGCCCGCTGGGACGCGCCGACGCTTTGCCTTGTCCGCCTCCATCTCACTGACGCGTAGCGCATATCGATGAGGGAGAAGGTGGGTACCGGTTGCTTCGCCAAATCCTCGGGAAACGCCACGAAGGCGAAGCGTTTGACGCGTCCGTCGTCGTAGCGTAGCTCCAGAGTGTGCTGGAAGATCTTGTAGGCGCCGCGCCCGGGCACCGCGTCGTCTTTGAAGGAGGTGCGGTCTTCCCGGCTCATCTCGCCCAGGTACCGGAAGGCGCCGTGGTCGGCGAAGCGGCCGCTGGGCTCAAACGAGACCCTCGTACTCCGGAACGATCCGGTACGTGCCAGATAGCTTCGTGCCGTCCGCCGGTGGCACCCTGCGGCTTCTCGACGGCTGGGCCAGCTTCAGGCCGAGCTCCGTCTTGGTGAACGAGTAGCCTATCTTCGTGGGCCCGTAGGACACCGTCACGCGGTCGCCTTTGACCGTGTAGGTTCCGCAATTACCGGCATCCTTCGCCATGGCGGTGGCGATGTCGAAGCTCGCCAGCCCCCGGGACGGCAAGCCCAAAACATCTTGCCGTCGGGCAAGAAAACGATCCAGTCTCGGTAAATGGAAAAGGATCCTGGCGAGAACAGCTTCGGCACCTGCTTGATGCCCATGTAAAGGCCCTCGATCCCCATGGTACGGCCGGCCTTCCTCCGGCTTCTTCTCGCCTGGCGGCGTCACCCGGCACCACGCGAGTACCAGGCGACTTTTCTGCTGAAGATAGAGCCCGAGCAGGTTCTCCCCGCTCCTCCTCCGGCGACTACGAAAAGGGTGGCGCCCCCTCGGCGCTTCCCTCGGCGCCGACTTCGCGGAACGTGCCGAGCTTGCGGAGCTCGTCGCCGATCGCTTTCCGCACCTTGGTGGCCGCCGCGCCCGGCCCGTGGCTCCACGCATAGGACTCGAACGAGCTGAAGCCCATGCCGCTGGCCTTGGCGGCCTCCGACACCTGCTTGCGGATCTCCTCCCGAAGCTGCGCATCCTTTACCGGCCCGGCGGCGCGCCGGCGGGCAACGCAATGCCCGTCAAGGGGGACGTGAGCTGCCCTTGAACCATCAGGAGCAAGAAGAGCAGGCTTTTCACTGCGCGCCGCCCCCGCCGCCTTTCGCATGGCCTGACCGTGACGCTCCAGCAGGGCGAGCGGAATCCGAGCACCCGGCGAGCGCTTCTCCGGTCTATCGCCGCGTCGTAGCGCCGTGGCGGCGGCTTGAAAGCTCTCCATCATCATAAGAACATCCCCCTTCGCTATCAAGAGATCCACATCGATTCCGGCGGTCGATATCCGCGAGTCGATCACGGCGACGGCACCCGCCAGGTTGTCGCGTACGATCGCTTCTGATCAGGATCAGCGTTCTCCAGCTTGGCCGCCTTCGCCGTTCCGGCGTCCTTCACCACGCTGAAGCGCTTCACCACGGTTTTGCCCGCCGCCAGAGTGAGCACCACGTGATGGCTGCCGCTCTTCAAGCCGCGAGTAGCCTCAGCCGAGGCGACCCAGGCGGCGAGCGAATCACCCTCGCCGACTTTCGACAGCGCCAGCGGGATCGTCTTTCCCGTCGCATCGAAGACCTTGACCGTCGCCGACCGCAAGGCAGCGGTGGCCGACGGATTGGGTGGCACCGCGGTTATCACCAGAGGCCATCCCGGTGCCGCCGTGGATTGCGCGGGGGCATTCACCGCCAGGGCTATCGCATCTTGGGCGATGCCGAAGCTCGCGAAGGCGAGCGCGCACAGACAGAGAACCATTCTCATCTGGGGGCGGCGCCTCCTCGGTCGTTGATCCTAAACAAGTGCCGGCAACCGCCGCGTTGCTTGGCGATACCGTAGCGGGCGTTGGGGCCTGACGCGTCGCCGTGGCGGGAGCGGGGGCTCCTCCCGGCCGAATTCACTCCGGTTCCGGCCAAGGTGCCGCAGATCGTGTCTCCCCGAACCTCATCTCCGGTGAGGTAGCGGTCGCGAGAGCTTTCACTGGTCATATAGGCGGTTGACACCCAGTACCTCATGAGGCAGTCTTCCGCTCCGCTGTGCTGTCCCTGGGGAAGGGACACGATAGCCGTGCGCACCTTCGAGTTCCCGGGGAAGATATCTTTTAAGGGCACGGGAGAGCCATCCTCTCGGAGAACGTTTACCACCGTGCCCGTGACCTCTTCGGTGCGGTATCCCCCGGCAGACGAGTCGTAGAAAAGGCGCTTTCGGTTTTCGACGACGTGGGGAGTCGGGATGTCGACGAGAATCCACTGAGCCTTGAAGTCGGAGTCGCCGTGGTGGTTGACATTCGACGCGTGCAGCATCTCGTGCGCAAGCGTTCGCTCGAACGAGGGGATCAGCCGTTCGCCGCTTCGAGGTCGATAGAGCTCCCAACCGATCGGCATATGGACCGGTCCGGCGACGCCCGGGGGACCGCAGGTGTCCACATACGCCGCGCCGTCGGAGGTCGCACCCGACTTGATCTCCATCGCGTGCTGGTCGGCCAAGTGGGCGCCTGCCGTCCGGTTGAAGTTGATGACTCGGTCGTCCCCCACTTGATGCGGCTGCAGGCGCGGGTGGACATCGAGGCCGGTAGCCGCTCGATAGACTTCGATTCCCCGCCAGGAGAAGGGGTTATCGGGCACCCCGTTCAGCACGAACAGGTCCTTCTTTTGGGGATTTCCCGCGGTCCAATCTTGGGAGACGCCTGCGCTGGTCCCGTCCGCGGTGATCACCGCTCGCTCGCCCGCGACGAACCCTCGGTATTCCTCGTAAAGGGTCAGTCCGTCGCCGTTGAAGCCGTCGCCGGCCGGCTTGTCCTCATCGTCCGAGTCGTCTTCCTGAGAGAGTGCGCCGTGTTTCTTCAAGAAGGAAATGGCGATGTGTGAGCCAGAATCCCGCTCCGGAATCGGCAGGCGGTACAGGTTCCGCTTGCCGTCGACGCGCCCTTCGATCCGCTGTCCGTTGTCCAGTTCCCCCTCGACCTGGAGATCGCACCAACCGCCATAGTCGAAAGAAGACACCTCGACCCGGTCTTGCAGGAGGTTGTCCCCCTGGTGCCGGGCCGTCTGACCGTCGTCGCCGATGTCGAAATCCGGGTTCCGCTCTTCTTCGAAGGCGTAGTCGAAGCTGCCCTTCGCCTGGCCCTTGGGCGGCCAGTTCATGCACACTCCCTTCTCCTTGGATGTGCCGACGAGACGGTAGTGGATCGCGACGACCTTCCGCTTGGGAGCTCCGCCGCCCTTCTTCTGGACCTTCACCTCTACGCGCAGCCGTTCATCGGCCGCCGTCTTTTCGTCCTTCCCACCCGCCGGCCTCCAGTCCGAATATCCCTTCGGAGGCAAGATGAGCAGCTCGATCTCCTCGGGGGGGAACGGACTGAACTGATACGTCAGCGTCACCGTGACGGGGATGTTGAAATCGTTGGCGGCGGCGCGCGCTTTATAGGTCTGCGATCCTTTCAGCACTCCGTCGGCGGGGAGAACGCCCCCGAAGAGGATCTCGCCCCCCCTCTTGCCCTGCTGGAGGTCCTGCACGTCCTCCAGCGGCACGTCCAGAGGACGGCTCCCTTCCATCTTATGGTCGAGAGTTTTCCGCCCTGCCTGCCAATGCTGCTGGCGGTTGTTCCATTTCACCTTGTCCTCGTTGTCCCCGATGTGCTTGTAGGGGACCTTAGCGGTGAAGCGCCCCGTGCCTACGTTGATCTCGAGGACTGGGAAGTTCCCGATTCGGCCCACGCCGGAACCTTGGCGATGGTCGTCGTACGCGCTCCTCATCTCGACTCCGCCCTCGCCGTAATGCGTCTCCTCCGACTTGTGGTCGTAGCGGAACTGGAGATCCGCCTCCGGAAACATGGCGTAAGCCTCGGATGTCGTCGGCAGCTTGTCCGGGTTGCCCTTGATGTTGTGAAGCCAAGACGCCGTCTTGCCGATACTCGCCATGGTGTCCCTCATGGCCTTCTCCATCGCCTTGATCTCGGCCGCGGTGGGGACACGGCCCTCGGGGACTTTGATGTCCAGCGTCTTCGGTTCGTTCAGGCTTGGCCCTTCCCCCCGCAAGTCGAGTTTCGTTTGCACCCGCATGCTTCCCTCGACCTG
>JAUJNV010000063.1 GCA_030447945.1 Fimbriimonas sp. | reverse complement strand
GGGCCCACAAGAGACCTCCGGACCCCCTCTCCCTTTGCCGGAGCAAAAGGCGAGGGGAGCCGGAAGATCTGCCTTGGCGAGGTGGCCGGGCGTTTCCGAAAGAGAGGCTAAGCGGCGTTGCCAGCCTTCCGCCTGACGTAGGCGGCGCTTCGCTCGACCCAGTGCATGAAGGCGTCCAGGTTATCGAGCACTTCGCGCGGCATCTTGACGTACTCGCGCATCGGCTCGGCGTCTTTGTCGGGCTTCATCGGCCCGGCCCCTGGGAGCGCCATCGCTTCCTGGATGTCGTCGGGAGAGAGCTTGAGCCCAATTTCTTCGCCGATGAGGAAGGCGAACATTTTCTCGCCTGTATAGACCCCCATCCCTCCGAACATTCGGCGCGCCCTCACGTCGTAGGCCTCAGCGGCCCTCATCATCTGTTCGTAACGGATCGGACGGTAGACCATCTTCGCTTGCCCGTCGTCCGCAGTCCCCATTCTGCGGATTGAGAAGGTGATTGTACCACCGAGCGGAGGATGATGGAGGCAGAAATGCGTTGGGGCGGTAGGGCGTTGTGGCGTTGAGGCGTTGGAGAGGATTCATCCGCAACGCCTCAACGCCCTAACACCCCAACGTCCGCCGCGAAGCGGCTATCATCCGAAGCCATGGACCCCAAGCGCCTGGTGGTCATCGACGGCTACTCCCTGCTTTACCGCGCGTTCTTCGCAACGCGGTACCTGAGCACCAGCGACGGGAGGCCTACGAACGCCCTTTTTGGGTTCACGTCGATGCTCTTTACCCTCCTGGAGAAGGTGAGGCCGCACGCCATCGTCGTCGCCCTCGACGCGCCGGGCAAGACCTTTCGCCATGCCGAGGTGGAGACGTACAAGGCGACCCGCCGCGAGACGCAGGACGAGCTGAAGGTCCAGCTCCACGACGCGCGCGAGTTGATCGCGGCGCTGGGGATCCCCAGCGTGGAGGTCGTGGGCTTCGAAGCCGACGACGTCGTGGGCACCATCAGCCGCCTCGGGGAAGAGAACGGCTACTGCACCACCGTCGTCACCGGCGATCTCGACGCGCTCCAGCTCGTGGACGACAAAGTGAATGTCCTCACGATGAAGCAGGGTGTGACGGACGTCGTCGTCTACGAGACGAAGGACGTGGTCGAGCGCTACGGCTTCGGCCCCGAGTTCATTCCCGACTTTAAAGCGCTCAAGGGGGACACGAGCGACAACATCGCCGGCGTCCCCGGCATCGGCGACAAAGGCGCGGCGGAGCTGATCCAGGGGTTCGGCACGATCGAGTCCATCCTGGAGCGGATCGAGGAGGTCCCGCCGAAGTACCGGAAGAAGATCGAAGGGCACGAGGGGCAGATGGTGCAGTCCAAGTACCTCGCGACCATCGTGCGCGACGTGACGCTGGAGTACGACTTCCGCCCGTTCCGCCTCACGGAGGCGCAGATGGAGGCGGCGCGGGCGATGTTCGAGCGCTTCGAGTTCCGCCAGGCCGCGCGCCGCGCGCCGGTGGGTCTGGGACCTTATCTGGAAGGGATGGAGGGCACCGACGGGGACGACCCCAACGCCCAACGCCCAACGCCCAACGCCGTCCTCGAAGAGGACCCCCCCGTCCCCGCCAACCTGCAAGAGGCTCGCAGCTACGGAGATCTGGTGAAGTTCGTGGACGACCGCGCCTACGCCGTCTACTTCGGGGCGGCGCCGACGCAGTCGGACCTCTTCGGCGACCCCGCGCGGCGCGCCTTCGTCGCCGTAGGTTCCGAGGTGCGGGAATGCTCGGAGGCGGACGCGGTAAAGCTGGTGGGCGATCTGCCGGAGCTCGCGATCCTGCACGACGCGAAGCCAGTCTATAGGAGACTCGCGGGCGGGACGCCCGCGCCCCGGTTCGACACGCTGCTCGCCGCCTACGTGCTTCAGTCGGGCCGCTCCGGCTACGCGTTGCGCGATCTCGTCCAAGCCTATCTGGACT
Source organism: Fimbriimonas sp. (assembly GCA_030447945.1). The sequence goes on along the minus strand of JAUJNV010000063.1, from coordinate 24,082 downwards.
TCGCGATCCCGACGACGCCCCAGGAGATGGCGGCGGCGCTGTACCTGCTGGAGCCCTGCCTGACCGAGCGGCTGGGGAAGGAGTCGCAGACGCGGGTTCTGACGGAAACCGAGATCCCGCTCGTGCCGATCCTCGCCGAGATGGAGAACTGGGGCATCTGCGCCGACCGGGACGTCCTGCGGGAGTTCTCGAAGACCCTCGAGGTCACCATCGCTCAGATTCAGGAGCGGGTGTTCGAGCTGGCGGGCGGCCCGTTCACCATCGGGTCGCCCAAGCAGCTCGGCGAGGTGCTTTTCGAGAAGCTCGGCATTCCCGGCGCGGTACGCACCAAGACCGGCTACGCCACCGGCGTGGAGATTCTGAGCGGGCTTGCGCCGACCCACGAGATCGCGCAGGAGGTGCTCAACTGGCGCGAGCTGACCAAGCTCAAGAGCACGTACACGGACGCCCTCGAAAAGCTCATCGGCGAGGACGGGCGCATCCACACGACTTACAACCAGACCGTCGCCGCCACCGGCCGCCTGAGCAGCATCGACCCGAACCTCCAGAACATCCCCATCCGCACGGAGCTCGGACGGGGCATCCGCGCCGCCTTTACCGCCGAGCGCGGCTACCGGCTCGTCTCCCTGGACTACTCGCAGATCGAGCTGCGCATCCTCGCCCACATGAGCGAGGAGCCCGCGCTCGTGGAGGCGTTCAACCGCCGGGTGGACGTCCACACCGTCACCGCGCAGCAGATGTTCGGCCTGGGCGAAGGGGAAGCGAGCAAGGAGCAGCGCCGCCTCGCGAAGATGCTGAACTACGCCGTGCTCTACGGCGTGAGCGAGTTCGGCCTTGCCCAGCAGCTCGGCGCGGGCTTCAGCATCCTGGAGGCGAAGGCGCTCATCGACCGCTACAACGAGCGCTTCCCAGCGTCAAGGGGTTCACGAAGGCGGTCGTGGCGGAGGCCAAGGCCAAGAGCTTCACCACGACCTGCTCGGCCGCCGCCGCTACTTCCCCGACATCCAGTCCGGCAAGATGTAGGAGCGCCGCTCCGCCGAGCGCCAGGCGATGAACGCCCCGATCCAGGGCACCGCCGCCGACATGCTCAAGCTCGCGATGGTCCACGCCCGCCGGGTCATCGACGGCTCGGGCACCCGTATGCTGCTCAACGTCCACGACGAGCTCGTCTTCGAAATGCCCCACGGCGACGAGCGGCTGATCCCGGCCTGCGGGAGGCCATGGAAACGGCCCTCCCGCTCTCGGTCCCGATCGAGGTGGACGCGAAGGTGGAGAGAACTGGAACGAGATGACGCGGGTTTCGTGGAGTCGCTGATCGTTGGTCGTTGGTCGTTGGTCGTTGGTCGTGGATGGTGACCCCGTGGACGTGGAACAAGAGCACGAGGCGCTGCCAACCGCGGCGGCCATGCTTCCCCACGGTCCACGGGTCACCATCCAGGACCAACGACCAACGAAACCCCGCAGGCCCAGGTTATTCATCCCTCGCCTTTCTGCCGCAGTCGCATGATGAGGGCATGAGCAAAGCGTGCACGGCCTCGGCGTTCCGGCGGGGCTGCGTGGGGACCTGGTGCGGGAGGGGAGGCTGCCGGACGGTGTCATCGACGCGGATGTGCTGGACGCCTGGTTCGATCCGGCCCCGAAAGCCGTCGCTGCCCTGGGTCAGGCTCCCGAAATCATGGCGAGAATCCTCGCCGCCCGCCGACTGCCGGCTCTTGACGCAGGCCATTGCGAGGACGCGCGGGGTGCCGCCGGAGTCGCTGGTCGTCGGCGCGGGCTCGTCCGACATCCTCTTCCGCGCGCTCCCTCGTCTGCTGAAGCCGGGCTCGCGGGTGCTCGTGACGGATCCACGTACAGCGAGTACCCGCACGTCCTGCGCGGGCTCGCGTGCTGTGGTGGAGACTCTCCTTTGCGGCGCGACGAGGGCTGGCAGATCGCACCGAAACGCCTGATGGCGGCTCTGGGCAATGCTACGACGCCCTCGTGCTCGTTAATCAAAGAACAACCCCACCGGCGGCTTGATTCCCCGCGACGCGATGCTCGAACTTCTTCAGGCCGCACGGGAGCGGACCCTGGTTTGGGTGGACGAGGCGTACCTGGAGTACGCCGACCCATCGCAGACCTTGGAGCGCGACGTCGCGAAGGGGAGTCTGATCGTCCTGCGCTCGCTCTCGAAGACTTTGGCGCTGAGCGGGCTACGTCGCCTACGCGGCGGCTCCGCCTGATCGCCGGCGCCCTGCGCGAGGCGACCCCGCCTTGATCGTGAGGCCTGCCCGCCCAGCTTGCCGCGGCAGCGGCGCTGGCCAGCCTGGAGTATTACGCCGCCCGCTATCGGGAGACCCATGTGTAAGGGCGGAGCTTTGCCGCGATCTGGAATGGCTTGGCCTGGAGACGGTGGAAGGGTTGGCGAACTGGGTGCTGGCTTTCCTGCCGCCGGGTGCCCCGGATGCGGCAACCTTCGTCGGGCTCGTAGCCCAGCGGGGCTGCTTCGCGCGACGCCTCCGCACTTCCCGCGTGCTGGGGGATCGAGCAGTGCGGGTCGCGGTCAAGGATGCCGCGACGAACCGCCGCGTCTTGCGCCTGTTCGGGACGTCCTGGCCGCTTCCGGCTAATCTAGGACATGACGGGCGGCCAGGTTTTGGGGATCCACCACTTGACGGCGATCTGCGGGGATGCGCAGGAGAACCTGGACTTCTACGCGGGCGTGCTCGGGCTTCGGCTCGTGAAGCTCACGGTCAACTTCGACGATCCGGGCGCGTACCACCTCTATTACGGCGACGGCGCGGGCACGCCGGGGACGATCCTCACCTTCTTCTTCCCTCCCCCGGGGCCCGGCGCGGGCGGCCCGGGAACGGCGCGTTCGGGCCGGTAGCTCTCGCGGTGCCGCCGGGTTCGCTCCCCTTCTGGGAGCGGAAGCTGACGGGCGCAAACGTCGAAGTTCGTCGATGCGAGAACCAGGCGCCCGACTGGATCGACCTCGCGCTCCTCGGCGTGCCAGGCAACGTCGGAGGCACCCTCGTCCTGCGCGACCCCGACGGGATGAGCCTGCTCCTCGTCGAGTCGCCGTGCGAGCGGGCAGCGGGATGGCCCGACGACCCGTGGGGCCGGAGCATGCGATCTCCGGCGTGCACTCCGTCACCCTGCGACCGCGTCGATCTCCTCCCGGCGCCTTATCTCTGAGGGCTCGGCCTCGTCCCGGTGGGCGAGGCGGCGTACGGCTTCGGGGTGGACGGGACTTCGTAAGGATCGCCATCGCCGAGGAGTCCCGCCTCGGGCGGCGCGGGCACGATCCACCACGTCGCGCTGCGGGTGGCGAGCGACGCCGATCAGGCGCTCTTCCAGCAGAGGCTGATGGAGCAGGGCTTGGACGTAAGCCCCGTGAAGGATCGGACCTACTTCCACTCCATTTACTTCCGCGAGCCGGGCGACGCGCTCTTCGAAATCGCCACGGACCCGCCAGGATTCACGGTGGACGAGCCGATCGAGCTGCTGGGCAGCGGCCTGAGGCTTCCGATGCAGTTCGCCCCCCGACCGCGCCGAGATCGAGCGCGCCCTGCCGAAGCTCCGCCTGCCCCCGCTCTTCTCCTCCGAGGTGCCGCGTGCCTGAGCTCGAAGGACACGTCTACCGCTGGATTCCGGCAACCGACCCGGCGGAGGGGAAACTCTCCACGGGACGGGGGGCGACGAGAACGACCTGGTGGACCTCGCCCACGTCCTCGCGCCCGGCGCGGCGGTCCCTGTCTCCGCGGGGGCAAGTCAAGGAGGGGAGTGCGAACCGCTTCTTCCGCCGCCTCGCCGAGGGAGTGTTCGGCGAGGAGGACCTACGGTTCAGGACAGAGCACCTCGGCCGGTTCGTGGACGCCGCCTCGCGGGAGCACCTGCCCGACGGGATGAAGCGCGTCTTTGCCGTGGGCTACTCCAACGGCGCGAACATCGCCGCAAGCCTCCTCCTGCGCCGCCCCTATCTGCAACGGGCGCTGTGCTCCTGCGGGCGATGGTGCCCTTCGAGCCGGAGGCGCCGGTCGAGCTGCGCGGCCTGCCGGTGCTGCTCCTGTCGGGCGAGCGCGACCCCATCCTCCCCCTCGAAAACGCCACCCGCCTCGCCACCATCCTCCGCGACAACGGCGCAAAGATCGACCACCAAATCATGCGCGCCGGCCACGAGCTCACCCGCGCCGACGTCGAGGCGGCGCGGGGTGGCTGATGGCTGATGGCTGATGGGTGATCCGGATCTCTCAGCCATCAGCCATCACAAATCACCCATCACCGATCGGCGTGAGCAGGAACACGGCGTAGATCATCGGCATGCCGAAGCGGTCGAAGCCGGCGAGGGCGCCGCCGCCGGTCATCTGGCCGATGGCCTGGAGGTCGTGGGTGGCGAGGGCCCAGTTCAGCATCGTGGCGGCGAAGAGGACGTAGCCCAGATACAGGAAAATGCGGCTGACCCGTGGCAGGGAGCGGCTCTCCTCCGCCCACGAGCCGCGCGTGACCAAGTCCCAGATGAGGGAGAACGCGACGAATGCGATCCCGGCGAATCCAAGAAACGGTGTGAACGGATTCTCGATGAAGTCGCGCTGTCGCAAGAGTGCGGTGAGGATCAGCAGGAACAACAGAGCCCCGATGGTCTGGCCGTTCATCCGTCCCCCGCGCGAGCCATGCGAGGGTGCCGAGACCGAGGAGGGCGACGAGCACGTCCAGCACCTCGCTCCCGTAGCTCCCAAGTGCGCCGAGGGCCGCTCAGGCGGGGGGGGGGGGGGGGTGGCGAAGTGCCAACTCTCCATCGCGCCGAAGATGCCCGCGTACAGGGCCAACCCCCGCGCGCAAGCAGGGCGAGTGGAACCGCCGCGACCAGCGCGAGGCCGGCGACGATCAGCCGCCACGCCGTGTTGCTCTGGAGAAGCCAGTTGCCCGCGGAGCCGAAGGCGGCGCTGAGCCCATTTCCCCAGTGGCCGGGTGAGGCGACCTGAGCCGTCATCGCCGCAAGAAGGATCCCACGCCTGCAACGGCGGTGGGGAAGGAGGGACGAAAACGAGCCACGGCCCCGTTCCTCGGCGGCCTCGGCGCTGTCGTCTACCGTCGGCTTGTCGTGCCGCGCGCGCCGACCGAGAAGCACCACCGCGGCCCCGACCAAGCCGACGAGCAGCAGCTCCCCGAGCGCCCCGGCGTACCGCGAGGCTTCGCCTCCGTCCATGCTCCGCCCCACGCGCTCCAAGGCCTCCGCTCCAACGTGGAAGGCGCGCCCGCGAAGAAGAGGGCGAAGGTGAGCCCGGCGCCCCAGAGAGGCAGCCGCTCCTGGACGAGGCTCCCCGTCCACCGGCTCGCCCGCTGCGTAAAGTCTGCGATATCCAGCCCCAGCAGGAGGAGCAACGGGGAGATGAGCAGGGTCGTGATGCTCATCGAGCGTCGTGTTGGCGAACACCAGCCCGATCCCCGACTCGCGCCAGGACTCGACGATCCGCGCCTGCGCAAGCGCGAGCGTAAGGGTCGTCGGGGCCAGGAGGAGCGCCCACTCTGACGACGGGGCGGGTCCGCCGTAGGGGCAGTGAGGAACAGACCACGACGGCCAAGAGGGCAGCCAGGAAGGCAGTTGCCGCATCCGGTCTCCCCGCCTCGTTCGCGCCCAGCGCGGGCCCACGGCGAAACGGCCGCCGCGTAGACGAGGAGGATGCCCCCGCGGAGGAGGGGATGGCTGTGGAGCGCCGGCGAGCACGAGGCTCCAGGCGACGCTCAAGAGGAACAGGGTCGCGGGGAGGAGCGACCGGGGGAAGCAGCGCCCCGCGCCCCGCGGCGGCGCTGGACCAGATCGGTTCGAGGGGAGACGCGCCGCGCCAGACGTCGCCGAACAGCATGGCCAGCACCACGAGCGCAAGCAGCGTGAACACCAGACGCACGAGCACGCGCGTCGAGCGGTCGAGGCCCCGCAGGCGCATCATGCCGCCCTGAAGCTCGGACCAGACGAGGTCGCGCACCGCGCCCTTGCCCGCGTCCCCAACGAAACCGAAGGCGCCGGCGAGTGCCCCCCTTGGGGCGCAGCCGCTTCGATCCGTCCGGGATCACTGCTTCGCCCCCGATGCCGGGGCGGGGGGCGCAGGCTGAAGGCCGCCATCGCGAGCGGGGCGATGACGGAGTCTCCGACGAGCCCAGGCCGCGTCGCGCGCGGAGTGAGCCCCCCGATGCTGAGGGTGAGGTCGGTCCACTGCGCGGCGAGCGCGCCCGTGCGGACGTCGAGCGCGCGCAGATGCCCGTTCTCGTGAACCGTCCAGACGCGGCCCCGGCCGACGGTGATCTGGGCCCCAGCGCGGCTTCGGCGTGTGCTGCCAGAGAGATCTTGCCGGTTTTGGCGTCCAGCCCCAAGATTCCGCCGGAGATGAGCGGCACGACAAGCGTGTCGCCTTCCGCCCAAAGCGGCTCCATCGGGGAGAAGACGTCCTCCGGCACCTTCACGCGCCAGCGCTCGCGGCCCGTCGCGGCATCGAGGGCCGCGACCGAGACCGCGTTCTTTGCCTGATCGATAAGTCCCGCGAAGAGCGTCGTGCCGTCGGCGCTCGGGGCAGGGCCGCCCGCACTCACTTCGGGCCCCTTCGCCCGCCAAAGCTCCCCTTCCCGTTCTAAGGTCGAACGCCGCCGGGGGCACGTTTGGACCAAACTGTGCCGCCCCGCACGGCGACGCCGCCGTTGAACGGGGCCGGGCCGAGATCTTTTTTCCAGAGCGGCTTGCCGCCGGAGAGGCTCACGGCCTGAAGCGTGGCCGTCCCTTTCTCCGAGAGGCTCGCCCGCACCACCGTCGAGCCCCGCCACCGCCGGAGGCCGCAGAATGGTGCCGGTGGCGACGCCCCAGGTCGCCTTTCCTGTGGAGAGGTCCAAAACTTCCAGCACGCCACGCCGGGATGCGAGCAGCGTGCCTCCCGCGACGACGGGATCGGCGGTGACGCCGCCAGGGCCGAGTGCCGACGAGCCGTCCACTTCGCCAAGCGCTCGCCGAAGTGCGCCACCGTGCCCGACGAGTCGATCAGGAGAACGCCGCCCTGATAGGGAACCGGGGTGAATAGAGGCGGGGGCTCGCCCGCCAGGGGATCCTGGCCGACCCGTTTCGAGCATCCCTGGCCGGTCTTGCGGTCGAGAGTGGCCGCCCCCGCGATGGGCAGGCCCAGCCGGCGCACGACCTTCGACTTGCTGTCCGCGCCCCCAATGCGCAGAGGGCTCCGCCGCCCGCGATTACCGCGTCGCCGTCCGCGGAACGACAGGGCCGTCCATCTCCTCATATCGCCACCGGCGTCGAGACCGTGGCCCGACCGACGATCAATCCCGGCGGCCACGGGGAGGCGACCACCGGCGCGCCGAGGGTCCGCCAGAGGAGCTCGATCTCCACGAGGCGTTGTGGTCACCTTCCCCATCCGTCCTCGTTGTCGCCCGCGACGAAGAGGTGAGAGCCGGTCGCTGGCGCCAGCGGCGCGCCCCCGTAAGGCCGGCCGTTCGAGCGAGCGGCGTCCCCCGGTCGTGCTGCCCGCGTCGAACGCCACGAGTTCGCCGTCCCTGCCCCGGTCGCCGAGCACCCGAAAGGGTGCTTTCGGAGTTGTCGCCGCTGGGCCGTCCTCTCCCACGACGTAAACGCGTCCTGCGTGCACGAGAGCAGGAGCCGCCGCTTGCCCAGCGATCCACTGCGTGTCGACCACGCCGACCCCCGCTTGGAGGTGCCAGATCGGCCCCCGCTCCTCACCGTTCCAGGGCCGCCAATGCAAGCGTGACGACGACTCCCGCTCCCCCTTGGCTCACGCTGCGGGCTTCCCAGCGTCCCCGGGTGAGGTCGCGGGGCGATGGGCGAGAGGAGCCTCGTTGGACGGGGCGTGCCGTCCTCCCGCAGGAGAAAAGTGTTCGACTCCAAGGTCCCTTGGCGTTCATATTCGCGGAGGGTCACCGCACCGCGCCGCTCATGCGGGGTCTTCAGCCCGAGGATTCCGTAGCTTTCGCCGTCCGACGCGCGCATGGGGGGATGACGATGGTGTTCGTGCTGATCAAATTCCCGGAGGGTCGCGTCGCCGTCGGGGGAGGCGACCACCGGCGCGCCACGACGAAAGCGAGTCCGATCCCGGCCACCGAGCAACAACAGGCCGAGCGCGCGGATCGCGGCGGAGCGACGCCAGGGCGCTCGACGTCCACGGCGTAGGCGTTGTGGTCGCTCGTCGGGGTGCCGAGGGCGTTGGGCGGTGGGCGTTGGGGAGAGGAAGGCTCTTTCCCAACGCCCAGCATCCTACTCCCCGTGCCACAATACATGGCCGGCCATTCCAAGAAGAACATCAAGATCCGGGGCAAGCAGGACGCCATGCAGGGCAACACGTTCACTAAGCTCGGCCGCGAGATCATCGTGGCGGCGAAACGACCAGCGAACCCCCGTCTGCGCGTCGCGGTCGAGAAGGCCGCGCCGCCTCGTCGAGCGCGCGATCGCGCGCCGGCGGTCGCTGGCGCGGACTACGACGAGATCGTGTACGAGGAGTGGGCCGGCGGCGCGGCGATGCTGCGGATCCGGAACCGGACGGTCGCCGGGCGGCCGTAGACGGTAGCCTCGCCGGGCCGTCTCCTGGCAAGCGCGTGGGGCAAACGGCGGAGGGCCGCGACGGGACGAGCTCGCCTCCTGCCCGCGTGACCTTCGAACGCCACGGCGAGCGTCGTCGCACGGTGAACTCCGAGCTGGAAAAGCCCCGCCGCGAGCCGAGAGCGCCGGCGACATCGCCCTGCTGAGGCTCCTCGACCCACACGACGTCCAAGGACCTACGTTAACGTGGACATCAGTGCTCCAGGGCTTCGGAGTTGGTCGTCGCACGCTCCTCCTGATCGGCGCGAATCTCCCTCGCGGCGTGCTCGTCATGAATCCCGAGTTCGTGATGGACTACGCCCAGAGCCCAGCGGCCTCGTGCCTCCTGGGGAACATGGTCTTCCTCGCCGCGGTGGGCGCGGCCGTCTCGACGGGCTCCTTCGCTCCTCTGCGCTCTTCGTCAGGGGGATCCGCAGCGAGGGGGCAGGAGGCAAGAGGTCGCGTTTCCGGGCGGCGGTGCCGGTAGCCGCGCGGCCAGGCTCGCCTCCAGGCCGTCCGCAGGAGCCGCGGGCGCGTTTCTGCCCTTTTCCTCCTCCCGTGTAGGCGCGATCATGCAGGTGGAGCTGGGGCGAGGGTGTCGATGAACGTCACGCCGCCCTTGCCCGCTCTGGAGCCCCGATTTGCGTGCGCTCGAGGAGTTGCGGAGGTCCTTCCCGAGACTGGGTGCTGGGAACGCGCGACCGCCCTCCCCGAATGCTCTTGGCGTACTGCCCGGAACTCGCGCGCGCGAGCTCTTGCGGAGCGTGATCGACGGCCCCGAAGACCCGCAGCGTCCGGAGGCCCTGCTCGCCCTGGCCGGGCTGGAGCGGGAAGGCGAGCCGGGGCGGGCGGAAGCGCTCTTGGAGGAGCTGCGGCGAACCTATCCGCTGCACCCGGCGGCCGAGCTCGCGAGGCGGCGCGGGTGGATCGCTTGAGCCTCCAAAAGACACCTGGCGCGACGTGCGCCCAGGCTGCCTCGCGATGCCGATCTTTCTGCTCGTGCGGCTCCTGGGCATCCTTGGCGGTACCGGATCGAGGGCTGGAGCGGAGTGAGGGGATTCGCGCCTATCGTCTGCGGCTGGCACGAACTCGCCTTGTGCGCCTACCGTTTCCGAGGAGCAGGGGTTCTCGTCATCATCAACCTCTCGCGGGATGGCGAGATGCGAACCCGAACGTGTTTGGGCGCCTGGGATATCGGATCATTCGCGGGGCACCGGCGCGGCGGCATCCGCTTCGCGGCCATCGAGGCAGTGCGCGCCCTGCGCGAGGGGGGACGATGGCCCTCACGCCCGACGACCCCCGCGCGGCCTCGGGGTCGTGCAGGGCGATGCTGATGGCGCGCTCGGGCGCGGCCTTGGTGCCCGTGAGCGTCTCCCCGCGCGCCCGCCGCCTGTTCGGTTCCCTGGGACCGCTACATGGTCCCCGCCCCGTTCGCCCACATCCGGATGGTCGTACCGGCGGCCGATCTTCGTGCCCGCCGGGGCGGGCGAGGAAGAGGTCGAGCGGCCGCCTCCAGTTGGAGGCGAGATTCACCGTCTGGAAGGGGAAGTGGAGAGCGCGCTTAGCGTGGCTTAGCGGGGCTGCGGGGCGTGGCTCTGCATGGCCTTGCATAGCTTGGCGGCCAGCGCACGTGGCATGGGAGCTTTGCACCAGATGCCATTGGGGCACACCAGCCTTCCGGCTCGGCCAAGCCATGCCCAGCAACGCCAAGCCACGCTCCCCTCCCTTGCCATGCAAAGGCCACGCTAAGCCATGCTAAGCCACGCTAAGCAAAGCCATGCAGAGAAACTCATTCGCAATACTGGGCGCGGGCATGCAGGGCACCGCGGCCACCCCGACCTCGCCCGGTTCGCCGATCCCGCGGCCATCCTGCTCGGCGACTACTCCGAGGAGCAGGCGCGTAGGCGCGGCGCGGGTGAACGGGCTCGTGGGGCGCGAGATCTGCCGGCCGTGCGCGGTCGTCGCTCGACCCGGTCTCGCTGGAGCAATTTTCTGCGGGAAGCGGACGTCGTGCTGAGCTGTGTGCCGTACTGGATGCACCGCGGGTCGCCGCGATCGCGATCCTCGAGCAGACCCATGGTGGACCTCGGGGGCAATACCGACATCCACCATGCAGACCCTGGAGCTGGACGAAGAGGCCAAGAGGGCAGGCGTGACGGTGGTGCCGGACGCGGGGCTCGCACCGGGGCTGGTGAACAGCGTCGGGCTGGCCCTCATCGAGCAGTTGGACGAGACGGAGTCGTGCGGCTCTACTGCGGCGTCCTCCCAAAACCCTCAGCCTCCCTTAACTACAAGCTCACCTTCAACGTCGAGGGGCTGGTGACGGAGTACGACTTCCAAGCGACGGTGCTGCGCGGCGGCGAAGTCGTGGCGGTGGACACGCTCGACGAGCTGGAGGAAGTGCACCTCGGCGAGCTGGGGCCCATGGAGCCTTCACGACCTCCGGCGGCACGAGCACCGCGCCCTACACCCTCAAAGAGAGCCGGCTCCGGGACTACGAATACAAGACCCTCCGCTTCCCGGCCTGCGAGCGGATGCGGATCTTCGGGACTTCGGGTTCTGGAGCCGGGAAGAGGTCGAGACCGCCTGCAGGCGCGTCCGGCCGCTGGACGTGTTCTAAAGTCTTCGGCGACTCCCTCGCGTGCTTCGAGGACAAGGACCAGTGCGCCGTTCGCGGCGTCGCGTGGGCACACGGAACAGGGAGCGGATTCGCCTCCAGCTCGACCTCTTCGACCGCCAGTGCGAGGAGACCGGCTTTACCAGCATGGAGCGCCTCACCGGCTTCTCCATCCTCATCCTCGCCATCAGAGATCGCCCGAGGCGGCGTGCGGGCGGCGCCGTCCGATACCGAGGAAACGATGACGAGGACGCGCTTCCTGGAGGAGCTGGCGAGGCGAGACATCGAGCCGCGGCTGCGCGAGGAGAAGCTTGAGCGAGAAAGCCCATATCCGGCAACGCGTCGGCGTGGCTGCGGTCTGTGTATCCTTCAGGGGATGAAGCGTTATGGCTTGGTTGGGGCCTTGCCCGGTTGGCCTGGCCGGGGGCTGCGGTGGGCCGCGGTCCCGCCGCCGATCCTTCGCCCCCGCCTCGGGCGGAACCGCCGGCGCTTGCCGAGTTGCGCAAGATGGCGCCCCTCAACGGGCCCCTTAATCTGAGCTTCGAGCCCCAGACGGCGGAGGGGAAGCGCCTGAAAGCGGTGTTCGGGGAGGCGGCCAAGGTGAACGGGGATTTCGAAAAGGCGCGGCAGTCTCTTTCGTTCGAGGTGATCCTTTCCCCCCAGCGCCTCCAGCGACACGAAGGGGTCGAGCAGTCCACAGGCGGACTTGACGCGGCTGCGAAAGGCCTGCAGGACGTACTGCAGCCAGTCGCTTCTGATCGCGGATCGCATTCATGCTCAAATTGCAGCTTTAATCCCCTCACGCTACGAGTCCGGGTGATGTGAGGTCTCAGCGGCTGCAAGAAGTCTTCCGAGCGGTGGGCGGTCTTTTAACGCTGCATCCTCCATCCTGGCGTTTGCAAGAAGACCAAGCCGCATTACCGAGCCTACCGGGAAGATGATCTTTCTGCCCTCCGCAGAGCAGGTGAAGGAGCTCGACCGTCTCGTAGCGGCCTTCAAAGAAGCGGCAAGGAGAACAGCGCGTGCTGGCCACGTCCTCCAGCCTTCGGCAGAACTCCCTCGATCAAACGCTGCTCGCGCTGCCGGCGAGAGTTGGCCCGCCGCCCCGATGAGCGACGGGAGCTGCTCGCTCATGCTGGCGGAAGACGTTGTGGCCACGGCCCGTGCGATCCTCGGAGCCGAACTCGTCCGCGGGCCGATGCAGGCGCGCATCGTGGAGGTCGAGGCGTATCGCGCAGCGGACGATCCGGCGAGCCATGCCTGAGAACCCAGAGCGGTCCGAAACACTCCCATGTACGCCCCCCGGATCGGCCTATGTCTATCTGAACTACGGGATGCACCTGGATGCTGAACGTCGCGGCGCATCCGGAAGGTCAGGCCGCCGCCGTCCTCATCCGGGCCGCGGAGCCTCTGGAGGGCAGGCGGAGATGCGCGAGAACCGTCCTCCCGCGCGTTGCGGGACGAGGATCTTCTTTCCGGGCCCAGCAGCTTTGCCAGGCGTACGGGGTGACGGGAAGGGACAGCGGGGTCTTTCTCTTCGGCGAGCCCGATCGAGAAAGGCTCCACCGATGGCCCTCCTGCTCCTCACGGCCGGTGAGGCCGCCCGCCGCGTCCTTACCGGCCCGCGCATCGGCATCCCCGAGGGGAAGGGGCACAGAGACGCCCTGGCGTTTCTGCGACGCCGACGCCCTGCGGTGGAGTGTCGAAACCTTTGCCGCCGAGGAGCTCCAGGAAGTGACGATTAACTATTGACCATTGACCATTGACCATTGATGGTTGATGGGTGAGGGCGAGTGTTCAGGGGGAGAAGCCGCCAGTCGCTACCGTCAATGGTCAATCGTAAATTGTTAATCGTTAATCGTCACTATGGAGCCCTCGCCCCCCTGCCCCCCTCTCCCGTGACGAACCACACGGGAGAGGGGTCGGAGGCTCTTGGCCGCCCTTCGACTTGCCGGCGGGCGCCGCGTCTTCTGCGACCATGGCCTCGGGTGCCTTGGGACGACCTGCGCCAGCGTTCGCGGAGGCTCTGCGCGCCTGGCTGCCCACGCTGCGGACGTTGACCTTCATGGACTTCGGCTTCTCTTCCGGCTGGCAGGGGATCGTGATGATGGTCTGAAGCCGTTGTGGAACTCGGCGTCCACCGCGTTCCAGGTCGAGACCCTGCGGCAGGCGGATCGAGCGGGCGAAGGAGCCGTAGGAGACTTCTCCGGCGGTACACCTTGGCCTCCTTCGTCTCGTTCTCCTGGCGGGTCTCGCCGCGGATCGAGAGTACGTCGTTCTCGATGGAGATGTCCAGATTCTCCGGCGCCACGCCGGGGACCCGCCGCCTTCACCAGGAGCTTGCCGTTCTGCTCGAGGATATCCACCAGCAGATTGGCGAGCAGGGGCAGTGCCGCGATTCAGGCGGCGAACATCCAGTCGAACATCTCGTCCATCGCGCGCAACTGATCGATAGGGTCACGTTCACTAAGTCTTCAGCATTCGTTTTTCCTCCTTAAGCGGGGGTGCTGACCCGCACACCTCTATTGCCTATAACGTGAGTGTGCTAGCATCAGGTTCCGTTTCGTGCGACATTTTTGTCCACCCAGAACCTGATGCTAGCACCACTCACGTTATATAAGAGTGTGCGAATATTTTTTTTTTAAGGAGGAAGACAGATATTGAGACTCAGTGGGCAATGACCCCGATCGGTTACGCGCGATGCTGGAATATTCGACCAGATATTCGCCGCTCCAGATCCCGCGGCACCTGCTCTCAATCTGCCGATCCTCGAGCAGAAGCTCCGCCTGGCGCGAAAGTCTGGACGCTTGACGTCTCGATGCGGCGGGCCGCCAGGAGAACGAGACGAAGGAAGATTAGATGTACCGCCAGCAGCTCCACGCTCGATCCATGGGTCTCGACCTGGACGCGGTGGACCGCCGGGGCCCACGGCAACTTCGTGACAGGCAGCCGGACGCCTCTCCGTAGCGGAGCGCCTCTGACCCATGTCACGGGACGCGGCGCCGCAGCGCGAATCGAAGGGCAATGCATCAGACCCCTCTCCCGTGGTTCGTCACGGAAGAGGAGCAGGAAATGAAGACTCAGGCAGTGACGATTAACGATTAGCAATTTACGATTGACCGATGACGAGTAGCGACAACATGCCCCTTCGCCCCTCGCTCTGCTCATCAATGAATCAATGAATCAATGTCAATGAGTAATCGTCACTTCCCGGAGCCCTCGGCGAGCAAGGATACCGCCGCAGAACGACATCTGAAACACTCAGGGCGTCTCCCGTACCCCTGGACGCAGTAAACGGGCCAGTAAGGACGCGGCGAAGCCGCCTCACCGGCAATGAGGAAATAAATCGGTGAGCTTTTCTCGATCAGGCTCGCCGGAAAGTCCAACTCCCGTCACCCCGCGCCTGGCAGGCCCGGAAAATCCTCGTCCCGCAACTGGCCTCGCGCACTCCGCCTGCCCCCTCCAGGCTCCGCTGGCCCAGTTGGCGGCGGCCTGTGCTTCAGCGGCGGTCAGCGCATCCGGTCATCCATGTCAGATAGACGCCAGTACGTCCATGCCATGGGCCAGCACCGTTCATAGGCATGCTCAGATCCGCGCGGTATAGACGCCTCCCTGCGCGCCCGCATCGACCGCGAACATTCGGCTTCAGCGGGTACAGGCCACGTGGCGACTCACAGCAGACGGGCAACCTATCGCAGCGGCAGATAACTCTGGCAATATCGGAGTCTACCGGAATTGAGATCGTATTAGCTGCGCTGCTCCTCACTGGCCGCCTTTGGAAGGCCGCTACGAAGACTGTCAGCTCCTTCACCCTCTTCGCGGAGAACACACAGAAAGATCGGCTCTTCCCAGTAGACTCGGTGGCTCCAGGGTGAAACAACCCCGGCAGAGCGCCAGGATGATGCAGCGTTAAGCCACTCGGAAGACTTGCCGCTGGACTTCGCATCACCCAGCAGCGTATTGGTGAGCATGAGATGCGATGCGCGACGACTGGCTATGGCGTAGGCCTTTCGCAGCCGCGTCAAGCCGACAACTCGATTCCACTCGTGCTGGGCATGAGAGGATCGCCTCGAACGAAAGAAGGCGTTCGCAGCAATCCGAACGCCGCTTTCAGGCAGCGCTCCTCCGCCGTCTGGAAGCTCGAAGTATTAAGGAGACGTTGAGGGCGCCGTCTGCGCTCGGCGCCAGCGAGTTCCCGCCCGGGCGGGCGAAGTCGGCGGCGGGACGCGGCAGACCTTGGCAAGCCATCCCCTGAAGGATACACGAGACCGCAGCCCGCCGGCGTATAGGCGCTCAGCTGCCGCGCAGCTCAATGTCTCGCCTCGCCGAGTCCTCCGGAAGCGCGTCATCACCTCCTCGTATCGAACAGCGCCGGCCGCCGCCTCTCGAAGGATGGAATGGAGAGCTGAAGTGGAGCGTCTCCTCGCGCTGGCGGTCGAGAAGGTCAGGCTGGGTACTCCCCGTCAATGTGGCCGAAGCGGCGCTGTCCTTGTCCTCGGCCGCGAGGAAGTCGTCGAAGACTGAGCACGTCAGCGGCCGGACAGGCGCGATGCCTCGACTTTTTCAGAACCGAAGTCCTTGAAGATCGCATCCTGTGGCCCGCGGAGTCTTGGGCAATTCGTAGTCGGAACCATTTGAAGGTGTAGAGCGCTGTGCTCGTGCCGCCAGCGTCGTGGGCCTCCATGGAAGCCCCAGCTCATCGTAGTGCACTTCCCTCAATGAAATCGGCGTATGTCCACCCGCCACGCTTCGCCTCAAAATAAACGAGAGTCCTGCTCCGTCACCCTCAGCCTCGACGTTGAAGTGAGCTGTGAGATTAAAGGGAGGCTGAGGTTTGGGGAGGTACCGCAGTAAGGCCGCGACTCCCGTCTCGTCAACCCGCTCGATGAGGGCCAGCCCGGCACTGTTGCACCAGCCCAGTGCGAAGCCAGCACCACCGTCACGCCTGCCTGTCTCGCCAGCTCCAGGATGCCGTATTGCCCCAGGTCACCATGTGGGTCAGCTCGGGTGATCGCGTCGCAGCCTGCGTACGGCACGCAGCTACGGCACGTCCGCTCCCGCAAAGTTTCCAGCGTACATCGACCGCGCACGGCCAGCGGATCTCGCTACAGCCCGTTGCGCCGCGCTCCATACTCCGGAATCGCCAGCAGGATGGCCGTGATCCGGCAAAACCGGAACTGAGACGGTACCCCTGCAGCCTGCCGGCGCCTGAAGCTATTGCGAATTAATTTCTCTGCATGGCTTTGCTTTAGCGTGGCTGTAGCGTGACGCCCCGCATGGCAAGGAGGGCGTGGCTTGGCGTTGCTGGGCGCAATGGCAACGAAGCCGGAAAGCTGGTGTAGCAATGGCATCTGGTCGCTCCATGCCGCGCAGGCAAATATGCAATACATGCAGACACCCACGGCCCGCTTAAACCCGCACGCTAAACGCGCTCTCACTTCCCCTTCCAGACGGTAGTATCTCGCTCTCCAACTGGAAGGCGTAACCGCTCTTTCCTCGCTTGGCAATGGGCGAATGAGACGGAACGTATAGCGGTCAGACGAACAGGCCTGGCGAAGCCGCAGGCAAGGCTGCGCTTGGCCGCTGCGCCGTATCGCCCCCTGCGACCCCGGACACATTCTGCATTTCACGGGCACACCTCGTGGCTGCGCCAGTGCACCATCGCCAGCTTCCCGCGAATGATCTCCCAGACGCCCAAACACGTTAAGCATCATCTCACCATCCTGTGGAAGACTGATGATGACGAGAACCCCCTGCCCTCAGAGAGCAACCAATGGGCGGCCTCCAGCCGCAAACCTGCGGATCCCCTCACTCCGCTCAACCCCCTCGATCAGTACCGCTGCGTGATGCCCAATTCCCGCGAGCAAGCGGCATCGCGAGACAGCCTGGGCGCGTCGCCAGATACCCCAGACTCAAACAGTCCACCCCGCGCCGCGCCTCGCGAAATCCGGCGCCCTCCAGCGGAGGCCTACAGCTGGATAAAGATTCATACCCAGCCCTCCCTCAAAGCCTTCCGCCGCCCAGCTCGCCTTCCGCTCAGCCCGACCGTTAGCAGAGCCTCCCGGACACTGCGAGTCCACAAGACCCTTCCTCGCGCGCGAGTTCGGGCGAACGCTGAGCCGGTCCGCCAGGCATTCGGCGGCGGAAGGTGATCTTCTTTTACTCAGCTGCGGCTCTCCATTCTCGGAAGAGACCTCCATGAAACTTCGGGCTTGCCCCTTCAGCTTCTCTTCCGGCTCTTCAGCGTCGCTTGCGCCGTCCCGGAAAGCGGGTGTCATTCGGATGCTGCCGCAGATGCTCCTGCGCGGCGTGGGCAAAATATCGCCGACGCTCCATACCTCGTGCCCCGAAACCGCGAGGTCCGGCGCGCTATTACGAAGAGCGACAACGGCACGCCGACAGTGGGCCCCAGGGCGACGCCCAGCCCTATCGCCCAGCCAGACAGACGCTCACACACCTGGAGCGTAAATGGCATGCTGCAACCACCCGGCACGCGACATTCAGCTTGCGAAGCAGAACACTGGCCTGCAATAACAGCTGCCGCTGCCAATGCCGCTCTGCCGCTCCTCGCGCCGCTGGCTGCGGATCAGCGAGACGGCGATGACGAAGATGCGCAGCCATCAGATGCATCAAGTGAACGGAAATCGCCAACTCCCGCAGCCTGCGCCACCGCCAGCCATATTCCCCAGAATATCACGAATTCATGGAAAGGAATGATGCCGTGAGAGGCGTCGCGAAGCTCTCGGAACGGGTATCCTCGGAATTCATGACGAGCACTGCCAGGAATTCGCGCCGATCAGGAGGCGAGACGACCGGAATTACGCGCGCTCTCAAACCTCACTGGGCAGCTAATCCTCCGTGATAATCCCGTTAACGCCGGTCTGGGCATCATCCAGATCTTCCAGGCGTTCGAAGGGAACTCAGCAGGCGCTCGCCGGCAGGAACCTTGTTCGTGTACAACAAACGGCTGCCGCGTCAGCTTGATCCCCTGCGCTCGGGACATCGAAGATGACGACGCTCGCTGCGCCATCGTCGAAGATCGCGTCACTCCGCGCCATCTCCGCTGCCAGAATCCTCGTCGCGGCCTCGCCCGAGTCGATCTGCCCCACGCGCTGAACTGCCGGAGACAGACCGTGGCTGGCGAATATTCTGTAAAGGCATGCCCGAATAAAGCAGCTATTCAGTTCCCGGTAGCCTCGACATGATCGCCGCGCCGCCGGGGCCGCCCGCCCCTCGTACACGATCTCGTCGTAATCACGCCCTCGGCCCTCGCCCGTGCCGCACGCGATCGCGCTGTCGACCAGGCGCGGGCACATGACCGCGGCGCCGAGACGAGTCCCGGGGTCGCCGCCCTCTTCGCCGCGACCGTCTCGCCTTGAGCAGATGAACGTGTTATTCACGCTTGCCCTTGAATCTTGATGTTCTTCCCTTAGATGGCCGGTATAAATTGTGGCACGGGAAGGCTGGGCGTTGGGAAGAGCCTTCCTCTAACGCTAACGCAACGCCTCAGATTACCCTTCATACGGCAGGCGACCATATTTAATCAGATTAGCATTCACGATTCAGGCGCTACGGCATCTCCGTTATAGGCGCTCAGTACTCGTCTAGTATCGTCAGACCGCTCATCGTGGCTCGCGAATCGACCTGCGTAATCTGGATCAGCGCAGACCTCGTCATCCCCATGCGCGCTACGCCAGCGCAATCGGCAGAATACTGCTTAAACGCTGGTGCATCGGCCCGGATGAAAGGAGATCAGGTGCAGAGAAGGTGATGAGCGGTTGGCGAAATTCAGTGCGCAACTGTGACCACTATCACTTGAACTGGCAACCGAACGCCGGGGCTTGGGCGCAGCAGGTCGAACACTCTCCTGCGGGAGCGCGGCGCGTAATCAACTCGACTATCGCGACCCGTCAACGAAATATTCAATCCGCCCCTTCTCTATCGCGCGACTCACCCGGGTAAGGAAGCCCTCGGCGGCGTAGGCGGCGTAATGAAGGGCCCGTCGTCGGCCGCGACACTTATCCCCTCAGCGACTGCCCTGCAGATCGGGGTAGGCGCAGGAAGAAGAGAGAGTTAGCGTCTTCTATTTACTTTTTTTTTTTCTGTGTTAGTTTTTGTTTGTTTTTTTTTTTATGATTGTCTTTATGTCTTACCTATGTATTTCAGTTGTTTGCGCGTAGGTGCTCTGCATTTGCGGGTATGGGGTTGATGACGATGGTGTTCGTGCTGATCCAGACGCTGGGCTTCCCCTGCGGGTCGAGCTCCACGACGAGGGTCGCGTCGCCGTCGCGCAGGGGCCAGTACCGCGCCTGCATCGCCCCGCCCGCGGGCTCGCGCGGCAGCCACGGCACGACGAAAGCGAGTCCGATCCCGGCCAGGACGAGCAACAACAGGCCGAGCGCGCCCAGGTCGCGGCGGAGCGACGCCGGGGCGCTCACGGAATCGGTTCGGCCTGCGGCCGCGTCAGGGGCGGTCATGGTCGCTCGTCGGGGTGAAGGGTACCCGGGAGGGCGTTGGGCGTTAGGCGTTGGGGAGAGGAAGGCTCTTTCCCAACGCCCAACGCCCTCTCCCCCCGTGCCACAATACGCTCTATGGCCGGCCATTCCAAGTGGAAGAACATCAAGATCCGCAAGGGCAAGCAGGACGCCATGCGGGGCAACACGTTCACTAAGCTCAGCCGCGAGATCATCGTGGCGGCGAAGATGGGCGGCGGCGACCCCGGGATGAACCCCCGTCTGCGCGTCGCGGTCGAGAAGGCCCGCGCCGCCTCGGTGCCGGTCGACAACATCAAGCGCGCGATCGCGCGCGGCACGGGCGAGGTCGAGGGCGCGGACTACGACGAGATCGTGTACGAGGGGTACGGCCCCGGCGGCGCGGCGATCATGGTCGAGTGCTACACGGAGAACCGGAACCGGACGGTCGCCGAGCTCCGGCACGCCTTTACCAAGAACGGCGGCAGCCTCGCCGAGAACGGGTCCGTCTCCTGGCAGTTCAAGCGCGTGGGGCAGATCGAGCTCCCGGCGGAGGGCCGCGACGAGGACGAGCTCACCCTCCTGGCAGCGGAGGCGGGCGCGGAGGACGTGACCTTCGACGACGGCACGGCGAGCCTCGTCACCTCGAGGCAGGGGTTGCACACGGTGAACTCCGAGCTGGAAAAGCAGGGGATCAAGTCGACGGACGCGGCGCTCGTTTACACGGCCACGAACAAGGCGAACCCGGGTGCCGGCGACATCCCGCGCCTGCTGAGGCTCCTCGAGGCGCTCGAAGACCTGGACGACGTCCAAGAGACCTACGTTAACGTGGACATCACGGAGGACATGCTCCAGGAGGCTTGAGAAAGCGCGCGCGGCTTCCGGTCGTCACGCTCCTCCTGATCGGCGCGAATCTCCTCGCGGCGTTCCTGCTCGTCATGAATCCCGAGTTCGTGATGGACTACGGCTTTCGCTCCGAGAGCCCCCGCCCCCGCGACGCCCTCACGGCACTATTCCTCCACGCGAACCTCGTGCACCTCCTGGGGAACATGGTCTTCCACGCCGCGGTGGGCGCGGCCGTGGAGCTGGCGACGGGCTCCTTCCGCTTCGCCTCCGTCTACTTCCTGAGCGGCATCTTCGGCGTGCTCGCGCACTACCTCGTCACGCGCCGTCTCGCCGATCCGCAGCCGCTGGTGGGCGCGAGCGGCTGCATCGCCGGGTGCGCGGCGTACTACAGCGTGCGCTACACGGCGCTGCGCGTTCCGCTCGCGCCGAACGTCGCGGTGCCGGTAGCCGCGGTGACGGCCATTTGGCTCGCGCTCCAGGTGGTGGGAGCGTTCGTCCGGCTGGGCGACGCGAGCGGGTCGGGCGCGTCGTTCTGGGCCCACCTCGGAGGTTTCGGGGCGGGCGTGCTGCTGTCGCTCGTGTACCGCGCGCCGGACCTCATGCAGGTGGAGCTGGGGCACGAGGTGCTGGAGCGGATGAACGACCGCGGCCCGGCCGCCCTTGCCCACGCCGCGCAGGAGCATCTGCGGCAGCATCCGAACGACCCGAAGGCCCTCCGGGACCTTGCGCAGGCGATGGAGACGCTCGAAGAGCCGGAAGAGGAGCTGAAGGCGCTCCTGAAGCTCATGGAGGTCCTTCCCGAGACGGAGCAGCCGTGGGTGCTGGAGCGGCTCTGTGAGCTCAAGCGCGCGACCGCCCTCCCCGCCCTCCGCCGAATGCTCTTGGCGGACCGGCTCAAGGGAGTCTGCCCGGAACTCGCGCGCGCGAGCTCTTGCGGAGCGTGATCGACGGCCCCGAAGACCCGCAGCGTCCGGAGGCCCTGCTCGCCCTGGCCGGGCTGGAGCGGGAAGGCGAGCCGGGGCGGGCGGAAGCGCTCTTGGAGGAGCTGCGGCGAACCTATCCGCTGCACCCGGCGGCCGAGCTCGCGAGGCGGCGCGGGTGGATCGCTTGAGCCTCAAAGACACCTGGCGCGACGTGCGCCCAGGCTGCCTCGCGATGCCGATCTTTCTGATCGTGCGGCTCCTGGGCATCACTTGGCGGTACCGGATCGAGGGGCTGGAGCGGAGTGAGGGGATTCGCGCCCGCATCGTCTGCGGCTGGCACGGGCGCTCGCTGCCGTACGCCTACCGTTTCCGAGGGCAGGGGGTTCTCGTCATCATCAGCCTCTCGCGGGATGGCGAGATGCAGGCGAACGTGTTTGGGCGCCTGGGATATCGGATCATTCGCGGGAGCACCCGGCGCGGCGGCATCCGCGCGGCCATCGAGGCGGTGCGCGCCCTGCGCGAGGGGGGGACGATGGCCCTCACGCCCGACGGCCCCCGCGGCCCCTCGGGGGTCGTGCAGGGGGGGGCGATGCTGATGGCGCAGCGCTCGGGCGCGGCCTTGGTGCCCGTGGGCATCTCCGCGCGCCCCCGCCGCCTGTTCGGTTCCTGGGACCGCTACATGGTCCCCGCCCCATTCGCCCACATCCGGATGGTCTTCGGCGACCCGATCTTCGTGCCCGCCGAGGCGAGCGAGGAAGAGGTCGAGCGGCTACGCCTCCAGTTGGAGAGCGAGATTCACCGTCTGGAAGGGGAAGTGGAGAGCGCGCTTAGCGTGGCTTAGCGGGGCTGCGGGGCGTGGCTCTGCATGGCCTTGCATAGCTTAGCGTGGCCTTGCGTGGCATGGGAGCTTTGCACCAGATGCCATTGGGGCACACCAGCCTTCCCGGCTCGGCCAAGCCATGCCCAGCAACGCCAAGCCACGCTCCCCTCCCTTGCCATGCAAGGCCACGCTAAGCCATGCTAAGCCACGCTAAGCAAAGCCATGCAGAGAAACTCATTCGCAATACTAGGCGCCGGCATGCAGGGCACCGCGGCCGCTTACGACCTCGCCCGGTTCGCCGATCCCGCGGCCATCCTGCTCGGCGACTACTCCGAGGAGCAGGCGCGTAAGAGCGCGGCGCGGGTGAACGGGCTCGTGGGGCGCGAGATCTGCCGGCCGTGCGCGGTCGATGCGCTCGACCCGGTCTCGCTGGAGCATTTTCTGCGGGAAGCGGACGTCGTGCTGAGCTGTGTGCCGTACTGGATGCACCCGCGGGTCGCCGCGATCGCGATCCTCGAGCGGACCCACATGGTGGACCTCGGGGGCAATACCGACATCACCATGCAGACCCTGGAGCTGGACGAAGAGGCCAAGAGGGCAGGCGTGACGGTGGTGCCGGACGCGGGGCTCGCACCGGGGCTGGTGAACAGCGTCGGGCTGGCCCTCATCGAGCGGTTGGACGAGACGGAGTCCGTGCGGCTCTACTGCGGCGTCCTCCCCCAAAACCCTCAGCCTCCCTTTAACTACAAGCTCACCTTCAACGTCGAGGGGCTGGTGACGGAGTACGACTTCCAAGCGACGGTGCTGCGCGGCGGCGAAGTCGTGGCGGTGGACACGCTCGACGAGCTGGAGGAAGTGCACCTCGACGAGCTGGGGCCCATGGAGGCCTTCACGACCTCCGGCGGCACGAGCACCGCGCCCTACACCCTCAAAGGCCGGCTCCGGGACTACGAATACAAGACCCTCCGCTTCCCCGGCCACTGCGAGCGGATGCGGATCTTCAAGGACTTCGGGTTCTGGAACCGGGAAGAGGTCGAGACCGCCTGCGGGCGCGTCCGGCCGCTGGACGTGTTTCACAAAGTCTTCGGCGACTCCCTCGCGTGCTTCGAGGACAAGGACCAGTGCGCCGTTCGCGGCGTCGCGGTGGGCACACGGAACGGGGAGCGGATTCGCCTCCAGCTCGACCTCTTCGACCGCCAGTGCGAGGAGACCGGCTTTACCAGCATGGAGCGCCTCACCGGCTTCTCCATCTCCATCCTCGCCATCGAGATCGCCCGAGGCGGCGTGCGGAGCGGCGCCGTCCGATACGAGGAGGCGATGACGGGGACGCGCTTCCTGGAGGAGCTGGCGAGGCGAGACATCGAGCCGCGGCTGCGCGAGGAGAAGCTTGAGCGGCCCATATCCGGCGCGTCGGCGTAGCTGCGGTCTGTGTATCCTTCAGGGGATGAAGCGTTATGGCTTGGTTGGGGCCTTGCTGATTGGCCTGGCCGGGGGCTGCGGTGGGCCGCGTCCCGCCGCCGATCCTTCGCCCCCGCCTCGGGCGGAACCGCCGGCGCTTGCCGAGTTGCGCAAGATGGCGCCCCTCAACGGGCCCCTTAATCTGAGCTTCGAGCCCCAGACGGCGGAGGGGAAGCGCCTGAAAGCGGTGTTCGGGGAGGCGGCCAAGGTGAACGGGGATTTCGAAAAGGCGCGGCAGTCTCTTTCGTTCGAGGTGATCCTTTCCCCCCAGCGCCTCAGCGACACGAAGGGAATCGAGCAGTCCGAGGCGGACTTGACGCGGCTGCGAAAGGCCTACGGGACGTACTACAGCCAGTCGCTTCTGATCGCGGATCGCATTCA
>JAUJNV010000062.1 GCA_030447945.1 Fimbriimonas sp. | reverse complement strand
CGGTCCGCCCCACGTGCCCGAAGTGCCACCCGATCGGCGAGTAGAACGAGTGGACGCGCCGCCGGAGAAACTCGGCGGGCACCTGCTGCAGGAGCCATTCGGTGCGCGCCCGCACCTCGTGTAGCGAGCGCCGCAGCTCCTCCTTGCGGCTCAGCAAGCCGACCTCAGCATCATCAGGGAGAACCAGCCCCTCTCGTCGGTCCACATCTCTTCCATGTCCATCCCGGCGGCCGACGCGAGCGCGCCGAAGGTCTCCCGGGTGTATTTGTGCGACCACTCCGTGTGGATCGCTTCGCCGCTATCGAAGTGGTAAGAGCGCCCCAGCGCGCCGATGGTGACCGTTTGCGAGGCCATGCTGACGAGGCGCATCTCCACCCGGGCCTCGCGCTCCAGGTAGGGCGCTTCGTGGCGGAAGCACTCGATGTCGAAGTCGCCGTCCAGTTCGCGGTCGATCCGGCGAAGGATGTTCTTGTTGAACTCCGCCGTGACGCCTTGGCGGTCGTTGTACGCGGCCGTGAGAACGTGGGGGGCCTTCACCCGGTCCACGCCGATGAGCACTCGGTCGCGCGGCTCCAGGGCGGCGCAGAGGCGGCGGAGGAAGTCCGTGGCCTCTTCGTGCGTGAGGTTTCCGATATTGCTGCCGAGGAAGAGGATGAGGCGCGGCCCCTCGTGCGTCGGGAGTGCCTTAATCGCGTCGAAGTACTCCGCCGCCAGGGCGACGATCCGCAGGCCGGGGTAGTCGTCTAGGAGCGCCTCGGACGACTCGCGCAGGAAATCGGCCGAGATGTCGATGGGCACGTAGCACAGATCCGGCTGCCGCGCGAGAGCCGCCTCCAGGAGCAGTCGCGTCTTCACGGAGCTACCGCTGCCGAACTCGATGATGGCCAGGTTCTCTCCGGCCGCCTGGACGATCTGCCCCACATGCGACTCCAAGATCGACCGCTCAGTCCGGGTCGGGTAGTACTCGGGCAGCTCCGTGATCCGCTCAAATAGCTCTGAGCCTTCGTGATCGTAAAGGAACCGGGTGGGGAGGGACTTGGGGCTTTGGGCTAACCCCGCCGCCACCGCCTCCGCAAACGTCTGCCGAGGGCCCGCCGGGACCTCCCTGAACTCCAACCTGTCTTCGGCCCCAGCCGACGTCCCCCCCGCCCTCTGCATGAACGGGAGTATGCCCGAGGAAGCGCGCCGAGGGCACAGGTACCCTCCTGCTCCGGCGACTTCTTCGCCCACGAGATCTCATGGCGGAAAGGGTATTCGACGTCCTCATCATCGGCACCGGGCAGGCCGCCGAACCTCTGGCCGGGAAGCTCATCGCCGCCGGGCGGACCGTCGCGCTGGCGGAGCGGAGCCGGGTCGGGGGCTCGTGCGTGAACTTCGGCTGCACGCCCACGAAGGCGGCGCTTGCCTCCGCGAACCTCGCGCACCTGGCCCGACGGGCAGAGGAGTTCGGGCTAAAGATTCCCACCGTAGAAGTGGACTTCGCCGCTGTACTCGCAAAGGCACGAGAGCTCGCCGAGGGCTCACGCCAGAGGCAGGAGAAGCGCCTCGTGGAGATGACGGGCGCGACTCTAGTGCGGGGGCATGCTCGGCTTCGAGAGAGGCGGGGGGAGCGCTATGTCGCGGAGGTGGGCGAAGAGACGGTTCTGGCGTCGGCCGTCGTGCTGAATCCCGGTACGCGCACTGCGCCCCCGCCCGCCGAGGGCCTGGACGAAATCGACTGTCTCCACGCGGGCAACTGGCTCGATCGCCCCGCGCTACCGCGGCGCTTGATCCTCCTCGGCGGCGGCACCATCGCCCTGGAGATGGGCCAGTTCTACCGCCGCATGGGGAGCGACGTGACCATCGTCGAGGGCTTCCCGCGTGTGGCCGTGCAGGAGGACGAGGACGTCTCCGCTGCTTTGCGCGACGCCTTGGAGGCGGAAGGGGTGCGGTTCCAGATGAACACCCGGATCAACCGCGCCCAGCGAATCGAGAGCGGGGTGCGTCTGAGCTGCGAATGCTCGGGCGAGGAGGTCGTGGTCGAGGGGGACGAGGTCTTCGTCGCCACGGGCCGCCAGCCGAACACCGACGATCTGGGGCTAGATCGCGTGGCGGTCCAGGTCGACGAGAAAGGGCTCGTTACGGTGGACGAGCGGCTTCGCACGAGCGCGCCCGGCGTCTACGCCGTAGGCGACGTGCGGGGCGGGCCGATGTTTACGCAGACCGCGTGGGACGACCACCGGATCGTCGCGGCGCATCTGCTCGGTGGAGAGAGCCACACGATCCGGGAGCGGATCGTCCCCTACGCGATGTTCGTCGAGCCGCAGCTCGGGCGGGTGGGGCTGACGGAGCAGGCGGCGCGCGAGGCGGGCAAGCGGTTCCGGGTGGCGCGCTTCGACATGAAGTCCAACGCCTTCGCGCAGGAGATTCGCGCGACGACGGGCTTCATCAAGGTGCTGCTGGAGGAGGGGACCGACGTGGTCCTCGGCGCGGCGGTCTTCGCGGCGGGCGGCTCGGAGATCGTCCACCTGTACGCGGACCTCATGAACGCAGGCACTCCGTACACCGTGCTGCGGGACGCGATCATCGCCCACCCGACTCTCGCGGAAGCGGCCCAGAGCGCGGTTGAGGGGATTGAGGGTTGAGGGTTGAGGCTGGAGCCTTCTCCCTCAACCCTTAACCCTTCTCCCCAACTCCCCCCGGCCCAGGCCCCGGACTGCGGTACAAAGGAGCTACGCGCATGTCCGAGCTCAGACGACACCCTTTCCTCGACCAGTGGGTCATCACCGCCACGCACCGTCAGGACCGCACGTTCCTGCCGCCGGCGGACTACTGCCCCTTGTGCCCCACCAAGTCGGGTGGGTTTCCCACGGAGGTGCCGTTCGAGCATTACGACATCGTCGTCTTCGAAAACAAGTTCCCCTCGCTAAGCCCCCACCCGCCCGATCCCCCGAGCGAAGGGACGACCCACACCCCCGTCCGCCCCCGCGCGGGCCTGTGCGAGGTCGTGTGCTACACGGCGGAGCACAACACGCCCTTGGCGACCCTGCCTTAAGAACAGGAGCCCATAGATGCGCGCCTAGCACCCCACGTGGAGCTGGCGGCGCGGCCGGAGGTCGGAGTACGTCTTCATCTTCGAGAACAAGGGCAAGGAGATCGGCGTGACACTCGCCCACCCCCACGGGCAGATCTACGTCACCCTTCATCCCGGCCCGGTGCTCGTGACGGAGCTGGCCGCAGAGCGCCGCTACCAAGAGGAGACGGGCGGCTGCTGATGCGGATGTGCTCGCGCAAGGGTGTTCAGGTCTGGCGACCAGGCGTTCAGGACCCGAACACCCGACACCGAACACCTGAACACCCGCCTCGTCTCCCAAAACGCCACCTTCGTCGCCTTCGTCCTCTTCTTCGCCCAACCCGTACGAGGTGTGGGTCACAGCGATGCGGCACATTCCTTCGCTGGGCGCGATGAACGATGGGAGCCTACGACCTGGCGGCGATCCTGCTGGACGTGACGCGCCGCTACGACGCCCTCTTCGGGTTCTCGATGCCGTACATCATGTCCATGCACCAGGAGCCAACCGTGCCCGGCTACGGTTCAACTGGCTCCACATCGAGTTCACGCCGCCGTACCGCACGGCGAACAAGCCAAGTACCTCGCGGGCAGCGAATCGGGCGCGGGCGCGTCTCATCAACGACACACTGCCGAGGCGACGGCGAAGACGCTGCGGGAGCTGGAGGTGGGCGGCGCGGTAGCGTTGGGCCGGTAGCGTTCCAGAGCCTTTCCCCAACACCCTACCGGCCCAATGCCTTAACGCTCCTCAGGTCTCCTCCTCACCACCACCCTGTAAACCGGTTCTCCCATATCCGTCCCTCTAGCAGCACCGCCTCCGGCGACAGGCCCTCGGTGGCCTCTTCGAGCGGCCGTCGCGTCCGCGGCGGCCCAGAGTTCTTTGAGAGGCTCGACGGCGTCCTCGGCGCTCAGCGTGAGGTCGAAGCCGTCGAGGCGACGCGCAGGAGGTCCATCGAGTCCTGGGTCCCGGCGGATCGCGGCGGGAGCGGCGGGAGACGGCGAAGTCGCCGTCGTAGTCGAGCGTGTAGTAGAAGGCCGCCTCCGGCGTCTCGTTCACTTCGCCGAAGAGGGAGCGGGAACGGGGAAGCGCCGAAGTGAACGCCTCTTTCAGTGGCGCGCTGAGCGCGGTTGCGACGCGCTGGATCGTCACGTCCTGCTCGCTCCGGTTGTAGCCTTCCTGGTGGGCGAACTCGACGGCGGCGGTGCGGATCGCTTCGACGTCCGATTGCTGGCCAGTCGACGCCGGCGAAGATCAGGCGGTCGTAGACCCGTAGGATCTTGCGCGCCTGCCGACAGGCAAGACGAGGATCCCTCGGCGAGGGAGACGGGCGAGCACAGGCGCCTTGGGCGAGTTTGCCTTCGATGTACGAGGCGCGATGGCCAATGCCCTCCTGCCAGTCGTAAGGGGTGAACACGCAATGTTCTACGGCGTCTTGCGGGCGTCCCGCCAGTGCCCGCTCAGATGCTTTCGAGCAGCCACTGGAGCAACGCGCCGTTCGCCGGGCTGCGAGGATGCCGAGGGCTGCGCGCCCAGGCCGCCGAAGGGGCGGAGCGCGTCGTCGCCAACAGTGTGCCCTGGCCACGGGCGCGCAGGAGGACCGGCGCCTCCGCGTAGGTGCGACGCACGTCGACGCGGTTGATGAGTACGTCGACCTCGTAGTCCGTGGGGAGGCGTGACCGGAGCCAGTCGGCGCCGATCACCCGGTCTCCCGAGACGGACGCGAGCCGTTCCCAGCGCTCGGCGAAAGGCCCTGTGCTGCGGAACTGGTAGGCCGATTCGCGCCAGAAGGGAGCGGGCGTCGTACCCTCGTCCAGCGCGAAGAGCAGGACGCTGCCCCCTGCCTCCAGTCTCTGGGCTAAGTCCGAAGGCGTGCGCGTCGCGACCAGGTGTGTTCTCCTGAAAGGCCTAGCCCCTCGAACAGCCCGCAAGGATCGTCAACTCCCCACTCCTGGTAAGGAGCGAGGTCGGGGCGAGGAACGACCCAAATGGGCCAAGAGTTCGAGGCACCCCCCAGCTCCGCTTCAAGCACGTATTCGCCCGGCTCATCGCACGCCCAGAAAATCTGCGCGACCTCCCGAGACTCCATAGGCTCTACGCGGTCGACCGGCTTCGCTCCGCGAGCGACCGTCGTGCCGTCGGAGCGGCGCACCCGCCACACCAGCCCGCCGGTGAGGGGATTTTCCGTGTGGAGGCCGACCCTCCAGAGGATGCCGCCGGGGAAGTGGCAGTGGGGGTCGACGAAGCCCGGCCGGTTGCCGCCCGCGATCCAGGGCGGCTGGCGCGAGGGGAGGAGGAAGAGGCAGGAAGGGCCGTTCCAAGCCGCGCACTCGTCCGGAGTGAAGCGCGGAGCGCCCCAGTCGTCGAAGAACCCGGCGGAGGAGATCGGGGTATCTCGCCAGCCGGTGACGACGTAGCCGCCGATCGGCTCGCGGGCGCGGACGGCCTCGGTGACGGTCTTGCGAATAAAGATGGCCTTCTGCCGGGAGGCCTCCATCAGCTTCTTGTGCCCGCTCTTGGTCGGCTCGTTCGAGAATCGGCCGTCGTGGATTACGGTGGGTAGATCGTACTGCCAGCGAACCCCCTTGTCGTTCAGCTCCGACACGGCGGAGGCCCAGTAGGGGAGCTCGTCGCCGGTGCGCGCGAGGTCCCGGTGGACGTCGATGTCGTTGTACTCGCCCAGCAGGACCGGCGCCCGTCCCCGTGCGCCGGGGAGAAGGCTGTCGAGCACCGGGGGGTAGAAGGGGAGGTCGCAGTAGGGGTGGAAGTCGTCGAAGTCCCCGTACTCGCGCGGATCCCCGCCGTACATCTCCGCCCCGCCGGAGTTGTCCTTCACGAGGGGACAGCCCGTGAGCCCCTTCACCAACGCCGTGAGGTACTGGCGGTACTCGGCCGGCGTCGAGGCATCCAGCTCGCAGCCCACCGTCCAGACGATGATGTTGTCGTGGTGGCGGTACCCGCGCACGATCCGCTCGATCTCCTCGCCCATGGCTTCCCGCTTCTCCGGATCGTTCGCGGGCGCCCAGAGGGGGAGCTCCATCCAGGCGAACATCCCCTCCTCGCGCAAAACGTCGAGGTACCGGTGAGGCGGAACCCAGAGGCAGAACTTCACCGTGTTGAACCCTAGGGCCTTCGCGGCCCGCACCTCGCGGCGGATCATCTCCTCCGGCGGGTTCGTGTGCCCGAGGTCGGGGTACCAGCCCCAGTGGAGGAGGCCGCGCAGGTAGAACGGCTGGCCGTCGACGTACAGCTTCCGCTCGCGCACGGAAATGCGGGGCTCCGGAGCGATGACGGCCTTTTCCCTTTTGTAGTCGGCTGCGGGGCACAGTTCGACGTCGCCGTGGATCCCGCCGAAGGTGTGGTAGACGTAAGGCAGAAAGCCGCTCGCGACGTCTCGGACGGGATAGGTCGCGCCGCCGTTCTTCACGACCCGCACCTCAACCTCGATCCGCTTTCCCTGGTGCCCGTCCAGTGGGACATGGAACTCGTCCCAGATGCCCTGGTGGTGGGCGCACGGCTCGCCGTCGATGAGGACATCCGCCGCGTAGCTGACTCCGTTGAACACCAGGCACGTCGGGCCGGGCGGCACAGTCAGTTGGGCGCGGTACACCGCCGGACCTTCGAAGGTGAGCGGCATGTCTTGCCGCCAGGCGTGGGGCACGATCACCTCTACCGGCGCCCGCCCGTCCCCGTAATCCACCGTCCAGTGCGTGATGGGGGTCCGCATGGGGAGGATTATGAGGGGGCAGAGGGGGATTTTGGATTTTGGATTGGGAGGGGCCTCTGGAAGCCGTTAGCCTGCAATCCAAAATCCCAAATTCAAAATCGAAACTTCCCCTCTGCCCCCTGTGCCAAACTCACCAACCCTAAAGTCGTCGAGAACCGTCACAATTACCAGATATGTCGCTACTTGCCACCATTGCGCTGGCCGCCACGGCGGCGCCCGCTATCACCGTCACGCCCGGTCGCGTGGTGCAGGAACTGCGCCCTGTCGCGTTCGCAGCCTCGCCCAGCGGCTCCCGGTTCGCCGCGACCATGGAGGACGGCTCCGTCCGCATCCTCGACGCCAAGACTCGCCAGACCGTCCGTGAGCTTGCCCGGCACCCCCAGCCGGCCTACGCCGTGGCTTGGAGTCCAGACGGAGCCTATGTCGCCACGGGCGACGAATCCGCTCGGATCTTTATCGAGGACGTGCGCACCGGCGCCAAAATTAAGGAGTACCGGACCCACACCAAGGGGATCCAGAAGCTCTCGTTCAACCTCCCCCGCACCATGCTGCTCAGCACGGGCAAGGACGACGAGGTGAAGGTTTACCAGGTAACGGGCGCCCGGGGCAAGGAGTTGCGCGCGATCCTCGGACAAGGCGCGAACTTTTACGGAGCGACCTTTAACCCGAAGAACCCCTACCTCTTCGCCGTGGGCATCCTCGGCTCGGGGGCGCGGGAATACGACCCGAAGACGGGCCTGGTGAAGGGCTTCCTCACGGGCCACAACAACCAGGGCGTCTTCGACATTGCCTTCAACCCCGCCGGCAACCGGGTCCTAACCGCCGGACGGGATGGGAACGCGTTCCTCTGGGACAACCAGACGAACCGGCGGCTCGCGACCTTCAAGGGGCACACGGACTGGATCGTCGACGTAGAGTTCTCGCCCAACGGCCTGCTCGCCGCCACCTGCTCGACGGACCGGACCGTGAAGGTCTGGAACACCAAGAGCTTCCAAAAGGTGGCCGACCTCCAGGGCCAATCCGCGACGGGCTTCCCCATCTGCTTCACGGCGGACGGCAAGAGCCTGATCACGGTTACCGACGGCGGCTATCTCCAGTACAACACGATCACGCCCTCTCAGGCCGCCCCAGTGCCGGCCCCAAAAGCGCCCGTCCGCCCCAAGCGGACGCCTCCAAAAAAGTCGTCGCGAAAGCGGAGCCGTCGTGGATGATCTGGTCGAAGGTCGGTAACGCGGCCGAAGGCGTGGCCTGGTTCCGCATCGAGCGACAGTAGTCCTCCGTCCCCCGAGGTTGAAGGTTACCGGTTATAGGTTGAAAGTTGAGAGGTGAGGGTTGAGGGAGAAGGTTTCGCTCTCACCTCTCAACTTGTAACCTGCAACCTTCAACCTTGGGGGGAGGCGCTCCGTGCCGGATGAAAAACGCGAAGGGCTTCGCGCACTCCGCAAGGGGTCTGGGGCCGCCGCTTTAGGCGGCGGCGCCCATCATGACCGCTAGAGCGGCGGCCTCTACGTAGGTCCCCTCTTCGTCCGGCGTCGGGAACACTTCCACGCCGACGCCGGTGCCGGCCAGTTCGGGCAGGGCGGATTTCGTCCAGTCCTCGATGTTCATGGCCACGAGGTCGGCCTCTTCGAGGTCCGACCCGGCGAACCACTGCTGGGCGTATTCCGGGTGGGGCCAGGCGAGCACGAAGGCGTGGTCCGATTCGTCGTCCAGCACCATCAGCTCCTCCCCTTGGGCCAGCGTCCACACCTGGTTCCATTCCCTCGCCTTGATCATGAAGTAATCCAGGCGCGCCTCCTGGGGTAGGCGCAGGGTCGCCAGGGCCTCCTTTTCCGACAGTTCAGGCTCCAAGAAGCTTGATGCTAGCCGACCGCGCCCAGCACCCGCTGGCCCCCGTCGGGAATCCTACGGAGGTGGCGCCGCTCTCCTCGACCGTGGCTTCTTTGGACCGCGACGGCTTCGCGATTCTCCCGGAGTTTCTTTCGGAGGAAGAGGTGCGGAGCCTGCGCCAGGCCATCGCGGTTTGGGTCGGCCCAAGCCGCGATGGCCCGGCGCCGGGAGCGGGGATCTACGCCCGGCGGAATCTACTCGACGTACCCGAAGCTAGACAGCTCGCGCAGTCTCGCGATGTGCTCGAGATCGTCGCGCTCGTGCTGGGCCCCGGGGCATCTCCCGCCCGCGGCATCTTCTTCGACAAGGTCCCCGGCGCGAACTGGAAGGTGCCCTGGCACCAGGACCTCAGCATCGCGGTCGCCGAGAGGTGCGAGGCGTGCGGTTTTGGGCCGTGGTCGGTGAAGGACGGCGTGCCGCACGTTCAGCCTCCGACCCAGGTGCTCGCGGGAATGCTGACGGTGAGGTTTCACCTGGACGATTGCGGCGCCTCGAACGGTCCGGTCCGGGTGGTGCCCGGATCGCATGCGGAGGGGAAGATCGTGGAGCGGGGGGCGGAGGCTGGGGCGCGGGCGCGGGGGGAGGTCGTGTGCGAAGTGCCCCAGGGGGGCGCCCTGCTCATGCGTCCGCTGATCCTCCACGCCTCGTCTCCCTCCGCCGCGCCGGGGCACCGGCGGGTCGTGCATCTGGAGTACGCCGCCGAGGATCTCCCGGCCGGATTGGAGTGGTACGAGCGGCATCCCCGCCCCTCCCTTGGTCGGGACGGTTGCAGGTTGCAGGTTGAGAGGTGGAGGATGAGGGTTGAGGGTTAAGGCTCCGGTGTGAGTGCTCACTTCTCAACCTGAAGCCTGAAACCTGCAACCGTCAGTCTGCCAGTGCGACGCCGAGGGCTTACCGGGGGAACAACGTCAGGAGGACGCCGAAGCATCCCGTGCGCGAAAGCTCGGGGAGGTCGGGGGCTTCCCGCTGCAGATATTCCTCCGTGGCCTCCTTAGACTCGCGCAAGCCCAGACCGCTCCTGTCCCGCAGGACCTTGATGAGCTGGATCTTCCCGCCCCCGGCCCCCGCCCGCATCCGCGCGACCTCCTCGCGGAGGATATCGTCGTACGTCCCCTCCTTCGCCGAGGGTGTCTGCGAGGACGCGACCGCGGACAAACGTTGGAGGTACGCCTCGACTCGCTGTCGGGCATCTTCGAGCGAGGATCCCGTCGCGACGGCCAGCTCGTGAGCGATCGAGCCCTTGTCGCGCTCGAGCCGCGCCGCCACGATCCGCCCCACTTCCTCGTCCACGTCGGGGGTTCTACCTGGTAGGTAGACTTCGACCAGAGCGGGAGGCGCTCGGACAACCCCACTATGGCAGCGGCGACGCAAATCGATACGGTCACCATCGCGATCAACGACGTGGAGCTCCAGGTCCCGAAAGGGGAGCTGATCGTCGAGTCGGTCAAGCGGCTGGGGTTGGAGATCCCCATCTTCTGCTACCACCCTCGGATGAAGCCGGTGGGGATGTGCCGCATGTGCATCGTCGAGGTCGGCTTCAAGCAGCCGGATGGCTCGATCCGCAAGATGCCCAAGCCCCAAGCCGCCTGCACCCTGCCTGCGAGCGACGGGATGGCGGTGTACACGGATACCGAGCTCGTCCACAACGACCGGAAGGGCGTGCTGGAGTTTCTGCTCATCAACCACCCGCTCGACTGCCCGATCTGCGACCGAGGCGGCGAGTGCCCGCTGCAGAATAACACCCTCTTTTATGGCCCCTCCACGAGCCGCTTTGTGGAGATGAAGCGGCACCTGCCGAAGGCGTTCCCGCTGAGCCAGTACGTGACGCTCGACCTGGAGCGGTGCATCCAGTGCGGGCGGTGCGTACGGTTCACGGAGGAGATCTCCGGCGACGCGCAGCTCGCGTTCCGCTTCCGAGGCGCGTCCATGCAGCCCTCCACGTTCGAGCTGCGGGAGTTCGAGTCGAAGTTCTCCGGCAACGTCATCGAAATCTGCCCGGTCGGCGCGCTCACGAACGCGAAGTACCGCTTC
Organism: Fimbriimonas sp.; assembly: GCA_030447945.1. The sequence goes on along the minus strand of JAUJNV010000062.1, from coordinate 1,842 downwards.
CGCGCCCGCCCGTGGGACTTGGAGACGAAGCCCGGCGTCTGCACGCTCTGCTCCAACGGCTGCAACGTATGGATGGACTACCGAGTGGACAAGATGGTGCGCGTCAACGGGCGCACGAACGAGTCCGTGAACGAGGAGTGGACCTGCGACCGCGGCAAGTTCGGGCACGAGTTCTACAACTCGGACAAGCGTCTGACGAGGCCCCTCGTGCGCCGGGGGAACGCGCTCGAGTCCACCGACTGGTCCGGGGCCTATAGCGAGATCCTGCGCGGGTTTACCAACTACCGAGGCAACGCCGTCGCCGCCCTCGTCGGCGGGATGCTGTCGAACGAGGACCTGTACCTGCTTCAGCGTCTCTTCCGGCGGGAACTCGAGAGCCACAACCTCGACCACCGGTTCACCCGGTTCCTTCCCACCTCGGCCGACCGTCTGGAGGCGAAGCTCGGCCTCCCGCCCGGAAAGAGCACGCTCGCGAGCTTCGAGGATCAGAAGGCGATCCTCGTCTTCGGAACCTCGCTCGCCGACGAGGAGCCGATCCTCTTCCTGCGGGTGCGCAAGGCGTGGTTCCAGAACGCGGCGAAGATCGTGGTCGCCCACCACGAGCCGACGGACGCCGACAGCTTCGCCCACGTCATCCTCCGCTACCGCCCCGGCACCGCCGCCATCCTCGCCGAAGGCCTTCGCGCCGCCGCGGGCATTCGTGGCTCGGACGCCCGTCTGACGCCCGAGCGCGTCGCGCAGGAGACGGGCGTGCGGGCCGAGGATCTCGTCGAGGCGGCTCAGGTGCTGCGCGAGGGCGCGGCGCCGGTGATCACGACCTACTCGATCTTCGACCACCCGCAGGGTCAGGAGACGATCGAAAGCCTCGCCTCCTTCTGCCTCGCCACCGGCGCGAAGTTCAACCTCTACGCCCTCCAGGCGAACGACCAAGGGGCCGAGGAGCTGGGCATCCTTCCCGGCAACGCGCTCGTGCCGATCGGGTCGGAGGGGGGCGGGGTGCCGGCGGATACCGGGCTGGACACCCACGGCATTCTCCAGGGTTGCGTCGACGGCACGGTCAAAGCGCTGTGGCTCGCCGGAGTCAACCCGTTCGAGGTCTATCCCGACCGCGATCTCGTGGAGCGCGCGCTGGAGAGCGTGGAGGTCCTCGTGGTGCAGGACTGCATCGAGACGGAGGCGATGGGTTACGCGAGTGTGGTGCTGGCGATGGCCGCCCCCGCGGAGTCGGACGGCACGTACACGAATCTGGAGCGGCGCGTCCAGCGGCTCCGGCAGGTGCTCGCGCCGCGGGGCGAGGCGAAGCCGGCGTGGCGGATCTTCTCGGAGCTCGGCCTCCGCATCCGTCCGGAGACGCCGCTGTTCAACCCGGCGGACGTCATGGACCGCATCGCCGCCGAGGTTCCGGCCTTCGCAGGGTTGAGCTACGACCTGCTTGGCGGCGAAGGCTTCCTCCTGGGCGTCGGCCCCGACCCCGACGCGGAAGAGCCGCACCCGCCGGCGCAGACGAACGGCTAGCGGAAGAGCCGCACCCGCCGGCGCAGACGAACGGCTAGCGGTAGGTCGGGCCCGGAACTAGCGGCCCAGAAATCTTCGAACTCTGCCGGCGACGATTTCCTTCCCGCCCTTCTCCTCGGGGCCATCCAGCGTCCAAATGGTGACGCCGCGCAGGTCCTTGTTCGGCCCCTGAAGGTGGCCGACCTTCGAGACGATCTGCCTCTGGCCCCGGCAGATATGCAGAAGTCGGTGCCTACCGGGGTTCGTGTTGTCCTCGAATGAGAAGATGGTTCGTTCGGCTCGGTCTCCGCCCGAGACCTTCGGCCTCGTCGGCACCCGAGCCTCGTC
>JAUJNV010000061.1 GCA_030447945.1 Fimbriimonas sp. | reverse complement strand
TCACCTTCTGGTTCGAACTCCTCGTCTGGGCCATCTCTCTCCATGACGATGTCGATGAGGCCATCCTCCCACGGCTCGAGCAAGTTCTCGAAATGCAGGTGGTCGATGGGGTAGGACGGATCCGCGATGGGACGCAGGCGCGAAGCAAGCTGCCGAACGACTCCGGAGCCGGCTACGATGTGAACTTTTCTTGGATCCTCGAGCCGGACGCCTCGGTGGCGGTAGCTATTGGTCACGCAGATCGAGCCCTCAGGCACCTGGAACTCGACGGAATCCCCTGGAGCAAGGCGTCCGAGGCGATCGGCCACCAGCCGCAGCGAATCCGCGGTGACCAAGAATACATGGACGCCCTGACCAATGTCGCAGGATCCATCGAGAGGCACCGTTTCTTTCACCTTCGCCCTCTTCGCATGGTGTCACCGACCGTCCACTTATGAGACGCCCTGCTTCGGCCAGCGCGAGGGATCGGTAGCATCGCGCGAAGTCTTCGAAAGCACCCCACCCAGTTCGGAGCAGACGGGTCGAATGACGAGGCGGTGTGACGGCAGAGCGGACAGCGATTGCTGGGGAACGGCCGTTCGATCTCATTCAGTCCGCACTCATCCGCGTGCGCTCCAGGCGTAGGTGACTAAGTCCATGCCAACGCACGCCGATCGCCCCGTCGGCGCGCTTTCGCGGTTTCAAACCTGGCGTCGCGACGCGCCACTTTCCAGGGGCCAGAGAGATCCAGCAGATCTCGTTCGTGCCTTTCGCTCCCGGCATGGGTTGCGCCGTAATCTCGATGAACCCGGAACCGGCGTGTACGCGCAACACCTGGTCGTGCCAAGCGATACGGTCGATGGAGAGCTCGGGCCAGTCGCGCGGCAGGCGTGGGTCGAGCGCGAATCCGTCGCCGCGAGGCACGAAGCCCATGAAGCCGTCGAGCATCACTTGGGGCACCAAGACGCTTTCCTTGAACTCGTGGTCCATCCCCAGGCCGCCCGGGGGACCCCCGCCTTGCAGGGTCGCGCCCCCGGGGTTGGTCGCGTAGAAAGCGCGGTAACCGCCCGCCGCCGTTACCTCGTTAAACCATTTCGCGACTTCCTCCAGGCGCGCCCAGGCGTCGTCGGGGCCGGCCGTCCTTAGGCGCGCCATCAAGTCGTGATAGGAAAACGCCAAGACCGCTCCGCCGTCTTGCACCTGATGGCCCCAGGGCGTGTTCTCGGGCTTGTTCCACCAGAACGTGTAGTAGTCGAGGTTGCGTCGGGTGGTGGAGCGAGGCCCAAAGCGCCAGTGATAGATGTCTTTCCCCTGCGAGGTGTCGCCCGCGACGGTGCGCTTGCCGTTCAGCCAATTTAGGATCTGCCGGGCGCGATCTTCGCTCGCCAGGCCGTAGTGGATCGCTTCCAGATTGACGAAGGTGAAGCCGTAGTCGTAGGCGTTTCCCCGGTCGTCGATATTCGCGACGAAGCGGCCCGTCTGTGGATTCCAAAACAGCCGGTTGGCGACGCGCTTGACGTGGGCCGCGTGCTTCTCCAGGTCACGGACCGAGAAGCGTCCCTCTCGGGGGATTCTCCATTCGGGATGATGGAGGATTTGGCGCTCGACGTCGATCATGCGCTTGACTGCGCCGTAATACAAGATCGTGGCGTACGCGTCCTTGCCGCCGAAGGGCAGCAAGTCCCAGTAGTTGCTGCCCACGCCGCGTCCGGCGAGCGCTTTGGCCGGACCTTCGCCCGTTCGTTCCAATCCGCTTCCCCCCTCGTGCCCGACCCATGGGGTCGTGACGTAACCGTTTCGCAGCGTCCCGTACTCGTTCTGCATGAAGCGGAGGGCCCGGCGCATCCGCACCGCGTTGTCGCGCAGGAACTCGATGTCGCCGGTCCAGCCCAAGTAGGTGGCGCAGCCCATGATGAACGCTTGGTTGTTGACGTTGTGGCGCGTGTCGTAGGAGGAAACCAGCGCCTGCAAAGCGACGCGGGCGCCGGCCCGGCGATTACCGAAACCGATGCGCAGCCGACTGATGTCGCCGCTCCATTCCCGGTGCTTCCACATGGGGACGGACTGATACGCGATGGCGCCTTCTTCGAGGGCCTCGAGCCGTGCCCGCGTGCCGTGATGGTGCAGCCGCACCTCTCCGGTCTCCGCCGTCGGAAAGTAGACCCGTCGCCGGTCGCTCCAGTTCGGCTGGCGCGGCGTCGTCCACTCGATGTAAGGTCGCGCGCCTCGCAATCCGTAGGAGTGCCAGAGGACCAGCAAGAACGGCATCTGGAACGCCTTCATCTCCTGCATGGGCGAGGTGACCGAAGCTCCCGGCGCCTCCAATCGGAGATGCCAGCCATCTTTTTCCACGCGGTGGTTGCCGACGCCGCGGAGCGTCCAACCCTTCGGTGTGGAGAGCGCGTTATGGCGGTAGGGCGGGCCGATCGTATCTTGGAAGGAGAAGTGCCACTGCGCGCCGCCTGACCCCCAGTGCCCGGGCGGCAGCGGCCAGCCGAGGGGGTAGGCCATCGAAAAATGCTGGTGCGTCGCGACGTATCCCGCCCCGTCCATGATGCGGGTGCTCAGCATCTGCTTCCAGCGCAGGCGCGTCGCCGCAATGCCGGTCAGGCCCGCCGTGTTCGGCACGTTCAGCAGGTTGGGGCCGGGAGGAGGCGGCGCCACGGCATCTTGGAGGGCAGCGGGCCACAGAGCGCCGCCGGCCAGCCAATCGTCGTACAACGTCGGCGTCAGGCCGCGCGCCGCGGGCGGGTAATGGAGCCAGAACAGATTGCGCACCGCCTCCAGCTCCCTTGTGAAGCCGGGCACGTGGAAAGTGGGGAAGTCGGCGGGCACAGGCGGTGGTGGCGGAACGGAAGGGGGCGTTTTATTAGGCGCTTGCACTGCCGTCTGTCCGAAGGACGGCGCAACTCCAAGCGCGATGAACCCCGCTCCGAGGCAAACGAGAAAGCACCACCGCATTTTCATGAAGCACATGATGCACCGGCAGGGCGACGAAACCCCTCATCGCGGATGTTGCTTGCGACGGCGGTCACTATGGCGCCAGGTATCTAAAAAAGAATAGGGCAGCCGCGCAGCGAGCCCCGTGGGTCTCAAACAGTACCAAGCCCTCTAGCTTTGGCCGAGAGGCTTGGTACACCTGGCTGGACACGGTCAGAACTCTCGTGTCGGATACCGGTAGCCGAAATCACTTCGCATCGCCGAGCTAAGTCAGAATTGGAAGACTCTGAAGGACCCGTGGAATGGAAGGCTTAGTCGAAATCTGCAAAGAGAATGCCGTCGATGAAATGGAGCGATTCCTAAGGAAACTCTCGCTCGTCCCGGACGATAAATTGACCTGGACGCCGACCCCGACGGCGAAGTCCGCCATCCGGATTGCCGCTCACACCGCCCTATACGCTGGAAGATTCGCTCGCATGATCGAGACCAGAAAGCTCCCGCGAAGTGACAACTTGTCGGAGTGGCTGGCACAAGTGAACTCAGAAGAAATCGCAATAACGAGCCGCGCGGAGGTAGAAAGCGTGTTCCGGAAGGGGACCGACGATGTCATAGCGGCATTGGACACTCTGACGCCCGACGAGATTGCCACCACCCTGGATTCCGGCCGCGGTTGGTCGGTGCCCATGACTTGGTTGATGAATCTGCCTGCCGTTCACGCCCTCTCTCACGGCGCGCAGATCGACTACCTCCAGACCTGCTGGGACGACCAGGAAGTGCATTTCTGACGGGCTGATGGGGCTGGGGAAGAAAGGTCGTTCAAGACACAGTTCAGCCGAAGAATTCGAATCCCATCCGGTCGGGACCCGACTAGCGGATGTAAAAAGTGGCAGTCAGCCTGGCTGACCGAAGTTCGAACTGCGCTCGCGCTGCTGTCAGGCTGCGCAGCCACTTCCCCGGGAGGATGTCGGAAGAACCTTTTGCCCAGCCTGAGACCTCTTATGGGCGTAAGTAGCGGAGACGATCGATGAAGCACCACGCTACCGCCGCCAGGTCGGTCCTCGCCTTCGGTGCCATCGTCTGTCTCGGTCTCGCGGGCTGCTACGGGCCTCAAAACCTCCCACCGGACGTCGTTCAGAGATCAAGGGGCGCGCCAAGAACTTGCGCCCGGGGATGACCGAGCCCGAGGTGTGGCAGACGCTTGGGCTGAGGGAAAGCGTCTATGGGAACAGAATCGGAGGCAGCGGCCCCGCCGGAGTCCTTTCCCATGAGCTATCAGCTCGCGCCTGGTCACATTCTCAAGATCATTTGGGACTGTCGCACCGATCCGGCGAGGTTTCGTGCGCATCGAATTCCGCGACCTCTGGTAGAGAATCGGATGCTGAAAGAGGGGGTTTCTTCGCCCAAATCGAAGAGAGGGGCTGACGGTAGAGAGCACTTGGCGATTCCTGCGGTGCGGACGCTGGCGCTAGGCATCAAAGACAGAACTGCGCACCAGTGCTGCGCGACAGTCGCCGACCCCCAGACTGATAAAAACCCCCAGCTTGCGCCGAGAGGCTTTGTACACCTGGCTGGATGCCGTCAGAACTGCGGCGGCAGCGCGTTGAGCGGGCACGGCTGACACGTGAGGTGTCGCGGCGCATTAGGGGCTCGTAACACAGGTATATGCGGATGCCGAACAGGACCCAATGATGCTTGCCTACCGATTATGAAGCTCGATAGTCCCGCTCCAACGCGATTCCGAGGCGTTTTACTCGCCCCCGAAGCTCCGCCCGGAAAAACATCCATTTTTGCGAGGGTGCCCGATCCGCCTGGTCGAAGTAAGGATAGCTTAGGCCTCCTCGCGGCGCGGCGATCGGCGTCCGTCAGGGTGAACCGCTTGTCGGCCTGAACTTGAAAAGCGAAGCCGAGGAGGGAGAACCCGACGAACGACGCCACCAGCAGCAATATCGGAATGCCGAAGTAAACAGACGGCAGCTTCCAACGTTCAAGGAGACCCAACAGGAGCAAGCAAGCCCAAATCATAAGGACCAACGCTGGCGGCCCCACTCCGGCCGAATTTGATCGAAGCAGCCGCGTCCGTCTTTACACTCCAAAGAAGCGCATCCCTGGTGAACTCGTCCAGCACCTTCCTCGGCACGACCACGTGTATGCCAAAGCAAATGGGCCGCGGGAAACTAGCGGTCGGCCCCGACGCTCCGAAAAGAAGCCGTGCACGTGTGAGCCCTTCGGCTGTCAGCGTGTCGTTCAGTAGCGTGGCCGCCGGTTCCGGTAGGGCCTGTGGCTGCGTGTCCCGCGACTTCGACAGAACAGATAGCACGAAGAATCCCGCGAACACCAAAAGGGGGCCAACCCCCATGCTGACTGAAATCGGCTTCGCTGCTACCCAGGAGTACGTGGCCGGTAAAAGGACTCCTAAGCCGATCAGCCCGGCGAACAGGGCAACATCGACTAACCGATGACGTGGGGCATCCCTAGGAGCTACTCCCATGACCTGATAGTAGCCGACGGGGAAGAGTCCACCCGGTTGGACGAGGATAGAATTGCCATCGCGCCGATTGAGCACTCAGAAGGCCGAGAGAGCCTGGCAGCCGCCTATGGAGTCCCGCGTGCCTCGCGTCTCTCTGTCTCGCCAGGACAAGCTATTCCCTTCAAGGCGGGGGGTTACTTATGCAGACCCAACCGTGGTCCGCTAGTTGAACAAGCTCTAGTTCATACGTCCGCTGGGGAAGCTTGCTCACGAACTACTGTGCGGCGGCCCCACCGCGTGACCGTACGTCCGAGGACGAGTAGAAGGAGTCCGCCGATGGTGGAGCCGATGGCACTGCCATATATGATGTATGGCGCGCCACGCTCGAGACCGTACAAAGCCTGGTCACTCACCTCTAGGATCCGCACCAAGTTGGGGTTGTGGGCCTTCGGGTTGGCCGTTACGTCGGAGCCGATTGCAAGTGCCCTCTTCGCTTTCTCCTCAACAGACCGTACTTCTCTCGGTGCTCTCACGAGTCCCAGAATCCCCGTGGCGAGCAGAAACCAACCGATGCACGAGGAGCATTGCGAACGACTTCATGGCCGTCGCCCCGAGGTCATGTTGAGTCGCACGAATCATTTACGGGAACGGCGCTCAGCAGGTTGCCACTGGTAGTGGCTCCAAGCGAGACAACGTGGGGGAATAAGCCCATGAGTGCCGGGTCATCATAAAGTACAAAGCCCCCAGCTTGCGCCGAGAGGCTTTGTACACCAGAAGGGATTCGGACGAGGCCTAATCCTTCCACTGGTCGACGCCGATGACCGAGAGGCGGTAACCGCCTCTTCCCCCGATACGGGAGAATCCGAGGATGAGGGCGTTCTGGAACTCGTTCTCTGGGCTCATCTTCATGAGGTCGACGAAACGGACGCCGGGGTGACGGCGCTTGAGGCCCTGGGGGACCAGCGTGCGGTAGACCACCTCTTCGCCCCGGTCGTACGACCGCTTCGTCGGGCGGCGCCAGTCGACGCGCGCGATCCCCTGCAGGAATTCCGGAAGCGTCATTCGGATCGCCGGGCGCATGCCGCCGTCGCCCGGCATGGCCTTCACCCAGGTGATGCTCTTGCGGGAGGCCAGCGCGCTGCGCCAGGCGGCGGGGGTGAACGGATGGCGGTTGTCGGGATAGAGGTAGTAGATCGTGAGTCCCTTCCGCGTATCGGCCATCGCCCCGAGGGCTCTCCAGTTGTCCGACCGGATGGCGGCGATGGTGGCGGCCACGGCACGGTCCAGGGCGGCCCGGTTCGACTGCGCGACGCGTTGGGCGAGGGCGGGGGTGCACAGCGCAGCACCGAGGAAGACGTAGCCGAGGGTCAAGGTCCGCATAGATCCAGTTTAACCGTTTGGGAGCCGGATTCATCCGGCGGGCGCCGCGCGGCGCGAGAGTTTAGGGTTGAGGGTTGAGGGAGAAGGCTCCGGGCGCAACCCTCAACCCTTGCCCCATCCCCTCAGTCGTCATGCGGCCATGGCTCTTCGTCGCTTCGAAAGTAGCCCTCATCCCGCACGGAGTCCGGCAGCAGCGGTTCCCGGTCCTTCGGCCTCGACTGACGCCGGAGGGTCGCCGCGTTCTGCAGGAGCTGCCCGTGCGCCATCCGTGAAGCCTGCCGCTGCCGAGCCGCTACCTGCGCCTCTCGCTCTTCGTGCGCGCGCTTCTCCGCTTGACGAACCTCGTGCCGCCCCTCTTGCCGCCGGAGAGCATTGGCGTTGCGGTCGGACCGGTAGCTAAAACCCCAAGCAAGCGTGACCGCCAGCGCCACCCCCGATCCCGCGAGCAGGCCCCGAAGCTGGCTGGGCTCGATAGGCGGAGCGGACGGCGGCGCTTCCGACCGCCGAACCGCCGGGGAAGGGCCGGAAGGCATAGGTGATCCTACGCCGCTCGAAGCGACGACGGATGAAGAGGAAGACGGCGAAGGTGCCAGAATCACACAGTGAGCACCGCCGCCCCGAACCTTCCGCGCTGGGACATGGAGATCGTGTTTCCCAGCCTCGATTCGCCGCCGTACCAGAACACCTTCGGCGACGCCGTCGCCGGCATCGAATCCCTCAAAGGGCTCTTCGAGCGCCACCGGATCGAGGGGGGCGGAACGCCGCCGGAAGACCCCACGGGAGCCTTCGAAGAGGCGCTCGGCGCGCTGAACCGGCTGCTGGAGACATTCCAGACGCTCGGAGTCTACACGCGCTGCGCCCTGACCACGAACACCCGCGACGCCCTGGCCCAAGCCCGCAACAGCGAGCTCAACCTGCAGACGACGGAGCTGCGCAAGCTTCAGACGCGCTTCATCGCCTGGATCGGCTCGCTGGACGTCGACGCGCTGCTCGGCCGCTCGGCCATCGCCCGCGAGCACGAATACGCCCTACGTAAAGCCCAGATCCAGGCGGGGCGCCTCATGGCCCCTTCCGAAGAGGCGCTCGCCGCCGACCTGAGCCTCACCGGGACAACAGCCTGGTCGCAACTGCACAGCGACGTGAGCTCCCAGCTCGAGGTGCGCGTGCGGCAGGACGGGGAGGAGAGGGCGCTTCCGATGAGCGCCGTGCGGGGGATGGCCTCCGAACCGGACCGCGAGACGCGGCGGGCGGCCTACGAGGCGGAGCTGGCGGCTTGGCAGTCGGTCGAGGTGCCGCTGGCCACGGCCCTGAATAGCATTAAGGGCGAGGTCGGCACGCTGGCCAAGCGCCGCGGCTGGGGCTCACCGCTGGATGAGGCGCTCTTCGGGGCGAACATCGACCGGGAGGCGCTGGAGGCGATGCTCCTCGCCGCGCGCGAGTCTTTCCCCGCCTTCCGCCGCTACCTCCGGGCGAAGGCGAAGGCGCTCGGCGTCGAGCGGCTGGCGTGGTTCGACATCTTCGCGCCCCTCGGCGACTCGCCTCGCCAGTGGACTCTCGACGAGGCGTGCGATTTCGTCGCGGAGCACTTCGGGGCCTACAGCGAGAAGATGCGTGAGTTCGCCCTGCGAAGCTACCGCGAGAACTGGATCGACTGGCCCGCCACGGCCGGCAAAGTGGACGGTGCGTACTGCGCCTCGCTGCGGCGAGACGAGTCGCGCATTCTGATGAACTGGAGGCCCTCCTTCAACACCGTGAGCACCCTCGCCCATGAGCTGGGGCACGGCTACCACAACCTCTGCCTGAACGGGCGGACGCCGCTCCAGCGCCAGACGCCGATGACCCTCGCGGAAACCGCGAGCATCTTCTGCGAGACGATCGCGAAGCGCGCGGCCCTTCAGGTAGGCGACGCCTCCGAACGCCTGGCGATCCTCGAGGGCTCGTTGCAGGGGTTCAACCAGGTCGTGGTCGACATCACGAGCCGGTATCTGTTCGAGCAGTCCGTGTTCGAGGGTCGCGCCGCGCGCAGCCTATCGCCGGCCGAGCTTTGCGAGCGGATGCTGGATGCGCAGCGGCAGACCTACGGCGACGGCCTCGACCCCGACCTCCTCCACCCGTACATGTGGGCCGCCAAGGGCCACTACTACGCGTCTCGCTCCTTCTACAACTTCCCGTACATGTTCGGCCTCCTCTTCGGCCTCGGCCTCTACGCCCAGTACGAGGCGGGCGCCGAGGACTTCCAGAACCGCTACGACGACCTCCTCTCCTCCACCGGCCTCGCCGACGCCGCCACCCTCGGCGAGCGCTTCGGCATCGACATCCGCACCCCGGACTTCTGGCGCGCGAGCCTGCGGGTCATCGAAAAGGACATCGAGAGCTTCGAGAAGGCGGTGGGCTAAGGGGACGGGAGACGGGAAACAGGGGATGGGAGACGGGGAAGGGCTTGTACCTCAACCCACAAGCTCCCGGTTCTCTGTCCCCTGTCTCCCCGCCTCGCCGCCCGCGCCTTTAGCTTGGCTACGAGCTCGTTCATCCGCGTCTTCGCTCGGGCGCGCGCCCCTCTCGAAGGGCAGGGTGTTTGGGTTCAGGGGTTGTACTCGCGCGGAGTCGGGATTACTCCCGGCGCCCGGCTCCTCCGGGGCCGCCTGGCCTCCCCCCTCCGGGTCGGCCCATGCCGCCTTGGCCTCTCGCCCCTCCAGCCTGCCGGCGCCGCCTGTCCTCGGCGGCCGGCAGGCGATCCTGGCCTCTGCGCCTGCGTGAGCGAGGCGGTGAGCTGCTTGTTCACGGCGCCCGCTTGGGCGTTGGTCATCACGGGCTTGGCGCGCCACGCGTTCAGGACGGCGAGCACGCTCTTGGCCTGGGGCTTCGTGAGCTTCAGCTTGGGATCGCGCTCGAGCATGTGGAGCCCCCCGAGCATGCGCTGGACGGCGCGGATGTTCGGGTGGAGGCGTTCCACTTCCGCCATGCCTCCATGGCCTGGCGGAAGTGGGGCGTGACCTGAACGCCGCCCTGGCGCTGGCCTGCCTTAGGCTGCCCTCGGGGAGCCTGGGCGATGGCGAGAGGAAGCGTGGCGAGGGCCGCCGCGAGGACGAGAGTGAGGCGGAAGGTCTGTTTCATCATGCAAATTCCTGGAGCCGGAGCGCCGCTGAGAGGGGAGACGGGCGCGACAGGCCAAACCCCGGCAACCGCAAGGGACGTTACGCAGCAGCTCGGGAAGTTCGGTCGGCTTCGGCGAGAAGGGCGAAAACTTCCTCCGCCGTCTGCGCGTGCTTCACCGGTCGAAGTGGGCAAAGTCGCCGAAGGTGCCGGCGATCTTCAGCCATTGTTTAATTCGCATCAGCGGACGCGGCGTGACGCGGTCCGCGTAGAGTTCGGTGTACGCGACGAGGCTCTGCAGAAGGGCGATCCAGTTCGTCTCCCCGGCGATCTTGCCCTTTCCGATGCCGAGCTCGCGGGCGACATGGTAAGGCAGAGCCGGATTGGCGAGGGCGCTGCGGCCGATCATGAAGTGGCGACAACCCGTCTCCTCCTCGCACCGGCGAAAGTCTTCGAGGGTCCAGATATCGCCGTTCGCGACGACGGGCAGGCCGAGCGCTTCGCGAACCTTCGATGATGGGCTTCAAAAGACGGGCGGCGAGTAGCCCTGCACGCGCGTACGGGCGTGGATCGTCAGCCAAGACGCTCCCCTTCGGCGGCCATCTCCGCGTTGAGAGAGATCTGGTCGATGGAGTCCCAACTCAGTCTTAGCTTCGCCGAGACAGGAACCTCCTCGGGCACCGCCGCGCGCACGGCCGCCACGATCTCGCGAATCCTCTCGGGATGCGGGGCAGCGATGCGCCCCGTCGTGCCGGTTCACCGTCGGCGCCGGGCAGCCGAAGTTGATGTCGATCGCTTGAGCGCCCGCCCCGCAGGCGACAAGGGGCGGACTTCGCCATCCGCCCCCGGGTCGCCTCCCAGGATCTGCACCTGGACCGGCAGCCCTGTCGGCGTGAGCGATCCGTGGCCCAGCTCGGGCACTTCGCGGCGGAACACCTTGGCGGGCAAGGGCTCGATGCCGACCCGGAGAAACTCCGAGACCGCGTAGGTGAACGCGCCGGAGGCGCCCTGGAGGGCGCGCATGGGCGCGTCGGTGATGCCGTCCATCGGTGCGAGGACCAAGGCCGGGGCGTCGGGTTTGAGCATGGTCGGCGGTTGGGCGTTTCAAACGGATGCGGTGCGCTTCGAGTTCGATCTGGCCTTCTCGATAGAGCGCGCCGAGCAGGGCTTCTTGAACGCGCCCTTGCTCAGGCCGAAGCGGCGCTGGATTTCGTCGGGCGAGGACTTGTCGGACACCAGCAGCGTGCCGCCGGCCGCCCTCAGCGCCCCCAGGAGCCGTTCGCGCTCGCCCATCACCGCCTGGTACCCCTGGGGCCGGAGCGACACCGCCACCTTGTGATCCTCGGGGCGGACGCTCTTGACGAAGGCGTCCCGCACGTCCCCCACCTCCAGGCGCTCGTGCCACTCGTCCGGGAACAGCGAGCCCTTGATGTAGTTGTCGACGATGACGCTGATCAGCTCGGGATTGCGGTCCATCACCATGATCTTCACGGGCTGGCCCGGCCTTAGTCCCTCCCCGTTGGACCGGAGGAATCGGGCGAGCTTGCCCGTGCAGACCACCCGCCGGGAGGCCTCGTCGAGGTAGATCCGCACAAGATACTCGTAGCCTTCGCGCATTCGGGGCTGCTGCTCGCGCAGGGGGCAGAAGAGGTCCTTGTCCAACCCCCAGTCGAGAAACGCGCCCGCCTCGGTCACCGAGACGACGCGCAACCTCGCGAACTCGCCTACCGCCGCGTACGGCTTCTTCGTCGTCGCGACGGGGCGGTCCTCCGAGTCCGTGTAGACGAACACGCGCAGGGTGTCTCCGATCCCGGTGCCGCGCGGCACTTGTCCACGCGGAAGAAGCACCTCGTCCTCCGCATCGGCGAGATAAAGTCCGTGGTCCGTCTCCCGGGCCACCCTCAGGTCCTGTGCTTCGCCGATGCGCATCGGATCAGTTTATTCGAGCGACCGCCGATCGGGATCTCGCCCAGACGAGGATGGCCAGCCTCTACACGCTGGAATGGCGGCCGGCGAAGTCGTCGGCCTTCCGTTCGGCCTCCTCGCGGGTCCATCCGTAGCGCTCCTGCAGGCGTCCCACGAGCTGGTCCTTCTGACCCGCGATCTCGGTGTGATCGTCGTCCGTCAGATCGCCCCACTCCTCGCGGACCTTTCCTTTCAACTGCGCCCAGTTGCCCTTGATAATGTCCCAGTTCATCTGAAACCTCCTATCAGTCTTTAGACTCGCTATCGGCTAACGCGGTTCATTCGCTGGGATGCGGTGCTTAGGGTCGTTGACTATTTAATCTATCCTTCGACCCTCCCGGTAAAGGCGAGGAGCCAGGTCTCACCCCTCCGGGGCGAGGACTCCTCGGAGCGTTCGGCTAGAGGCTCTAAATACAGACTTTTTAGTCAACGACCATCAGCACCGCACTCCAAAGGGTTGACGAACGGCCACGACCGGTCGCGCTACTTGCGCAAGCTCGCCATGAAGTCGCGGACGCCGCTGAGGAAGACCCCGATGGCGATCACGCTGAGGACCCAGCCCGGGAAGCCGTGGTAGGCGGTTCCGAAGCCGGAGGGCAGCTCCCGCCATCGCCAGATCTCGGGCACGACGTAGGCGAGGAACGCGCCGTAGACGATCCCCATCACGGAGTGCATCACCCGTTCGCCGGGCGGGAGCTTGCGGACGCGGTCTTCCTCGACGAAGTCGAACAGCGTGATGACGATCTCAGCGGCGAGGCACGCCAAAAGGAGATAGGCCCAGACTCCGTGCCAAGTGACCCACCCGAGCGAGCCGATGATCGCCGTGTAGAGAAAGTCGCGCAGGGCGTGGAGCCGCAGCTCGAAGGCGTTGTCCGCGTCGTGGGTCAGCTTGAGCTTGTACTCGTGGTAGTACAGCGTGTCGAACGCCCCCAGGCACGCCTGCACCATCAGAATCCAAATCGCGACGTTCATTCCGCCCTCATCACACCTCTATAGCTCGTGATCGTTCCAAACCAAACATGGCCGATGGTGACCGTCACGTCCCAGCTCCGCTCGTCCGGACCGGCCGAGAGGACGCCGGAGACGCGCGGCCCCATCAACGAGGGCATCGGCAGGCCGAACAGCCGGAGGCCGGTTTGGCGCATGACGACGGTCGGCCCTTCCGCGATCATGTCCAGCTCGATCTCGAAGGGCGGGGCGGCTTCGACGAATCGGTCCCCGCGCATCCACTGGCGGCTCACCGCCCTCATCGTGCCGAACCGCCGCGTCCACTCGATCCCGCCCGGCACTTCGGCCAAATCCAGAGCCGACGGCACCGCCTCGCCGCTCGGCGGCAGTTGGATCGCCTTCGCGATCAGCCCCGCCATCCCCCGCGACGCGGTGGATATCTCCAGGTTGCCCTCGGCGTGGAGAGGCGCGGTGAGGGAGAGACGCACCCCGGGCGGCAAGTCGTCCCAAGACTCGCGGAAGCAGTCCCGGTAGGATCGGGCCATGATCGACCTCCAAGGCTACCGGAAGTGGTTCTATGCCGCCGCCGTCTACAACTTCGCCTGGGGGACCGTGATCGGGCTCTTCCCGAATCTGATCTTCACCTCCCTCGGCATGCCCCCGCCGAACTACCCCGCGCTCATGCAGTGCATCGGCATGATCGTCGGCGTCTACGGGCTCGGCTACTGGCTGATCGCAGTCGACCCCCCGCGCTTCGGCCCGTTCGTCTACGTCGGCCTCGCGGGCAAGATCCTGGGTCCGCTAGGCTTCCTGTGGGCCGCCG
>JAUJNV010000060.1 GCA_030447945.1 Fimbriimonas sp. | reverse complement strand
GTCCCGGACGTCCCCGTGCCCGGCGCCATCGCCGCCGTGCTTTCGCGCCAGAAGACGATGATGGGGGTGCGCGGCGACATCGTGCAGCTCACCGGAGAGGACGCGAGCTACTCCTTCGTGGGCCTCGCGCCGACGAGCTCCTACCCCCGGAACGCGAACGTGATGACGCGCCTCGCCGCGTTCCGCTTGGACCCGAAGTCCGGACGCGTGGACCATGCGGTTACCTGGGGCAGCTACGGCGACTACGCGTTTCCCATCGAGTTCGGGCTGAAGACGGTTCTGCGCACCTCGCCTCTGGTGGTGTTTCCCTGCGTCTCGGTGGACCTCTACGACCTCGTGGACCCGCAGGATCTTAAGGCCTTCCAGCGCGTCATGGTGCTGGACGCCAACACGGGCTCGTTTCCGACGGACTTCGGCATCTTCGATCCTCCGTCCGACATTCGCCTCAACCCGGACATCGAGGATACGCAGGTGCTCTTCGTGCCTCCTGGCCAGAGGTTCCAGCTCTTGGGTGGCTCCGGCCCCGGCGAAGTGCGACTGATACTGACGAACTCGACGCTGGGGAACGAGACCGGCAAAGGGTACATCGCTCCGGGTGCCTCGGGAGCATCGCCGCCGACAGCGAAACCCACGGCTCTCGTTACAGAGCCCTCGACGACCGAAGAACCGCTCCCGCCGATCAAGATTCCCACCTCGCCCGGCGACACGAGTCGGCCCCCGATCGACCCTCTGACTTCACCCGGCGACAAGCGGCGTCCCCCCGTCGAGATTCCGACCACGTCTGGTCCAAGCGAGCGCCAGGTGCCGGCGAAGGGGGGGGCTCGTCTTCTTGAGAAGCCACGGGTGCCCGCCGACGAGGAGTCAGTGGCTCCAAAAGTAGAAACGGATCGGGCTCGGGCCGCGCTTTCAGGCCGCTTTGAGGACCTCCCTCTGAACAACGCCCGCGACATCGCCGCCATCAACGCCACCCGGATCGCGCGGTTTAAGAAGTACCGCATTATGGGCGCGGGGATCCTCGACCTCCATCGCCAGACGGAAGAGGAGATCCGCCTCGCGGAGGAGGCGCAGGGGAAGAAGGACTGGGCCGAGGCGGACCGCCACGCCCGCGCCGCCTGGGGCTACGCTCTGCGCTCGCACCCGGTGATTCAGAAGACGGCGGGCGACGTCGTGAACGGCGTCGTCTTCTACCTCTTCCTGCTCGTCCCCTTCAGCTACTTCGCCGAGCGGCTCTTCGTGGGGCATCGGCTCCTCACGAAGCAGCTCGCTTGGGGGATCGGGATCTTCGTCGGCTCGTTCATCCTCCTCAGGCTTATCCATCCCGCCTTCGAGATCGTGTCGAACCCCGCGATGATCTTCGTGGCGTTCGTGATGGCGACGCTGAGCCTCATCGTCATCACTTTCATCCTGGGCAAATTCGAAACCTCGCTGAAAGCCGTGAAGGCACAGCAGAGCGGGCTTCGCGAGGTGGACATCCGCCGCGCGAGCGTGGCCCTCGCCGCGTTCAACCTGGGCGTCTCGAACATGCGCCGGCGAAAGGCCCGCACGTTTCTCACGACCCTCACCCTGGTCGTGATGACCTTTATCGTCCTGAGCTTCACCTCCATCGTGCCGGAGCTCCGGCTGAACGAGACTCCGAGTCCGACCCCTGCCCGCTACTCCGGCATCCTCATGCGCAACCCCGGCTTGGAGCCGATGCAGCTCGCGACGTACCGCCAGGTCGCCAACGAGTTCACCGGTCGCGGCACCGTGGTGCGCCGCGCCTACTACTTCGGGGCGGACGTGGGCGAGTCGAGCGTGCTGACGCTCCAGCGGGCGAACCGCGTGGCCGAGGTCCGCGCGATCCTGGGGTTGGAGGCGGGCGAGACGCGCGTCTCACGGCCGCAGGAGGCGCTGCTGCCGGGCGGGCGGTGGTTCCGCGAGGGGGAGCGCCACGCGATCCTCCTTCCGCAGCCCCTCGCCGAGGCGCTGAAGGTGGAACCGTCGGAGGTCGGGAAGGCCAAAGTCTCCTTCGCCGGCGTGGACTACACCGTGGTCGGAATCCTCGACCCGGCGATTCTGCGCTCCGTGGTGGACCTCGACGGGGACGGCATTCTGCCCCCCGATTTCTCCCTGTCGGGCAAGTACCAGCAGGAGTCGGGGCAGGGGAACCAGGCGTTCCGCAACTTCCTCCGCCTCGACCCCGCGATGGTGTTCATCCTGCCCACCGAGACGGCGGTCTCCCTGGGCGCGGAGCTGCGAACGCTCGCCGTCGGCTTCGACGCTCCCCAGGAGACGCGCAAGGCGCTCGACGCCCTCATGCCCCGCCTGCGCCTGAACCTCTACGCCGCGGTGCCTGGGAGCGCGGACGTCCCGTCCGCATCCGGAGCGGACGGGACGTCCGCGCTCCCAGCGCTCGAAGTCCGCCAGTTCAGCGTCTTCCAGGCTTCGAAGGGCACCGGGCTCGGCCTCATCCTCGTGCAGCTCGCCATCGCCTCGATCTTCGTGCTGAACACGATGGTCGCCAGCGTCTACGAGCGCACGCGGGAGATCGGGATCTTCTCGGCCATCGGGCTCGCGCCGAACCACATCGCGATGCTCTTCTTCGCCGAGTCGCTCGTCTACGGCGTGCTCGGAGCGGTCGTGGGCTACTTCACCGCCCAAGCCTCGGCCAAAATCATCGTCGCCACCGGCGCTCTCCCCGGCCTCACCTTGAACTTCAGCTCGACCTCCGCCGTGATGTCGGCGGGTCTTGTGATGGCGGTCGTGCTCGGGAGCACGATCTACCCCGCGCGCAAGGCGAGCCGCATCGCCGCGCCCGCCATGAGCGAGGAAGCCTTCGAGACGGAGCCGGAAGGCG
Source organism: Fimbriimonas sp. (assembly GCA_030447945.1). The sequence continues at coordinate 11,780 of JAUJNV010000060.1, read as the reverse complement.
ACACTTGGCGCCTCCCCCTCCCCTTCAGCATCGGCGCCCCGGAGGCGGGGCCGGTCATGGCGTTCCTCGGCGAGTGGCTGCGAGCGTACGAGGGGTACACCATCGGCGACTTCGTGACCAGTGGGACGAGGCTAAGGGTTGAGGGTCCAGGGTTGAGGGCTGAGTCCGGACCTCAACCCTCAACCTTCAACCCTCAACCCTCGTTCTCCCTCGAGACCACCGCTTGGCTCGCCCCCTACGACCTGGGGGTGTCTCAGGAGCTCCACCTCTCGGCCTCGCCGACGGTAGTGCCCGGCGTCTACGCTCTGGATCTCACCCTCACGCGCCTTTCCGGCGACCCGGAGAACTGGCCGACGGTGAACCACCGTTTCCTCGCCAGCCTGCGTAAGCAGTTCCTCACCTGGCGCACCCTCCGCGCGGACGAGCGCGCCGAGTACGCGCGCAAGGCGCGAGAGGAACTGGGGCTCAGCGAGATGGGCGACACGGTTCAGGGCGTGGCCGCCGCGAGCGCCTAAGAGGTCTTGAGGGCGATAGGGTGACAAAGATGAGCCTTTCTCAGATTCTGGCCTTGCTCTTGGCTCTGGCAACGCCCGTCGCCTTCGCGGCGGCTCATGGCTCCACCCCTACCGCGCAGGATGGCCGCTCGAACCGCAAAGGAGAGATCTGGGTGCTCCCCCACCCGGATATGTCTCCGGCTGAGCAGGCCCTCGCGCTCACGCTCCAGGGACTGGTCAATCGCACGAGGCCGCGGCTCTGGATGCAGGCCGGGGGCATGTCGGCCGTCGTGCTCGACGAGCTTCGGCGGGAGGGCTGGCGGGTGCGCAACGAGCCTAACGTCTGGAACGCCCTACACCGCTTCCGTCCTAGCGTGAAAGGAATGATCGTCTACAAGGCGGGTACCCCCAGCCTGAACGTCGCGACCTCTCTCTGCGGCCCGATGAGCGCGGTCGCGGTGGAGGAGAGCCTGGTGGAGCGAGCTCTCGAAGCCGGTTTGAAGGTGCGGGCCGACGTCCGCGGGTGGGACGATCGGCAGGCGTTCGGGAGGTACGGGAAGCTCTTCACCAAGGGGGCCGTCGTCGAGCAGGCGCTCGATAAGCCGGGGCACCTTCGCGATTTTGCCGTCGCTCACAACACCTTCGTCTTCGCGACGGCCGTCCCTGCTTTTCGCACGGAGGTCGCTCGGACGCTCGGCCCCGAGGCGACGGTGTACGGCTGGTTCCCGCCCGGGGGCGACGAGCGCGACTGGATCCGGGACCTGAGCCGCGCCAACGCGACGGGCGTCGCGGCCGACTGGAGCCTGAACCTCTCGGCCCTGGAGAAACTCCCGGCGGGACGGTTATCCCGCCCGAGGCGGCGCTTCCCGGCGGCCGAGGAGGACGTCCGGTACGTCGCCTTCGTGATGAGCGACGGCGACAACATCCAGTGGATGGCGGGAGGCTTCGTACACGACAAAGGGTTTTGGGCGAGCCCGCTACGGGGCACGTTCCCCATGACGTGGGAGGTCGCGCCGGTCCTCGCCTCCGTCGCCCCGCGCGCCCTGCGCCACCTCTATCGCACCGCCACGCCGAACGACGCCTTTATCACCGGTCCCGGCCTGCCGGGTTACACCTACCCGCACTTCCAGCCCGACCGCGCCGCTCTGGCCCGCCGCTCCGCGCCTGTCCTTCGGGCCTCGGATCTGTCCGTGGTGAGCGTGCTGAACGACAACGCCGGCTCGCCCGCGCAGACCCTTTCCCTGCTGGAGTTGCCCGGAGTGGATGGGATCGTGTACAAGGATTACGCGCCTTATCACCGCCGCAAGGGGGAGATCCTGTGGCACAAGGGAAAGCCGTGCGTTGCCTACAAGTTTCTGCTCTGGGAGGGGGTGCAGTCGATCGAAGAGATGGCGAAGGGCGTCGCCGAGATGCCCGCGAGCTCCCGCACCGATCCCGGCAGCTACGCGCTCGTCAACGTCCACGCCTGGTCCTACAAGTCCATCGGCGGCCCCATGGAGGCCGTCCGCCGCGCGATCGCCCAGCTCCCGCCGAACACGCGCGTCGTGACGGCGGACCACCTGCTGCACCTGCTGAAGCAGAACTTCGGGCGTCCCTAAGGGACCATCCCCCACATACCCCCGGGATGACAATGCCGGGGCTCTCCCTCCATACTGCCCCCATGCCCGAGCTCCTGCACACCGCCGTCCACGGCCTGCCTCCTCCTCGGGTGGGGAAGGTTCGGGAGGTGTACGACCTAGGAGACGAACTGCTGATCGTCGCGACCGACCGCATCTCGGCGTTCGACGCCGTGATGGCGAACGGGATTCCCGACAAGGGCTGCATCCTCAACCGGATGAGCGCGTTCTGGTTCGAGCGGTTGGCGGATGTGTGCCCGCACCACGTTTTGAGCACGGACGACGCGGCGATCCAAGCCCGCCTGTCCCGGCCTCAGCCGGAGCTCGCCGGACGCGCGACCTTGGCGAAGAAGGCGCGCCCTCTGGCCATCGAGTGCGTCGCGCGGGGCTACATCTCCGGCTCGCTGTTCAAGGAGTACCGCTCCCAGGGCGGGAGCGTGCATGAGCTCGCTCTGCCGGAGGGACTGCTCGAAAGCGCGCGCCTCCCGGAGCCGATCTTCACCCCGGCCACGAAGGCCCAAGAAGGGCACGACGAGAACCTAAGCTTCGGGGGAGCGGTGGACATTGTGGGTCGTGAGACCGCCGAGTGGGTGCGCGATAAGACCCTCGAGCTCTACCGCCGCGCCGCCGAGCACGCGGCGGGTGCGGGTTTGATCCTCGCCGATACGAAGTTCGAGTTCGGCGAGACGGACGATGGCCTCCTCTGGATCGACGAAGCCCTCACCCCCGACAGCTCACGCTATTGGGAGGCCTCCGCCTATGAGCCAGGCCGGGCGCAGGCGAGTTACGACAAGCAGTTCTTGCGCGACTATCTGGAAACGACCGGTTGGGACAAAACTCCCCCCGGGCCGACGCTGCCTGCCGAGATTGTGGCAAAGACTAGAGAGAAATATTTAGAGGCATACGAACGCGTGGTAGGCCAGCCGCTGGACGTCTGAGCGCCCGCCGATGTTCATTCTCTACAACCTTCTGCTCACGCTCCTCGCTCCGCTCTGGGTGCCGTGGATGCTCTTTCGCGCGTGGCGCAGAAAAGAAGGGCCGGATTGGAACGAGCGGACGGGCAAGCTGAAGATTCCTCCCCGCGGCGACCGACGTCGGATCTGGGTTCACGCGGTATCGGTGGGCGAGGTAGTCGCGGCGCAACCGGTGCTTCGGGAGTTGCGGAAGGTTTTGCCGGAGTACGAGATCGTGCTCAGCACCACGACCAGCAGTGGGCACCGGACGGCGCGGGAGGGGCCGGAGGGGCTTTTTGACCACCTCATGTACTTTCCGGTAGACGTCGCCCGCTTCCAGCTCGCGGCGGTGCAGAGGGTGCGGCCAGATGCGGTGGCGATCATGGAGACGGAGCTGTGGATGAACCTGCTCTGGGCGGCGAAGGTGTTCGACGCCGCCACGCTGCTCATGAACGGACGCATCAGCGACCGCAGCGTCCCCCGCGCGAAGCTCGTCCGCTTCTTCTACCGCGCGCTCCTGAGGAACGTGGACCGCTGCCTCATGCAGACCGAGAAGGACGCGGCGCGCATCCAGGCCCTCGGCGCGCGGAGCGCGGAGGTTCTGGGGAACTGCAAGTTCGACCAAGCGGCGGAGTCGGTCGACGCCGACCCCGCCCGCCGGCGCGCCGAGCTGGGGCTACCGGAGGGCACGCCGGTGGTCGTGGTGGGCTCCCCGGGGGGGGAGGAAGAGGAGCGGCTGGTGATCGAAGCCGTGCGGCGCGGGGGACTGGAGAAGATCTGCGTGATCCACGCGCCGCGCCACATGGAGCGGGCGGACGCCTTGGCGGAGGCCGCCCGCAGGGCCTTCGGCTCCGTGGCGCGGCGCTCGCGAGGGGAGCGGGGACGGTATCTCGTGCTGGACACCTACGGCGAATTGGCGGGAATCTACTCCGTAGCGGACGTGGCGGTGGTCGGCGGCGGGTTCGCGCGGACGGGAGGGCAGAACATCCTCCAGCCCCTCGCCCTGGGCAAGCCGGTGCTGCACGGCCCCCACATGGCGAACTTCCGCGAGGTCGCCCCGCGCCGCGCGGGACGCGGAGCGAGCGAGGTCTGCGCCACGGCCGACGAACTGGCGGAGGCGCTGGAGCGGCTCTTGGGCGATGCCTCTCTGAGGATGCGCATGGGCGAGTCAGCGCGGCGCTTGGTGGAGGCAAACCTTGGGGCCAGCCGCCGCTATGCCGAGGCCATCGCGGCAGCGGCGGCGCAGGCGGCGGAGTTGCTTGTGGTTTGTGGTTTGTAGGTTGTCGCCGTGCGGAGCGACGGCGTCCCCTTAACTGCTACAAACCACAAACCACAAACTACAAGCTACGCCCCCAACCGCCGCCGCAGCAGCTCGAAGAGCACCGGCGGGGTGACGAACTCGATGTCGGGGCGGGAGCTTGCGGACCTTTTCAATCAGGTCTCGGTGCTTCGTGGGCTCCAGAGGATCGTTCGGTAGATCTTGAAGCTGGGGGTTTCCCCGCCGCGCCGGATGCGATGGCGGCCGCGCTGGCGTCGAGGTTTCCCGTCCATGTCCGCGCCCATCCGCAGGAACGGTACGCCCTCCACGAGCGAGGTGGGGGGGATCTTCTGCGCCACCACTCCGCCCGGGGACATCCTCGCGTAGGCTCTGCGCACCTCGGACGTCATCTCCGGGGCGTTGCCGTCGATGATGAAACCGGTCACGCGGAGGTCCCAGCGGCGATAGAGGGGACGGCTGTGGCGGACCCAGGCGTCGAGGCCGGAGGGGAGGCCGCTCCATCGGCGCGGAGGGACGAGGTAGCCGGGGTTGATGTAGCCGGCGCCGGAGTCGCCGGTGATGAAGGCGTCGGCGGGCGTCGCGGTCGCGCGGGCGTGGGCGAGACCGACGGGAAAGCGCGCGTCGAGGTTCGGGTTGAACGCCCAGCCGAGGGGGACGGAGCCGCGCACGGGGTCGTCCCACACCCTCGGGCATCATCCGGTAGACCCAGGCGGCCGAGTCGTAGTCGCCCACGTAGAAGCACGCGAACGGCTTTTTCACGGGCCGTCCCTCCGCATCGATCCAGCCGCGCCGACGCATCTCTTCGTCGGTCGGGAGGGACGGCTGCGGGTAGCGGACTCTGAGGGGGAAGTGCTGGTAGGAACGAGGCGTTCGCCATCGGCCCGAGGCCGGGGGCGTCGGCGTCCATGTAGGCGTTGAAGCAGGACAGGATCTCAGCGTAGCGCCACTCCGTGGGGACGCCCCCGTGCTTCATGCCGGTGAAGTCCGTGTACTTGAGGTCCCAGGGCGTGAACCCGCCAACGTGGATCATCTCCCCTTGGCCCGTCCCCAGGCGACGCGCAAGATGTGGCGAAGCGTGTCCACGTCCGTCCCGAGCCGCTGGCCGGGGTCGTCGTCGGGCGCCTCGTCGTCCCACGAGTGCAGGTCGAAGAAGAATCCTCGGTGGGCGATAAAGTAGTCCTGGTTCGAGAGGAGGGTGCGGTCCACCGGCAGCCCGTTCGGCCGCCCCAGCCAGAACGCGTCGGGGTAGTAGCCCATCTTGCGCGGCTGGCCCCGCCCCTTGGCAATGGTGCGCCCGACCGCCCACACGTAGGCGTCGCACTTGGCGCTTCCGGTGGAGGGCGTCCGCGTGCCGGGGATCGTGCCTTCTCCGAACATGGTGAACATGGGCGAGCCGTCCCGATTCAGAGCCTCGCGACCACCCGCAGGCGAGGCCCTTGGGCTCGACCACCAGGCGAGAGTAGAGCGAACCCGGGTTCGGGTCGAACTGACGGGGAGCGCGTCCTCCACGCCCGCGAGGGTAGCGGCCACGTTCGAGGTCGCCGGAACCCTCTCGTCCCAGACCACGACCCCCCGAAGGCTCCCGCGAAAGCGGCGGATCAGATCCGGAAGGTCCGCCGCCGGCCGGGTGCGGGCGCGCTCCATCCAGCCGCCGTGACGGCGCAGGACCCCCCACCAGTACCGATCGATGCTCCCTTCGTGCCCCACGAGGTTCACGTACAGGCTCGGGCGCTTCCGGTTCACGATGCCCTGCAGCGCGCTCAGCGCGTGCAGGTCGTCCATTGTCGCCGCCGGACGGCGATGTCCTTCGTGTCTCCTTGAGCATCCGCCAAGCGTCGAAGACGACGACCTCGCCGCGCCCGGCGAGGAGAAAAAGCGTTGTCGCGAGCATGGGCCTATTATGGAGATGCCCCAGGCCGCTTCGGTCGCGGGTAGAACTGCGGCATGGCCCTTTTCGACCGGTACAACGACGGCAGCCAGAACACGCCTCGGCTGCAGATCGGGCATTCGCTCTGGTCGCTGATCGGGCTCCCGATGAATGGGGACGCCGAGTGGACGCTGGAAGAGAAGTTCGCGCGGGTGAAGGCGGCGGGCTTCGAGGGCGTGGAGTGTTGGCTGACCGATAGGGACGAGGCGGAGCATCGGGCCGCGCTGGACGGGAAAGGCTGCGCCTGACCCTGGGGGCACCACCCCCACACGCTGGACGACGTGAGGGCGACCGTGGCCCGGGCGAGGCGATTGGGGGCCGACTTCGTCTTCGCGCAGCCGCTCACCGCGTTCACTCCGATGAGGGAGGCAGCGGAGTTCTGCCGCGAGGCCCGAAATATCGCCAACGGGGAAGGACTGGCGTTCTTCGTCGAGACCCACCGAAACAACATCCCCGAAAGCCTCAACCAGGCCCTGCAGCTCATCGATCTCTGGCCCGAAGTGCGCTTTACCGGCGACTTCTCGCACTTCGTGGTAGTCGGCGAGTTCTACGGGATGGAGTACGAGAGGGCAGTCGAGCGGATGATGCCGGTCCTCAAGCGCACGTCGCACCTCCACGGGCGCATCTCGAACGGCGAGGCCGTGCAGGTGGACGTCGGCGACGGGTCGGGGCAGACCGCCCAGTTCTTCGTGGAGATCTGGACCGCCGTTATGAAGGCGTGGCGCAGGGACGCGGTTCCCGGCGACGTGTTCCCTTCGCCAGCGAGCTCGGCCCGCCCGCTACGCGATCACCCTCCCGGACGGCAAGGAGTTCAGCGACCGCTGGCAAAGCCTCGTCATGAAGCGCTTGGCGGAGCAGGCGTGGGCCATGTCGGGCGAATAGGGGGAGGCGCTCCTCCATTCGCCATCCCTTTTGGGAGGGCGGCGACCTGTCGCCGCTGATAGCGCGACCTGTCGCGCGTGGGAAGCCGAGAAGCGGTAGATAAAAGACGGCGTCAGGCCGCCTGACGGAAAGCGGCGCCGGGTCACCGCACTCCAAAGGGGCGACGTGGAGCGCGATGACTAGGAGAAGGGTGCGCCCGCGCTCCCTCAACGATCGTCTTCCTTTGGGCCGCCTCTGAGGGAGCTTCCCGAATTACCGGGTCTCGTAAACTTAGGCTCAATGCTAGAGCCGAATAAGTACATCGATGACTACGCGACGTGCGCAGAGACGTATGCCAGTTTGCGGGTAGGGGGCGGCGACGGGCACCCGTCCCTAGTGACGGAAACACTCGGCATCCCGCCGACGAGCATGCGGGTCCGTGGCCAATCCGGCGTGTGGCGGCGAGGCGAGTGGCGCGTCCCGTCGGACGGCGGCCGCGCTCTTTGTCTAACAACTGGAACCACTCATCGAAGGGTGTGGTGGAGTCCCGTGACTCGTTGCGCCACATCGACTACCTGCTTTCCCTACTGGAGAGTAAGGACGCGGCGGTTGCGAAGCTGGTTGACGCCGGCTGGGAATGGATATCCCCGTGTTCTGGCTTTCTAAAGGAGGCGGCGGGCCAGCCCTAACCCCTCTTACCATGCGGCGATTGGCCGAGCTTGGGATTACCATCTGGTTCGACCTTACTCTTTAGATCCTGAAGAGGTGGAAGACTCCGACGCGCTGGAGATGGAAGGGCATCCTGGTTGGCTTCGCGTTAACGTCTAAGAGGATTTATGAGATCTTCCGACCCCCTTCCCTTGCCGCGATGGTTCTGCGCGGGAGGGGGGGGGCAGGGGGTGGAGGTTCCGAAGTCTCGTCTACGCAGCAGGTTTGGTCGGAGATGATCATGCTCCAGAACCTCCACCCCCCTGCCCTCCCCCTCCCGCGCAAGAACCATCGCGGCAAGGGAAGGGGGTCCGGAAGATCTCCAAGTTCCTCTGCATCCTCGTAGTTTCGTGGCTGCCCCCAGTAAGTAAGGCGCCGATTCATCCGCGCACTCCCAAAGTGCCGACTACGCCGCCTGCCGCGCGATGACCGGGAGGACATACGGACCCCTTGGGGATCACCGCCACCTGCGCCTCCGGCCCATGCGCCTCAAAGGCCGCGGCCAAGGCTTCTTCTACCGTGGGGAACGGGACGACGAAGATTTGGGAGGCGATCTCGGGGGGATGCCGCCGCAGACGAGGTGGATGGTGGCGTGGCGGGCGACCTGGAGAGCTCCTCGATCTGCCACTGGTCGGGCACGAAGGTCCAGCCGGGCTCTTGGATCGTCTCGGGGAAGCGGTGGATGTCCGTGGTTTCTAGGAGGGCGCGCTCGAAATGGGCTTGGCCCACGCCCTCCTCGCACTCCGCCGCGAGAACTACCGTGCCGCCCGGCTTCAGGATGGGGAGCGCGCCGACCATGCCCTTCACGGCCTGGTAGAAGGTCTTGTCCAGCGGGTAGCCGCCGCAGGTCGTGAGAACGACGTCGACGGGCTCCGGGAGGGTGGCGGTGGCGTTGCGCGCGACGAAGCGCACGCCCTCGTTCCAGGCGATCTCCATGTCGCCGCAGAACACGCCGCAGGGGCGCTTGAGGTTGTCCAGCGCGACGTCGAGGATCAGGTCGGGTGGGGCGAGACGGGCGATTTTGAGGGCTTCCTCGTGCACGGGGTTGCCGTCGGTGATGCCGTTGGTGGCGTTCGGGTGCTCCAGGAAGCGCGGTGAGTGCCAAGCCTGCACGGTCTCCAACGCGGCGATGCCGGGCATCACCATCTTGCGTCCACCCGCGTAGCCCGCCATGAAGTGGGGCTCGATCATGCCGATGGTGATCTTCACCTCCGCGTCCAGGTAGGTCTTGTTCAGGAAGATCGGCACGCCCCCTTCGCTGACGCCGAGGGACCGCATCGCCTCGCTCTCGGTGCAGACGTGGTTGACCACCCGCACGGACGCGGCGATGCCCGGCCCGAGCATCTCGTCCAGCTCCGCGCCGAGGTTCGGGCGGTGGGTGCCGGTCGCGATGAGGATCGTGACTCTCTCCCGCGGGATGCCGCCCGCTGCCAAGGCTTCCAGGACGGGCGGAAGTAGGATCGGGTTCGGTACGGGCCGCGTGATGTCGCAGACCACGATGCAAGCGTCCCGCTTCCCTCGGGCGACCTCGCGCAGGGGAGGCTTGCCGATCGGGTTTTCGAGGGCGGCGGCGGCCGCGCCCTGGGGGTCTTGGAGGGGGGGCACGTTCTGAAGAGAAAGCACCCTGGCCAGGCGCTCGTCGGGCACCTCGGCCTCGAGCCCCATCCGCCCATAGTCCAGCCGCACGCGCATGGGGGGAGGATAGCAGGCGTTGGGGCGTTGGGGCGCTGGGGCGTTGGGTAGCTTGTCGTTTAACCTACACCGGTTAAAGATCCGCTCTCCCTAACGCCTCAATGCCCCAACGCCTTAACGCCTTCTCCTAACGCCTAACGCCCTCCCCCAATCTGTCCAACGGGAACGGCGGGCTTGACAGGGGGCGCACGGCGAGGGAGAGGAGAAGCATCTCGTTGTCGTCCGCCGCGATGCGGTTGGACGAGAGCTCTCCGCATATGCGGCAGCGGTGGACGATCGCCCACTCGCCTCCCTTGCGCACCCAAACGGCGATCGGTTCCATCAGGCCGCCACAGTCGGCCTTCCGGTCACCGGGCTCGTTGTCCAGGTGCATGCTGTGCAGGCAGTTGGGGCAGTGGTTCCGGTGCTCCGAACCTGCGCCCGCAACGACGATGTCCATCCCGCTGCTTCGGCACGTAAACCAGTCCCTGTCCCCGCTCTTACTACGATCTCGCCCGTCATGGCCGGCGAGCCGCCGCTTCTTTGGATTCACCTCTGCTGTTTCCCTACTTCCTTCCGCGCCGCCCGGACTTCCAGGCAGGCGCGCGACGAGGCGCGGCGATGCGCGCTGGGCGATGAAAGGGGGGCCGCGGGGAAACCGGAGGGCTCGGCTGAGGCGAGCGGACTAAGCGCTCGCGAGGCGGAGGCCGACGAGATTCCGAGCGGCAGCGGGGGCGGGAACTTTGTAATTCATCGAACCTCCTTGGAGAAAGTGGCCTTCCGGCCCGAGGCGAGATTGTAGCACGGCTTCCGGGTAGAAGTATCCGACATTAGGCCCCCATCGAGCAGAATCTTCCCAATGATCGCGACCCCTCACAACCGTGCCGGGGAGATCGCCCTGGGGATATACGAGGACGTTCTGCGGCGTGTACATGGGGACGCCTTGGTTCGGGCGGCAGTTGCGCGCGAGGGGGATCGGCTGCGGGTGGGGGAGCACGTTCTCGATCTAGGCGACTTTCGGCGCGTGTTCGTGTGCGGGGCGGGGAAGGCGAGCGCGGGGATGGCGGAGCCCTTGGTTGCCCTGCTTTCCGATCGCCTTGACGGGGGGCTCGTCGTCACGAAAGATGGGCATGGGCTGCCTCTCGGGCCGGTAGAGGTCGTCGAGGCGGGGCACCCCGTGCCCGACGAGCGGTCGCTGGAGGCGGGGGAGCGGATGCGGCGGCTGGCCGAGGGAACGGGAGAGGTGGATCTGGTGCTCTTCGTTCTGTCGGGCGGGGCTTCCGCGCTGATGGAGGCTCTCGCGGAGGGCGTGACGCTGGACGACTTGAGACAGACGAACCAAAGGCTGCTCGCCTCGGGTGCGGCCATCCACACCATGAACGCGATCCGCTCGCGCCTGTCGCGACTCAAAGGCGGGGGCCTCGGCGGCGCGTTTGCGCCCGCGCGGGTGCTCTGCCTCGTGATCTCGGACGTGCCGGGGAACGATCTTGCGGTGATTGGGAGTGGCCCGTTCGTATCCTCTGATCCGCAGCATGTGCGGCGGGCAGTCGATCATGGCTTTCTCGACGCGCTACCGAGCCGTGTGCGGCAGACGATCGATGCGCCTGCCAACATGACTCAGGCGGGAGAGGTGCCCCATGTGATCGTAGGTGAGCTGAGGACGGCGCTGCAGGCCGCACGTGCCAGCGTCGAGGCGCAGGGCCTCCACGCGGTCGTGGCCGAAGGGGACTTCATCCAAGGCGAGGCTCGTGACGTAGGCCGTCGTTGCTTGCTCTTGGCAGAGCGTTTGGGTGTTTCTCGTGATTTAACGGAGGTCGAAATGACCCTGCCCACCGAGCTTCGCCTCCTCCTCCAACGTCACCGGAATGCATGGATCCAGGGTGGCGAGAGCACTGTGACGGTGAGAGGCACCGGTCGGGGTGGCCGGTGCCAGGAAATGGCCTGTGCGGCTGCCGGGGCCATCGCGGGACGCGACGACCTGGCTTTCCTCGCCGCCGGGACGGACGGCACGGACGGCCCAACCGACGCGGCAGGGGCGCTGGTGGACGGCGGATCGGTCGTCCGCGCGATGGCCCAAGGCTGGAGCGTTGAGCGGGCGCTGGAGACGAACGACTCCTACCGCTTCCACCAAGCGGCGGGGACGCTCATCAAGACCGGGCCCACGCAGAGCAACGTGAACGACCTCATGATCTTGGTGCAGGCCTAAGAGCATGGAGCTCCGGACCCCCTCGCCTTTTGCTCCGGCAAAGGGAGAGGGGGCAGGGGGTGAGG
>JAUJNV010000059.1 GCA_030447945.1 Fimbriimonas sp. | reverse complement strand
AAATCGCGGTCGTTTCGGGTGCTGTGGAGGCGGCCCGAGAAGCCGGAAGAGCACCCGTCCTGGCGCATATCGGCCGTATCGGCGAGGGCGACGCCTTATGGACAGCGATGTCAACCCGGCTCGGCCATATGGCGGCCTTTGTCCGGTGCGGACAAAGGCCGCAGGAGGAAGTGTCCCGCTTTCTGAACAGCTTAGATTCGGCTGTCTCGACTACGCCATGGGGCCTAGTAGGTAAGAGCGGCGCAACGGCGGCCATGCGCGAACACGGAGTGCCGGTTCTATGCGTGAGGATGGATCAAGCCGATCCTGGGCCTGAGCCCGATCCTGGACTCGCGTGGATCGGCCACCAGTCTGCGGCGACCTTTTTTTCGCAGGCACGCCGAACGGAGGTGAAGCCCAAGCTTCCGGCAGTGGCTCGGACGTTTCTTGAATCGCTACTGCCGGCAGAAGTCTTGTAGCCGCCCCCAATCTGCTGGATCTGCGCCCCCCGGGGGGCGCTGCTCGCCACTATGAGAATTGCCCTTTCCCATCCGACCGGAAACGCCAATGTTCGCGCGGCTCTCGGCGCCCTTGAGTCTGCAGAGGCGCTAGCGTGCTTCTTCACCACGCTCTCGACGGGCAAGGACCCCGCGGTAACCGGCCGCTTACTAGCCCGCGCCCTGGGTTCGAGCGGCAATCGGAGGCACGTCCCCGTGCCCGATGAGCTGGTGCGTAGGAGAATAGTGCGTGAGGCGACCCGCCATTTCGCCGCCCGGCGGGGCTGGGGGAGACTGATACGCCAGGAGATCGGCTGGGCCTCAGTGGACCACGTCTATAGGGATCTTGATCGGTGGGTCGCCCGCCAGTTGCCGCGAATCACCGATCTTCAAGCGGTGTATGCATATGAAGACGGCGCCGCGGCAACGTTCGAGGTAGCCGCACTACGGGGCGTCCAGCGCGTGTACGAGCTCCCCGTCGGTTACTGGAAGACCCGTTACAGCGACTACAGGGCCCAAGCCGCTCGGCAACCCGAGTGGAGCCCCGGCCTGGTTGGACTTCAGGATTCGCCGGCAAAGCTGGCGCGGAAGCAACAAGAGATTGAGCAGGCGGACTTGACCATCGTCGCCAGCACATACTCGCTCCGGACGCTACACGATGCCGGACAGAAGGTCAAGGCAGCTATCATCCCCTACGGCGCCCCTGATCCCGTATCTCCAGACCAGTTGGACTTCGGCCACGGCGGCGCCTTGCGGGTGTTGTTCGTCGGCTCCGTCTCGACTGCCAAGGGCGTCTCGTACCTGTTCGAATCCTGCGCATCTCTGGGCACGGCGGTGGAGCTAACTCTGGTCGGCAGCGTTCCGGCCGTCTTCCCTGCCTTGGAGGCGCAGCTTGCGAGGCACCGCCACATTCCGTTTCTCCCCCACTCCCAGCTCTTACCCTTAATGCGCCGGTCCGACGTGCTGGTACTGCCTTCCATATCCGATGGTTTCGGGCTAGTTATTCTGGAGGCGCTGTCGCAAGGCCTGCCTGTTATTGCCAGCGTAAATACGGGGGGGCCTGACGTGTTGACCGAGGGGGTGTCTGGATTTGTGGTGCCGGTGGGAAGCTCCCAGGCGATCGGGGAGAAGCTGGAGCTAATGATTCAACAGCCGGAGCTACTCGAGACCATGAGGGAAGGAGCCTTGCGCGCTGCCCGTGAATGGAGCTGGGCCCGGTACCGGCTTCGGCTCATAGATGTGCTCGCTTCCCATTTGCGAGACACGGCGTAAAAGGCGGAGTCGGCAACCAGCCGGCTTCGACCCCGCGACTCAACGGCGGGCATCTTCCTTCTTGTCGTTCGGACCTCATCCTTTCAGCTGGCGGGGGCGGGCCGTCCTGCCACAGACGAGGTCGGCGGTAGTTGCAGTAGTCTTGGAACTCAGCGAGGATCACCTGAAGCTTGCCAACGGAGCGCAGCGCCGGGCGACGGAAGGATGTCTTAGCGCTTACGCGGGACAGCCCCCGCCGCGGCTTTCGTCGTGTGCGCGCCCACCGCCGGGAGCGAACCTCAAGCCGGTGCACCTATGGTCGCCGCACTCCCTGAGCGGACTCATCGTGGGATCCCGTATGACACCCGGCCGTCGCTCCGGCATCGGCAGCGCGTGGTCAGGGTAACTTCTGCTGGATACGCTATGACGTCGGACCAGATCAGCAATGAAATCAAAGCGGCCCAACACGAGCGGGCGCGGCTTATTCTGGACGCCGACCCCCTCTTTCGGCGGTTGCTGGACGGCGTCAAGACGTTCCTCGGCGATCACTATCGGAACGCGCTTCGGGCCGCAGTCGAGAAGCACGCGGTGCAGTTCAACGCCTTGAGTCCCACGGACAAGAGCGCGCTCAAGCGGACACTGGACGAGCGCTTGGCGGCGATTCCGGAGGACGTTGAGCTACAGATTTTCCACGGTATCGCCTGGCCCCATAAGCCGCCGGATACGGGAGATTCGCGCGTGCAAGCCCGGCTCAACCGGCCGACGTTCCCCGTGTCTTCGTTTTCCAAGGTCGTGCGGGAGATGCGCGACCCCCTTAAGGATCACCTGGTCCGCTTTGGGATGTTCGGGCACGACACCTGGGTCGTTTCGACCGTCGCGTACGCGAAGAACTCGGATCCCGTCTACCGCGTCGCGCAGGAGGATTACTGGCCGGATTCCCTGACGCAGGCCTACGCCGCGTACCGCACGGTCGCCGCGGAGATCGAGGATCTCGACAAAAGAGTGGCGCAGCTGGAGCAGGAGTACCAGCGCGCGCTCGCGATCGAAACTTGGCACGGCCTCTAGGCTCTAGACCGCACGAGGCCCCAAACTCGCCCCGGGCCGTCGTTTTCTTTCGGCCCGGCTATGTGAAAACCGCGAACGAGCTGCCGGAGAAGGCGGTCGCTCGGGATGCGGAAGGCGCGGCGGAGTCGGACGCCGGCGCGCTGGAGGAGATGCGCGGCCGGCCGGAGTCCTTGCGCGAGCCTAACCAGAGCGCGCTCGGGGGCCGAAAGGGCCCCGCAGCTACCGGTGCGGGCAGGTGCTTCTCGCTTCGGACTAAAGGGCTAAAGAAGGACGGCGCGGGGCGCGGTGGGGAGCTCCGCGGTGTGGAGCCAGAACCAGACGGCTTTGCGGACGAGGTCCACGTACTCGTCCGCATCGTCCGGCTTGTGCAGAAAACAGTTCGCCCCACGAGCGTACGAGCGGCGCACCTCTTGGCCGTCGGCGGATGAGCTGAACACGAGGACGGGAATCTGACCCAGGTGGTCGTCCTTGCGCAGGAGGGAGAGCAGTGCGCACCCGTCCATGCCGGGGAGGTTCATGTCCAAGAGCACGAGATCAGGGGCCGGAACTTTCGCCTCGAATAGAAGGCGGGCCGCTTCCTCGGCCGTAGCGACCGTTTCAACCTGAACTGTGAAGCCTGAGCGTTCGATAGCACGTTTGGTCAAGAGCGCATCATCAACGCTGTCCTCGACGATGAGGACGCGAGCCGGGAAAGGAACCATTAGAATAATATTCTGCCACGGTTCCTCTTCTCGGAGGAAGTCGTACTTTTCCGTTATAGGCAGGTTGAGCTACCCAGAGCTATAGCAGCGGCAGCAGCATCTACCCCCGATCGATCGGGCAAGCGAGGGTTCCCGTCTTCTGGTGATATTGCTGGTGGTAAGCCTCAGCCATCCAGAACGGCGCCGCCGGCACGAGCTGCGTGACGATCGGCTTGCGGAACTTCGCCTGGGCCTTCTGCATCGAGGCCTTCGTCGCCGCTTCTTGCTCGGCGGAGTGGAAGAAGACGGCGGACCGGTACTGCGTCCCCACGTCGGGACCCTGGCGATTGAGCGTGGTGGGATTGTGGTAGTCCCAAAGGTAGTCGAGGAGACGAGCGTAGGAGATCTTTTTCGGGTCGAATTCGATCAGGATCGCTTCTGCGTGGCCCGTCCTCTTGCTACAGATCTCCTCGTACGTCGGATTGTCCTTCGTCCCTCCGGTGTAGCCGACGGCCGTAGCCACGACGCCCGGGACCTGCCGGAAGCGGTGCTCGATTCCCCAGAAGCACCCGCCCGCGAAAGTAGCGAGCTCGTGACCCGGCTTCGCCTTGAGCGGCGTGCCGCGCCCGGCGTTCCCGGGACGGGTGCCTACCGTGG
Organism: Fimbriimonas sp.; assembly: GCA_030447945.1. Next base: position 7,920 of record JAUJNV010000059.1, on the reverse strand, counting down.
CTCCGGCACCCGTCGCTTCGGCGCGTGCGGGGCGGAAGGCGAGGCTTCCCGAAACCGCGACCACCGCCAAAGCGGCCATAAAAAGAGCATTCCTCATGGTGGGTACTACGCCGGCAAAGGTTGCGAGTGCGACCGTCAATAAACCGGATAGAGAGCCGCGAGCAACACGACGATCGTCATTCCCCCAGCGATACCCCCGACCACATCCGAGAGCCAGTGGGCGCCAAGCCAAATGCGGCTCCAGCCGATCAGAGGCGGGAGCGCGAGGAAGGGGATCAAGAGCGCGATCCGCGGGCCCAAAGGCGCCACATGGAGCCACACGAGCACCGCGAGGAAGCCGTAGAACGACGCCGACCCCATCGAGTGGCCCGACGGGAAGCTAAAGCCCCATCGCGGCCCGGGCAGCACGCGCACCTCTTCCGGCTCGGGACGACGCCGGTCGACCATATTCTTCACAACCACGTTGATGGGAAGGGACAAGAGCGACAGCAGCGCGAAGATCCCGGCCGTGGCGACGCCCGCATAAAGGGCGATGCCCAGGACGCCCGCCGCCAGCAGGGCCAAGGTGGCCGAATTGCCCATGAACGTCATCCATCGGGCAACAGCATCCAGGGCGGGGTGCGTCGTCTCCTGGAGCTCGCGCGTCACAATCAGGTCGAGCCGGTAGGTTGCCGGCACGCGGACGAGGATCGCGAGCGCGATCAGGACCACCGCCGAGACGATCAGGAACGTGAGCGTGCTCGGGTAGAGGAGGCGGGCCAGGCGCTCGGGTGAAAAGAGGGTCGTGCCCACCTCGCCTTTGACGCCTCGGGCCCGAAGCGGTTCTTTGGCGGCAGGTCGCAACTTTCCGCCGCGTCGTCGGTCTCAATTTATATGCTTGTTGCCGAAGCGGTCAAGGTGATGTCGGTTTGAGGCAACTCGTGATTCCCTGGCCCGAGGCCGGGTGGTGGCGAAGGGCGGCGCTCATCCTGGTCGCTGCGCTCGTTCTGCTCTACGTCGTGTACCTCGTGCGCGAGATATGGATTCCGCTGGGGCTCGCCCTGATGCTGGCGACGATCCTCGATCCGGTGGTGGACCGGATGGAGGCCCGCGGGTGGACCCGAATGTGGGCATCGGCCGTAATCTTCGTCGGATTCATCCTCGCGCTCGCCCTCACCCTCTTTCTTCTGACCCCGCCCATCATGGATCAGGCGAGTCATATCCAAGTCGAGTTCAAGAAGATCTTTCCCGACCTCAGCCCACAGGGGCTTCGCCGGTCGTTCCTCAGTCTGGGCCTGCCGGCCCCGGCCAGCGACCTCGCCGCCCGCTCCCTTTCGGGCGTCCAAGGAGGGTTTTCCCGCTCCACTTGGGTAGCGGAAGCCGGCGCGAGCGTCGTCGGGAACCTCATCTGGATCGTCATCATCCCCATCGTTGCCTTCTGGGCTCTGAAGGACTTCCATCTGATCCTCGGCAAGGGCCTCTTGCTGGTGCCTCACGGGAGGCGCCAAGCGGTGCAGACGGCACTGACGGAGGTCAGCACTATCTTCGCGAAGTATCTCCGGGGCCTGGCGCTCGTCTCCCTGTTGAACGGAGTCGCGACGGGCCTGCTCCTGTGGGCGATTCGAGTGCCGAGCGCGCTTATCCTGGGAGTCATCGCTGGGGTTCTGTACGCGGTGCCGTACATCGGCGCGATCCTCACGATCGTGCTCACGGCGGGGGTCGCCTTCGTCAGCGGAGGATGGCAGCACGCCGCCTTGGCGGTCGGCACGAGCGTCATTCTGCACCAGGTAATTTTCGATCAGCTGATCTCGCCGCGGATCCTCGGCGGTCAGGTCGGGCTCCACCTGATCCTGAGCATCATGGCCCTGCTGGCCGGTAACGCCCTGCTGGGGATCCTCGGAATGATCCTCGCAGTGCCCGTCGCGGCCTGCATTCAGATCGGGGTGCTGTCGCTCGTGCCCAAGCTCCGGCTCGCTATTGACCTGGGAACCAGCCCGACGGCCGCTCCTGGCGAGCCTCCGGCCACCGTCGGGCAGATCGCCCAGGAGACCAAGGATGCGCAGCTCAGAGTCGATGCGACGGAGAGCCTACACCAGAGCGTGTCGGAGGCCGTTGACCACATCGAGGCGGCGGTCGCCGACTCCGATGGCTCCCTTAGAGATCGCGCCGCCGGCACCCGCCAGCCAGGCGCCTCGCGGGTGACACGGCTCCTTTACCGGTTTCTCTCCTTGGACGTGGCTTTCATGATAAACTCGGCGTCAGGAAGAGCGGAACGTTTGCGAAAATTAGGCGGATCGAGGAGGCGTCGATCCCGAGCCTGAGTCTCAATTACGACGGTTCCGAGAATACGACCATGGGAGCGGGGGCAATCTGGGAGGAGTGGCGATGGACGCTGGGAAAAAATTCGCCTCCGTTCAGGAGGCGTACTGGCGGTCTGCGCGCGTGCGGGCGGTGGCTGACGCCCTGTTCTTGCTCGCGGGAATCGTCGGTGCCGACTGGCTTCGGGTTGCCCCACATCCCTTCGCCTGGCCTATGTCGCGCCGGTCGTGCACGCAACCCAGCGGGACGGCCGGCGAGCAGGGCTCGATCATTGCGGCGACGTTGGTTGCGATGATCGGCATAGGATTTCACGTGGGGCTCGTCAAGCCCAACGGCCTCGGGCTCGAAATCGCCACCGGAGCCGCCGTCCTCACCGCGACGATGCTGCTGGTCGACACGATGGAGAAGCGGGTGCGACGCTCTATGCACCTGGCGACGCAGGACCCGCTGACGGGCGCTCAGAACCGGCTCGCTATCGAGTCCACGGCGCAAGCCGCCATCGACCGCTCCTCGGGGGCGGCCCGGTCGTGTCGATCGTGATGGTCGACTGCGACCGGCTCAAGGAGTTGAACGACGTGCAGGGCCACGCCTATGGCGACCAGGCGCTTCAGAGTCTCGTGCGCATCCTCGAGCGGATGATCGGCGAAGAGGGGAGCGTCGGGCGGATCGGCGGCGACGAGTTCGTGCTCGTGCTGCCGGGCCGCGACCGTGCCTGGGCCATTCGCGCTCGGCGGCGGAGGCGAGGTTCAACGACACGACCCACTTGGCCGGTCATTCCACCTCTTTCAGCTACGGGATCGCGACCGTCGGCCGCGACGGTGCTACCATGCCGACCCTCATGGAGGCCGCGGACAAGGACATGTACCGCCGCAAAGCAGGCCAAACGCTTCGGGGGCACCCCTCGCGGAAGCGCTAGCGGACGATCCCGAGCACCGGATTCAGCCACGCGAAGGCGTCTGGAGAGGCTGTCCATGCTCACCTCGTGAGCCATCGGATACTCGCGATAGTCGACCGGCGCGCCCAGCCGTTCTAGAAGTGCCTTCACCTCCCGGCCCAGCGTCACCGGCAGTACGCCGTCGTACAGCCCGTGCTGCGCGAGGAACGGCAACTGCTGTAGCTGGGGAGGCGCATCCTTGGGCACGAACTGGGGCAACACCCCTCCGCTCATGAGGAGCACGCCGCTCATCAGGTCGGGCCGGTTGAGGGCGACGGCGAGGCTCATCATCGCTCCCTGGCTGAATCCGCCGAGCACGACGCGGCGAGATCGAACCTCAGGCCCCAGCCGCTCCAAGGCATCCACGAGAAGATCGAAGTCGCCCGTGCCTGGCTCTCGTCCATCGAGATCGCGCCGCTCGACCAGCCGATATCAAACCAGGCGCTCCCTACGGTGTAGGAGTGGGGCGCACGGTAGGCGATGACGCGTAGCATCGGCGGAAGCATCGGCGCAAATGCCATTAGGTCGGCCTCGCTGCTGCCGAGCCCGTGGAGAAGCACGAGGGTGGGTGCCTCCGGGGCGGCACCATGAGGCTCGCGCACGGCGCTGGAGAGGTTCGCCCGCACTAGCTCGGGCTGGGATCTTCGCCGGCGTCGTCCTCCGGCCGTGAGTAGATGCCTTGGCTGGGGCCGTCACGGGGCGTTTCCGCTCGCCCGGCCCCTCCGGATAGCTCGGTGTCCTGCGTCATCTGACGGCGCGTTTCGTCCAGGTCGTCCGCGGTGCCCTTCGCTTTGTCCGCATCCGCCACCTGCTCGCGAACGCTCGGTGCATCGGGGGCGCTGTCTTCCTCGGGCGGATGGTTCTCTCCGTATACATTGTCTGTCGGCATAGTCGTCTCCTAAAGCTGCGAACTCTCCGCGCCCTTCTTCGAGATTCGGGGACGCAGGACGTTGATCTCTTCGTCGCCCGGACCCAGGGGTTGTCCCACAATCTCGTCGTCCTGATCCACGCGCTGGGCCTCTAACCGCTCCGGGTCTTCGTGCTGGACCTCCGGCTGCTGGTCGGGGTGCCGCGTGGTCGTCATGCGCGCGTCCTCTTCGATATCGTCGAAGCCGCCGGGGTCACGCCGATCCGGGCGCGAGTCGCCGCCGGGTCCCTGAAGTGCGGTCGGCGGCTCGGGATCTTCGACCGGCTGGAGGGAAGAGGGACGGCCCGACTCGAAGACGCCGGCATCGGCCTCCCGCATTCCTCCATCCGTGCTTAGATCAGAGCCTTCGGAACCAGACGGGTGCTCTCCTGGAGTTCTCACCCTTCTTTGGACTTCGTGCGTCCCCAGGCGTTCCACCCCCTACCGAGTCAGCCCGACGCGAAATCCCCGGCGGACCTCCCCCGCCCACGGCTGCACGTCGACCGCCTCCACCCGACCCGGCCCCTCCTTCAGCCTCTGAAGGAACTCCTGCCGCGCCTGAGGGTCCTCGGGGCCCGCAATCACCTCCACGCCGCCGTCACGGCGGTTCCACACCTCACCGTCCACGCCAAGCTCCTGCGCGACACGCGACACGTAGTAGCGGAATCCGACTCCCTGTACCCTTCCCCACACGACGGCCCGGATCGCGCCCATTGGTCGGATTATCCCTGGGGCCCCGGGGTCGGGTAAACCTGCTCACGTGGTAGGCGCATGGACGGCAATGGCGATTTTCACCGCGGGCGGCCAAGTAGAGACGGACCTCACGGCTTTGGCGCGCGACGCGGTCGACGCTACGGTCGCCCAATACTCCGCGAAGGGCATGAAGCCGGAGCAACTCGGTGTCGCCGTGGCCGAACTGGACCGGGTGCGCGGCACCTACCGCTCGGGGTCTTATCGGGGCGACAACCCGATGTACCCGGCGAGTGTGGTGAAGCTTTTCTACCTCGCTTACACCGCGGAGCTTCTTGAGCAAAAGCGACTTAAGCTGAGCGCAGAGTTGGAACGGGGCGTGAAGGACATGATCGTGGACTCCTCCAACGACGCCACCGGCCTCGTCCTCGACGCGGTTACCGGCACCACCGGTGGACCAGAGTTGTCACCGAAGGAACTGGCGAGGTGGATGGAGCGGAGGCAGGCGGTCAACCGTTGGTTCGCCTCGATGGGCTACACGGGGGTCAACGCGTGCCAAAAGACGTGGAACGAGGCCCCCTATGGCCGCGAGCGCCAAGGCTACGGGCCCAAGTTTGAGCTCCGGAACTCCCTCACCCCGAACGCGTGCTTGAGGTTGATGGCGGAAATCGCCCAGGACAAGATCGTTACGCCGCGCTGGTGCGCGTGGATGCGCGGGTATCTGCGGCGGAAGACCCTCGCGGACGGAGAGGCCGACTACCAGTCCCGCCAGTTCACGGGAGAAGTGCTGCCGAAGGGCACCGGCCTGTGGTCGAAAGCGGGCTACACGAGCGAAGTTCGCCACGACGTCGCCCACGTGCGAGCGCGCGACGGGCGAGAGTTCGTCCTGGCCGTCTTCACCAAGGGGCACAGCAGCGACACGAAGCTGGTGCCGTTTCTCGCCACCCGGCTGCTGCGCGGCCTCAAAGTGATCCCCTAACGGCTCTCGTAACGAAGGGGCTTCAAAATCAGGTCGCACCGGCACCCGACGTCGCATCTGCGAAAGCAGCAGGAGGATCGCGGAGGCGCGTATGCCCCGCGATCCTCATCCCGGGTGGCTCAGGAAAGGATGCGGCGAGCGGCTTGGAGGTGCACGTTGCTCGCCCCGTACTTTTCCAGGATGCGCCTTGCTTCGACCTCGTCCACCTTCTGTGAAGGGACCGTGATCGCGAGCAATGCGCCGCCACCGCTGACCGTGCTGTTGTAACCTGCGGCGACATGATCGTCCAAGCCCTGATCCTTGAGGTATCCCGCCACGCCCCCGGCGACGCCCCCGGCTGCCGCCGTGGCGGCGACACCGCCCAAAGCTGCCGCCAGGGCACCGCCGCCGAGGATGAGTCCCACCCCGGGGATCAGCAGCGCCGCGAGCGCCGCCGCCGCACCTACACCTACACCAATGGCCGTTCCCTTGACGGCACCGGCCGCGGCGTCCGCGGGGGTCGTCGTCGAAATTCCGAGCTTTGCTTCGGCATCCGGCTCCATCCGCTCGTCGCCGGTGACCGCCTGGTTGGAATCGGGAGCGACGTAAGTCGTGGTGAGTCCCGTGGCAGGGTCGGTCATTGAGGAGTGGGCGTGCTCAGCGTGGGCCTTAACCGCGATTGCGTGGGCGTCCGCCACAGGATCGTGAGGCGTCGTGAGCTCGCTGCCGGTGAGGGTGCCGGTGGTGCCTGGAGGCGCGTAAGTCGTCTCCGGGGGCTGGTACTCGTGATAGCGGACGACGCTGATGTCTTCGTTCCGCGCCCCGAAGTCGAGCAGCGCGCCGGCCGCCTTCTCGGCTAACGTGGCGTCCGCAAAAGCCGCATAGATCGTGTTCGCCATCTCGTTTTCCTTCCTCCCCTTGGGGCCATAGTCCAAACAGTAGGCGTTTCTCAGAGCGCGCAGGTTCCTTCCGCTCCGAGTTAGGCTATCATGGAGTTGCGATGGCTCTCCCCTGGGGACCGACCACAGGCACCCGACGTCCGGCGCAAGCCGCGGTTGCGCTCGTCGCGGTGCTGAGTGGCGGCTACGCCACGAGCCGGATCGTGCAGAGGGACTCGGCGAGATCCATCAACCGCAGGATGCCTTTCGTCGCGACCACACGGCTCCTCCGACAGGAAGTCGCAGCCGCCGGCAAGACAATCCGTGTGGAGCTCGGCGGGGGCGTGGCGCACTCCGTGTCGTGCCAAGAGGAAGATGCCGCCATCGTGTGCGTGCAAATCGCAACCGGCACCGGGCAGAGGCCCTGGCCGTGGACGATGAACGGCCGGATACAATTCGCCGCTGTGGACGCCGCCGGCCGAAGGTACGCCATCCGTCGCGCCCGCTTCGCCGAGTCCTTTGGCGGCATCACCACGATACGGATTCTGCGGGGCTATTCGCGGACGCCCAAAGGGCTGGAGCTCCTCATGGTGGTGAATGGGAAGGTCGAGAAGAGTTGGCCCATACGGGCCGTCGCCGCCCCCCAGGTGGCGATCTCCGCGGAAGAGAGGGCCCAGATGCCATCCAAGGAAGACGCACGGGGGGTCGCTTGGCGCACCGGGGAAAGAGACGAGGTCAGGGTGAGCCTCCCCGTTCCGGGGCGGGGCGAGCGAGTACTCCGGATTAAGCCCACGCGGTCGACCTACGCCGCGCTTTCGCGTCCGCCACGTACCGTCGAGGTACCCCGAGACTCGAGGGCAGGCGAACTGAGCCTGTTTATTCCCAACTCCGAGGAGGCCCAAGAGGTCGAGATCGAGGCACGTGCCTACGACTGGGTCGAACAATCTGAGGTCGTGACGTTGGACGGCATGCATCTCGAGGTGAGGGACGGCGAGCCGACACTGGTCGTGCCTCGCGAGTTGCATACCAAGGCCAGGCTAGGTTGGGAAGTTCGGCTTCCCGACGACAGCGACTTCCCTTTCGGCATGGCGGGCGTTCCCGGGTTCACCGTGGAGCACCTGTCGAACAGCCCCACCACGCGCAAGCTCGTTGGCCAAGGGCACACCTTCAATGTCGATCTCCTCTCGCCCGCCCCGCAAACATTAGGGCTGCAGGCGATAAAGATCCGAATAGCAAACGTCTGAAATCCAGACAC
>JAUJNV010000058.1 GCA_030447945.1 Fimbriimonas sp. | reverse complement strand
CCCTCACCCCCTGCCCCCTCTCCCTTTGCCGGAGCAAAAGGCGAGGGGGTCCGAAAGTTTACTACAAGCCCCCCATTATCCTCCGACCCGCCCCGGCGGAGCGACTCTCGGCAGGTCCTTTCTTCGCGTCTTGGGAGGCAGTCGGCGAAGCTCTTCCATGAGGTGTTTGATCGCGGCGTCCAGTTGAGGGTCCTTGCCCTGGGCGACCAGGTCGGGACGCATGTCGACCTCGATGTCCGGCTCGATGCCGACGTTCTCCGCCGCCAACAGGCCCGTCTTCAGGTCGTAGATCCCGGTCTCGGGGGCGGTGACGGAGCCGTTGTCGATCAGCGTCAGACCCGAGTTCAGCCCGACCAGGGCACCCATGGTTCGCCGCCCGATCAGCTTCCCCGCCCCGGCAGCTCGGAAAGTCCAGGGGAACGAGTCGCCGCCGGAGCCGGCGTACTCGTTGATCAGCATCACCTTCGGGCCGACGATCGCGCGGATGCTGAACCCGTCGGGCGAGTTCCGCTGCTGAACGCCCAGCAGCGGAACCCGGTTGAGCATCTCGACGATGAGCTGTTGGATAAAGTAGCCGCCGACGTTCCATCGCTCGTCGAGAATCAGCGCGTCCTTGTCGGTTTGGCTATAGAAGCCGCGGATGAAGTCGGCGGCGCCGTCGTGCAGAACGCTCGGCACGTGCACGTAGCCGATGCGGCCGCCGCTCAGCTTCTCGACGTGTCGGCGCACCGACGCGATCCACTCGACGTGGCGCAGTGTGGCCTCGCTCGCGATCGTGCGAACCCGGACCCGGCGCGCCCCCTCCATCGTCGGAGTCGCGTTCAGGGTGAGGGTGACGTATCGGTCGGCTTTTCCGATCAGCAGCGCGTGCGGGTGGACCTTCGAGGTGACCTTCTGGCCGTCGATCTCCAGGAGGTACTCGCCTTCCGCCACGCGGTAGCCCGGCTCCCCCAACGGACCGCGACGCGCGTCGTCGAAGCTCTCCCCGTAGTAGATCTTCGCGAGGCGGATGTGCTCGCCGACCGAGTCGTAGTCGACTCCCAGATAGCCGATGAAAGTGGACGGGAGCGTGGGCCCCATGTCGCCGCCGTCGACGTAGGCGTGACTGGTTCCGAGCTCGTTGATCATGAGGCCGATCACGTAGTTGAGGTCGGACCGATGGGCCACGTACGGCAGGTACGCTGCGTACCGGCGGCCGATGGCCGGCCAGTCGAGCCCGAGCATGTTCGCGTCGTAGAACGTGTCCCGCTCGAAACGCCACGCATCCCAGAAGATCTGCCGCCATTCTTCCCGCGGATCGATGACCGCCTGAACCTCGGCCGTGTCGACGCGGGCCGCGCTCTCGCTCGCCCCCGGCTTCACGTCCATCACGCGAACGTTCGTGCCGGCGAGCACCGCCAGCTTGGTCCGATCCGGATTAAAGGCGAGTTCGCCATTGGGCCCCGTGTAGACCGACGCCGACTCCCGAGTACCCAGATTGAACTTGTGGACGCCGATGGTGGGCGTTCCCGATGTGGTGGATGTGTAGATGAGCCCGTCTTTCGCGCCGATCAAGGAATGGTAGGTCCCTGCCGGGACCGGGAGCGGTATCAGGCGCTTCTCCAAACCCTGGAAGTCGATGCGTACCGGAGACCGCGCATCGTCCGGAGCCGCCGTCGCCGGCTCGTCCGCCGGCGGGCGCAGGGGGTTCGGCACATCTGCCGTGAGCGGGATGACATACAGCCGCTCCGTATTGTCCATTCGGAAGCTGTACTCGAACCGGCCGAAGCCCGGCGAAAAGTTACGGCTAGACCGCAGGTAGAGGAACTTGCCGTTGCGATCGAACGCGGCGGCGTTGTCGGAGTAATAGCCCTCAGTCGCCTTCGTCAGGCGGCCGGTTCCGACCTCGTACAGGTGGAGGGCGCCCATACCGTTCTCGCCCAAATTGATCAAGGCGAGCCACCGGGAGTCCGGCGACCAATCGGTCGGCATGAATCGATTCGCCAGCTTCATCACATGCTTGAGCTGCCCACTACCGACGTCGAGGAGGTGCAGGTCGTTGGTGCTTGTGCGCACCTCGAGCGTCTTGCCGTCCGGAGACCATCTCAGATTGGTGAACGTCTTCGTGCCGTCGGCCTGCGTCAGCCGCCTGGGCGCGCCCCCTTGCCCAGGCTGGGTGTAGATCTCGTAGTTGCCGGTGGCGTCGCTAATGTAGGCGATGGTTGCGCCGTCCGGCGACCACTGCGGAAAGCGTTCGCGGGCCCCTGACGTGCGGGTCAGGTTGCGCACATCTCCCGATTTAACGGGCACCGAGAAAACCTCTCCGCGAGCCTCGATCGCGACCCGGGAGCCGCTCGGTGAGATCGCGATGCCCGTCATGTAGTCCGCCAGGGGTTGAAGCCGGGACCGCGTCGGAAGCAGGTCGCTAAGGATTCGTGGCGCGGGACGCGTGACTTTGCCGGACGCGATGTCGAAGACCTCGAGCCGGCCGTCGCGCTCCCACACGATCGACTTGCCGTCGGTATCAGGCGACCGCACATCGGCGTCCGTGTAGTGCGTGAGCTGCTCGGCTCGGCGGCGGTCGAGGTCGTAGCGGTAGAGATTGAGCGTGGCGAGGTTCTTGTCGCTGACGTAGTACACCGAGCGGCCGACGGCCATGGGCGAGTAGTTCTGCTCGCGCTGGGCCGGCAACTCGCGGTAGGAGTTCGTGTCGAAGTTGTAGAGGGATATCCGGCCCTGGTGGCCGCCGCGGTAGCGGCGCCAGTTCGCCGGGAAGCCTCGCGTATAGACTAGCGTCTTGCCGTCCCCGAGAAAGGACACCTCGGTGGCCTCGTAGATCGGGGTGCGGATGGGCAGACCGCCCTCGGGGCGGACGTACCAGAGCCGTTGCTGCCTGCGGGTGAAGTTGCCCGCGCTGGAGCCGTAGGCGATCTTGCCGTCAGGGGTCCAGCCCAGAGCGTTGCTGTTCGAGCCCTCGTAAGTGAGGCGGCGCGGCTCGCCGCCTTCGATCGGGACAATGTAGATCTCGCTCGGTCCGTCGTAGGAGCCGCTGAAGGCGACCCAGCGCCCGTCCGGCGAGATCTTCGGCCTTATTTCGGCACCAGGGTGGCTGGTCAGGCGCCGGGCGACGCTCCCGGACCCAACCTCCGTGACCCAGAGATCGCCCGCGTAGCCGAAGACGATCGTGTCGCCGTGAATGGCGGGCATACGCAGGAGGCGCGGTTCGACCGTCGGCTGCGCGTGCGCGCCTCGGAAGGCCAGGCCCGCGAAGGCCAGGGCCAGCGTACGAGTGAGGAGTCTCTGGACAGGGCTAGAGACGGAGACACGGAGGGGCATGGGACCCATCTTGAAGCCCACCCGGCCTTCCGTTCATGAACGATCGCAACATCGCAGCCGCTTCACGATCTTGGGGCAGTAGCCAAAGTGCGCCTTGAGGATCCGCGTGAAATGGAACTGGTCGGCAAAGCCCGCATCGAGCGCCGCGACGCCGATGGCGTCCCCTTGCAGGATCTGCCCAATCGCGGCGTGGATGCGCAGCCGCTGAATGTGTTCGGTTACCGAGCACCCGTGCCGACTCCGAAAGACCCTCGCGAGGTGCACCGGATGAACCCCCGTGCTCCGGGCGAGCCCGGCGAGACCGATCGGGTTGCGGAACTCGGCGGCGATCCGGTCTTCTACCTTCGGCAGCCACGAGGGCGCCCCGGCGTCCGACCCCGGCGGCAGAACGACCATCGCTTCGATGAGGTCGAGAAGCATGTCGTCGAGCTCCGGCTGCGGCACGACCGAGGGCCCGTAGATGCGAACCAGACGCAGGGCGGCCGTCCGCGCCGCGAACGACCCGAGCACCCGCGCGTGGCCAAGGTCGTCCGTGTGGACACCGTTCCCCAGCAGCCACTCCGCGCTCACCTCGATGTTCACGCCTCGGGCTCCGCGCGGTCCCAACCGGCTGCGGTGGCGCAGCCGGGCCGGGTGATACGTCAGGCTCAGGCTGGGCATCGGCCACTCGCCGGCCGGAGTCTCGTCGAGCTGCTCTCCCGACAGATGGACGAAGAAAGTCGGCCTCTCGTGGAGGTGCCACGGTTGCTCGCGGAGCGGCTCATACTCGCGCGCCGAGATGCTCACCCATTCGGATTCCATCTGGTGGCTTGCGATGCCAAAGAACTGGCCCGGAGAGAGGCGCACGTTACATAGAACGCAGGCCGGGCTCAAAGTATTCCCCTTGTCCCCTGTCTCCGTGGCATGCAGTACGCTCGCGGGCGTGAAAAAGCTGAGGATCGGCACGTCTGATTTGGAGGTCTCCGAGGTCTCCCTGGGTTGCATGCGCATCGGCGGGATGGAGCCCGCCGCCGTCGACGAGCTTCTGACGACCTCCCTCGACGTGGGCATCGACTTCTACGACCACGCCGACATCTACGGGGGCGGACGCTGCGAGGAGGTGTTCGCCGAGTCCGTCGCGCGCCTCGGCATCGCCCGCGACAAGCTCGTCCTCCAGAGCAAGTGCGGCATCCGCAAGGGGTATTTCGACTTTTCCAAGGCCCACATCCTCGACTCGGTAGATGGAATCCTCAAGCGGTTAGCCACCGACACCCTCGACGTCCTGCTGCTCCACCGGCCCGACGCGCTGGTGGAGCCCGAGGAGGTCGCCGAGGCGTTCGACACGCTCCAGAAGAGCGGAAAGGTCCGGGAGTTTGGCGTCAGCAACTTCAACCCGGGACAGGTCGAGCTCCTGCAGGCCGTGCTGCCGATGAAACTCCAGGCGAACCAGCTCCAGTTGAGCATCGCCCACACCGGGATGATCGACCAAGGCCTGACGGTGAACATGAAGCTCGACAACTCGGTCGACCGGGACGGCGGCGTCCTCGACTACTGCCGCCTGAAGAAGATCACTGTGCAGGCGTGGTCGCCGTTCCAGTTCGGCTTTTTCGAAGGCACGTTCCTCGACAACCCGAAGTTTCCCGAGCTGAACAAAGTGCTGGATGAGCTGTGCGCGAGCTACGGCGTGACGAATACCGGCCTGGCCATCGCCTGGATCCAGCGCCACCCGGCCCGCATCCAGTCCGTCCTCGGCACCACCAGCCCCGACCGCGTCCGTCAGGTCGCCGAAGCCTGCCAAATCGAGCTCTCCCGCCCCCACTGGTACGAGATCTACCGGGCCGCGGGGGGAACGTGTTGCCGTAGGCGTGGGGGGGGGGTGGTGAGGGGGGGTGGTGGACGACGGTAGATGGTTGATGTCGATCACTTCCGTCCCCTAACTCCCCTCCCGTCCCCTGTCCCCACTACCCACTACCCACTACCCACTACCCACCATATACTAATCCCCATGGCATGCGCCGCACTCCTACCTTCGCTGATCACGGCGCAGGCCGGGGTGGACTTCCAGACCAAAGCGTCGGCGCTCGGTCCGGTGTTGGAGCGGCTCTCCGGGCAGACGGGCACGAAACTGAGAGCCTCTCCGGCGATCGCCCACGACATCGTGTTCAGGCAAGCGCGAAGGGCGTCGCGCTACACGACCTGAAGGCCCGGCTCGCGGAGGCGCTCGACGCGGCGTGGACGAAGGAAGGGGACGCGGAGTATCTGGGGCGGGGCCGGCGCAGGAGAAAGCGATCTGGACCCGGCACCCCTCGTCCTTCGCCGCCGGTACGTGGACGAGGAGTCGCGAGGACCCGGAAGGAGGTTGAGAGGCCGTTCGATCCCCGCGCGCTCGCCGCCGCGCTGGTCGACCTGCCGACGCGGGAAGAAATCGGGCGCGATCCGGGTGGCGACCCAGCGGCGCTACGAGCGGGAGAGGGCGCTCTTCGCACAGGCCCGCGTCCCGCCTCCTCTACCGGCTGGTGCTGGCCTGCGATCCCGACGAGCTCGCGGCGGCCAATCCCCACGAGCGGACGGTCTTCCGGCAAATTCCGACTCGGATGCAGCGCGGGTTCGACGCGGAAATGGCTCAGGCGGCCTTCCGGAAGTTCGAGGAGGAGCAGCAGGCGTGGATCGACGCGGCGGCCGCGGTGCATTTCAAGGAAGACCGAAACGGCCGCATGGTCACCGACCCGCGACACCAGGTCCGGCGGAAGCCGTCCGCCACGAAACAGATGGGTCTGGACTGTTCCGGGGCGATGACGAGCCTGTTCTCGGTCGACCTGATCGGCGAGGGCATCCTTGGGCCGGGGGAAGTGATCTCCCAGGCAAATCTCGCCGGTCCTGGCCGGCGATTTCTGGACCGAAGCCTCACGCCGTCGCCCCGGACGAGACGGACCCCCTCGTGAAGCTCTCCCCCGACAGCACGGAGTTCCAGGCTTACATGGACGCCGTCTGGGCCGGCGGGCCGCAGGGACCCCCCAACGAGAAGATCCGCCAGTGGCTGATGAGCCCGGGAGGAGGGGGATCCGCTCTCGTTCGCCCCGAGCGACATCCTCGCCACCTACGCCGAGGGTGCGGGCCTGAACGTCGTGGCGGCCCTTCCGGACACGGTGATCGGCCTCACCCTACACGCTTCGCGAGGAGAGCGCCTGCGCGTCCGCAAGGCGCTCGGCGCTTGGAGGGAGTCGGGGCACATGGACCTCCGGCGCGAGGGCAACTGGGCGATCCTGACCCCGGCCGACCGGTTCGAGAGCGCGCTCGACTTCACACCCCGAGCCGCCGTCGGGGATCTGATGCGGTCGGTGGCGGCGAAAGGGCTGCTGGACGTGCGGGACTACGCCCGCTATGCCTTTCAGACCGGCCGCCTCCTGCGCTACGGGCTCGGCGAGATCTACCTGATGCTCTACGACCGCTCCGTCGCGTCCGGCGTCGACAACACGGACTGGGACTCGCTCCGCCTCTACGGCTCGTTCGACACCGTTCGGCAAAGGGCGCTCGAGGCCGGCGGCCGGGTGCCGTTCCAAGCCCTAGTTCCGGCGCAAAAGAGCATCGCCCACCGGATCGCCTACAAGGCCCGGCTCCGGAGCGAGGAGCAGCTTGGCGACGGCTCGTCGGTCTCGCGCGGAAGGTCGATCGAGCCCACAGAGGCTTTTCCGAACGGCCTGCCCCCGAACGGTTCGGTGAGCGCGGGCGCCAAATCCGTCCGGGTCTTGGTCGCCTACGGCAAAGGCTCCGACGGCAGGGTGCGCCCGCTGCGCCAGCTCAACGTCTGGACGCTCGCGGCCTTCGAGGCGGAGAGGGCCGACAACCCCGACCTTATGCGGGACTACAGCGTTCCCGGCCTGGTCGGCTACGCCCCCGGAGCGCAAAAGCTCGTCTCGGTGCGCGTCGAGCTCGCCCCCGGCGTTTGGCGCGAGAGCGCGATCACGGTCGCCGACTACGACGTCAACGCCAAGCCGGTCCCCTGGGATAAGCTGCCGAAGCCCTGGGTCGACGAGATCCGGGCGGCGATCGAGCGACAGAAAGCCCAGAAGGACGCCCAGCCCAAGCGCACGATCCCCCCCTCCCCGTGATCGAACTCTTCACCTTCAACCGGCAACCCATAACCACTTGCCTTGTCGCGTCCGCGACGGGTGGGGTTTAATAGAGGTTCGTCGAGTGGGGATTTAGCTCAGTTGGGAGAGCGCTTCCATGGCATGGAAGAGGTCAGGGGTTCGAATCCCCTAATCTCCACCACTCTTTCAGGTGGCACGGGCGTCCCGCCCGTGAGTTCCATGGCCGTCCCGGCCATGGAAAGCTGCGAACCCCATCCCCCCACCTCCACCAACCCCCCCCGCCACGCTGTTCGGAGTCAGCGCGCCCTAGAGAGATTGTAGATTGGAGATGGGAGATTTCGGACGGCAGACTTGCACATCCCGCGGCTCTTCCCAACCTGCAATCTCCAATCTACAATCTCTTCCCTTCCGCCTTCAGGACCCAGCCTTTCGGGTCGATGACGGGCTGGGCTCCGGTGAAGGTGAGGGTCGCGCGCCCGCCGCGCATCTCCACCCTTTCGAGCTTGCCGTTCACCTCGACGTCGATCGGCATGGGGAACGGGAGGTTGTCCGGGGTGTCCCACCGCAGACGGAGGGAGTTGCCGTTCGTTTCGGTCATGAGCGTCGGTAGCTTGGGCTGGCGCAGATACAGCTCGAAGAACCAGTCGAGGTCCCGGCCCGACTCCTCTTCCGCGATGGCGAGAAAGTCGTTCGTCGTCGCGAACCTCGGTTTTTCCGCGTCGGGGGCCGACGCGGTGGCCGGGGTCGGATACGCCATGCGCCGGAGCGCCCGGAAGAACGCCGCGTCCCCGATCAGGTACCGGAGGGAGTGGAGGATCAGGGCGCCCTTGCCGTAGATGTCGTGGTTGCCTTTAGCGAAGTCCGGCCCCAGTTTGTAGACCTCGTAGGCCATCTTCGCTTCCCGCGGCGCGACGGGCTGGCGGTTCACAAGGCCCTTGACGCGGCGCTTCATGGCCTGGAGGTAGGCGGCCTGGTCGTGGATGTGCTCCTGATACAGGCTGTCCATGTAACTCTGGAACCCCTCGTGGATCCAAAAATCGTTCCAGTCGGGCGCGGTCACCAGGTTCGCCCACCACTCGTGGCCGAACTCGTGGAGCAGCAGCCAGTCTGTGCCGTCTTTGTCGTACCGGAACCGGTTGCCGTAGGCGATGGCCGTCGAGTGCTCCATACCCAGGTGCGGCGTTTCGACGATCCCGAGCTTTTGCGAGCGGAAGGGGTAGGGGCCGAGATACTTCTCGTAGAAGGCGAGGTACTTCTTCGCCTCCTCAATCAGCCGCCGGCCCTTGGCGAAGTTCTCAGGAAGGATGTAGAGCCAGATCGGCATCGTGCCCCCCGCGACGGACATTGCCCGGTCGGTGATCAGCCGGTACGGGGCGGCGTTGAAGACGATCGAGTAGTTCGGGATCGGGGCCGACATGCGCCAGTGGTAGGTGGACGTTCCGTTCGGGTGCCGGGCGACGCGCTCCAGCCTTCCCGGGCCGACGGCGACGAGCGGATGGGGCACCGTGAGGTGCATCGCGGCCGTGGAGGCCTTATCCGAGGGATGGTCCTTCACCGGGAACAACAGGTCCGCGCCTTCACCCTGCAGCGAGACGGAGATCCAGGGCGAACCGTCCGCCGTCTGCTTCCACTCGACGCCGCCGGTCCAGGGCGGCTGCGGGGCCACGCGGGGCGAGCCCGCGTAGGAGATCGAGGTCACGATCCGGTCGTGGGGCTGTTTGGACCGGGGGAACCAGATGCGGATCGCATCGCTCGTCCGCTCGAATCGGAGAGCGCGGCCCGCGCCGTCGGTCACCTCGCCCACCCGGTACGGCGTGTCCAGGTCGACGAGGATCGTGTTCGTCGGAATGGTGCAGACCGCCGTCATCACCGTGGTGCCGGCGATGGTCTTCGTCTTCGGGTCGATGGCGAGGGACACGTCGTACGACCGAACGTCGTAGGCGGCTTGCTCAAACCGAAGCACTCCGCCCGATGCCACCGAAGGCGTCTGGCCGACGCCGGGCGAGGCAAAGAGAACGATTCCGAAGAGAGCAAACATTCGGTTCATGGCAGTCTGTGAAACGGAGACCGGGAGCACCCCACGATCGGGACCTTCAGGTGCGGCCCACTCGTCACCACCGCACCGGCAAGGGCCGCCAGTAACGTGATCTCCCCGCAGCCTCCCGCCTTCCCATCGAAGGGTGTGGATTGTAGCCGTTTCGTTTAGAAACCGCCGGATTACGTGCGCTCCCCCAGCCCCCCGCCCTGCTGTAGTCGCAGGTCTTCAGCCTGCGCAGGGATTCTCGTTCTCCAAGGGCGTGGGTTTGTAGCCACAAGCTCTTGCGCAGGCTGAAGACCTGCGACTACAGCAGGGCGGGGGTTAAGGGAATAACTCCTTTCGTCCGTAGCTACTGATTGATGTGAGGGTTTGGCCCGGTTATTATCTCTTTCGGAGGGGTGCGCCCGCAGGGCGTGGAGCCGTCGTCCTGCGCGACGCCTGAACCCAACTAAAGGCACACCAGTTTCTGCGGAGCCTCCCGTACGCCCTTCGCAGGTGGGGTCGTGCCGCAGGTAAGCCCAGGCGTCGCGCAGGGCGACGGCTACACGCCCTGCGGGCGTACCCTCCGAAGAAGAGGTTAACCCGACCCCACGGCTTCTGGAGCTTATGGGCGGGCCGACCGATCTCTTTCCATGGCCTGGTGCGCTTCCTGGGCGGCTTGCACCACGTCGTCGTACAAGGGGTGACGCAGGAAGGCCTCGTCGGGCCCCATCTTCCCGACGGCTTTGATAAGATCGTGTACGGTGACCGCGAGGCGGTCGATGGCTGCGGCCTCGCTCTCGTCGAAGTACACGCTGCCTATGTCTTTTACCGCTTCGCCGTCGAGGCACTGAAACATCTCCAGGTAGGTGATCGTGTTGTCGAAACTGTCTTCGGCGTCGGGTCCCGCCCAGGCTTTGCGCTGGTACTCACGGTCGGACAGGTCTCTGAGCAGACCCAGCACTTCCCTGCGCACGTGAGGGAACTCGAGGCTCGACGCGTCTCGCGTTACTCCGTCCACCTTCTCCCGATATACCCGTCGTCTCCGGCCACCTGTGAACCAGGTGCCGTCCGGTATGAGAAGAGGCGGGAGGCCGTGCGGCTGGGGGAAGGCGTACATTTCTAAATCCACTTGGGCCATCCATACTGGTCTCGCCGGGACAGCTTCTCGCGGCGGGATACGCCGTGGTGCGAAAACGGGAGTTAGCGATGAATCTTTACGTGGACTGGGTGCCCTTCGGACGGAGCGCGGCATTCGTTGCCGTTGCCGTGCTGTTCGTGCTGGTGGCCAAGCTGCTCGCCGATCTGCTCACCCGCTTCGACGACGACCAGGAGATCCGCGAGCGGAGCAACGGCGCGCTGGCGTTGCGCCGCGCGGGCATGTACCTCGGCTTGGCGATCGGGCTCGCGGCATCGCTGGTCCAGCCGGGAGAATCGTTCGGGGAGGATCTCCTCGCCTTGGCCCAGGATGGAGTCCTGCTGATCGCCCTGTTGCTCCTGGCGCAGGTTTTGAACGAGCGAATCATGCTCCGTGGCCTGCGGACCCACGACGCGATTTGCGAAAACAATCTCGCCGTGGGCGCGGTCGAGTTTGGGCAGTTCGCCGCGACGGGCCTTATCGTCGCGGGAGCGCTCTCCGGTGAGGGGAGCCTGGCCTCGGCGGCTCTCTTTGCCGCCTTGGGGCAGGTCGGACTGCTGGTGGCGTTCGAGCTGCACGCCCGGTTCACCCGGTGGAGCGTGCGTGAAGAGATCGCGGCCGGGAACGTCGCGGCAGGCGTGCTGCTGGGCGGGCGGCTACTTGCGCTCGGCGTGATCGTGAACAACAGCGTGGCGGGCGACAGCACCACGCTGACGAGCGACCTGCTCTCTTTCGGGACGTACTACCTGTTCGGCCTCGCGCTTCTCGCCGTCGTGACTTGGGTGTCCGACCTGCTGTTCTTGCCGAAGGTGCGCCTGCATGAGATGATCGCCGGGCGTAACGTACCCGCCGTGGGGCTGCTCAGCGCCATCTCGCTGGCGGTGGCGATCGTCGTGTGGGCGAGCAGCTAACGAAAAGCCGCTACCGGCCAAAGTAGCGACGTCCGCGTTCATACTCTCCTCGCGATGAGGATTACCGACATCCGCGCGACGACGGTTACCGTGCCGCTGGAAGCGCCGCTGCGGCACGCCAACGGGTGCCACTGGGGGCGGTTCGTGCGGACTGTGGTGGAGGTCGAGACGGACGAGGGGATCGTCGGGCTCGGGGAGATGGGGGGTGGGGGCGAGTCGGCGGAGGCCGTGTTCCGCGCGATGAAGACCTACCTCGTGGGGCACGATCCGGCGCAGCTCGAGTGGATGCGCTTCCTGATCGCGAACCCGACGGCCTCCCTCTATAACAACCGCACCCAAGTCCTCGCCGCCCTGGAGTTTGCGTGCCTGGACATCCTCGGGCAGAAGTGGGGCGTGCCCGTGTGCGACCTCCTCGGCGGACGGCTTCAGGACCGAGTGCCGTTTGCGTCCTACCTCTTCTTCCGCTACCCCAGCCCCGCCGACGGCGCCGGCGAGGTCCGGACGGTCGACCAGCTCGTGGCCAGCGCACGCGACCTCAAGGCGCGGTACGGGTTCACCTCGCACAAGCTCAAAGGGGGCGTCTTTCCGCCGGATTTCGAGCTGGAGGCGTACCGGGCGGTCGCGGAGTCGCTGAAGGGGGACCGGTTCCGCTTCGACCCGAACGGCGCGTGGTCCACGGAGGGCGCGATCCGCTTCGGGCAGGCGATCGAAGACATCGACAACGACTACTTGGAGGACCCGGTCTTCGGCCTGAACGCCATGCGCCGCACGCGCGAGAAGGTGCGCATGCCCCTCGCGACGAACACGGTCGTCGTGAGCTTTGAGCAGCTCGCGGCGAACGTGCTGGACACGGCGGTGGACGTGGTTCTGCTCGATACGACGTTTTGGGGCGGCATCCGCCCCTGCATCAAGGCGGCGGGCATCTGCGAGACGTTTGGGCTGGGGGTTGCCGTCCACTCGTCGGGGGCGGGGGGCCTCCCTCGCGCGCCGCTGGTCCACCAGGGGGGGGGGGTGCCCACACTCACCCTCGCCGCCCGCGCCCACAATCACCACCAGACGGTCGACAAAGACGAAGGCGGCGTCATTGCGTTAGAGAACGGCGCCGTCCGCGTGCCGAAGAGCCCGGGGCTCGGGGTGGGGCTGAACCGCGACAAGCTCGCCGAGTACGCCGAGCTTACCAGAGGCTCGGCGGCTACCCCTACGACCAGGACCCCCTCCGCCCCGGCTGGAGCCCGACGGTCCCGAACCTGGACTGGGCCGACCCCAACGACGACCGCCGCCCGGAGATCCCATGTTAGATTTGCCCCCGCCCCCTTTGGAGTGTGCGAAGCCTTTCGCGCTTCGCATCTGGCGCGGAGCGCCGTCGGACCATGGAAAGGCAAAGCGCGGAGCCCCGTCCGGCTCCCCGGGGTTACCCACGGCGCAACGCCCTCCGGCTCCGCCGGAAAGACAAAGCGCGAAGAGCTTCGCGCACTCCCAAAGGAGACCATTGTGAGCCTAAGACAGCGGGTGATCGAGGCGGTGCAGGGGGCGCCCGTGTTCGACCTGCACACGCACCTGTTCGCGCCGGAGTTCGGCGCGCTGAACCTGTGGGGGATCGACGAGCTTCTCACCTACCACTACCTCGTGGCCGAGACGCTTCCGCTTCCGACCGGACATTCCGGCGGAAGCCTTCGTCGCGAGTTCGAAGCCGGAGCAGGCGGAGATCGTGTGGCGGACGCTCTTTATCGAGCGTACGCCGCTCTCCGAGGCGACGTCGGGGGTCGCCTGCGTCCTCACCGCCCTGGGGCTCGACCCGCGGGCAGAGGACCTGCGCGAGGCGCGCGCGTTCTTCGCGGCGCAGGACCCGGGGGAGCACCTGGCTCGTGTGCTGGATCTGGCGGGCGTGGCGGAGGTGGTCGCGACGAACGACCCCTTCGACCCGGCCGAGCGTCCGGTGTGGCAGAACCGCCGGGCGCTAGACCATCGCTTCCACGCCGCCCTCCGGCTCGATTCTCTCCTGCTCGCCTGGCCCCGCACCTGGGCGCGGGTGCGGGAAGAGGGGTACCAGGTGCAGGCCGAGATTACCGACGGCACGCTGCAGGAGGTCCGGCGCTTCCTCAGCAAT
Organism: Fimbriimonas sp.; assembly: GCA_030447945.1. Next base: position 3,545 of record JAUJNV010000058.1, on the reverse strand, counting down.
TGGGTCGAGCGGATGCGGCCGCGATATCTCGCGGCATCCCTGCCGCCGGACCTCACGCTGAGCGACCCGCGGGCGGATCTCCTGCTGCGCGAGGCGGTGCTCCTTTTCAGCGCCGAGCACGATCTGCCGTTCGCCGCGATGATCGGCGTCCGCCGCGCGGTGAACCCACGCCTCGGCCTTGCGGGGGATGGCAGCGGAAGCACGAACCTCGAGGAGCTGGAGGCCCTCCTGCGCGACTATCCGGGCAACCGGTTCCTCGTGACGCTCCTCGCCCGCGAGGATCAGCACCCCCTCTGCGTGCTCGCGCGCAAGTTCGCCAACCTCATGCCGTTCGGCTGCTGGTGGTTCCTGAACAACCCCCTCGCTCATCTCGGAGATCACGCGAATGCGGCTGGAGATGCTCGGCACGTCGTTCCTGCCGCAGCACTCCGACGCGCGGGTGCTGGAGCAGTTGATCTATAAGTGGCGGCACTCGCGCCGGGCGATCGCCGACGCCCTCGCCGATTCCTACGAGAGGCTGGCGGAGGACGGAATGACACCCACTCAAGACGAGATTGAGCGGGACGCGAGGGCGCTGCTCGCGGACAATGCGCGGGCGTACCTGGGCTTGACCAGCATCGAGGAAGAGGCATGAAGCGGAACTTCACGGACTTGAAGGCAAGGTCGCGGTAGCGGTGGGGGCGACATCCGGCCTGGGCGCGCCATCGCCATCGGCTTGGCCGAGGCGGGGGCGGACGTGATCCCGACGGGACGACACGCCGGTGAAGTCGCAGACGCTTGCGCGGATGTCCAAGTCTTAGGGCGGCGAACCTTGCACTGCCCATGCAACGTGCGAGACCGGGCTTCTCTGGAGGCGCTGAGCGAGCAGGTTCTCGGGGAGTTTGGGCGCGTGGACATCCTGCTCAACGCGGCGGGAGTCACGCTGAAGAGGCCGACGGCCGAAATTCCCGGCGAGGAGTGGGACGCGCTGATGGACGTGAACCTCGCGGGCACGCTCCGCGCCTGCCAGGTCTCTTCTTCCCCGCACTACGCGCCGGCGCGGGCGGCTCGATCGTCAACATCGCCTCCCTCTCCAGCTTCCTCGCCTTTCACCAAGTGGCGGCCTACAGCGCGTCAAAGGCGGCGGTGCTGTCCCTGACCCGCAGCCTCGGCTGCGAGTGGGCAGGCGAGGGGGTGCGGGTGAACGCGCTCGTGCCCGGGGTCTTCCCACTCAGCTCAACGCGAAGCTGCTCGACGGCACCCCGCGCGGCGCGGAGATCCTCCAGCGCACCCCGATGGGCCGCTACGGCCGGCCCAGCGAGGTGGTCGGCGCCGCCGTCTTCCTCGCCTCCGACGCCGCGAGCTTCATCACCGGCCAAACCATCGCCATCGACGGCGGCTACCTCGCGTCCGGCGTGAACAGCTAGCTCTCGGGGAGCATTCCGCATCCCCTTGCGCGCGCAGCGCGTGTAGCCGTCGTCCTGCGGGACGCGGGGGCTTTTCTTTAAGCACACCAGTATCTGGGGAGCCGCATGGTGCATGCTGCGTAGGTCCGGTCGTATCGGACTTAGGCCCAGGCGTCGCGCAGGGCGACGGCTACACGCGCTGCGCGCGTAAGGGATGCGGTACGCTTGGAGTTCAAAGGCATAATGCTCGCGGGACGTAGGCGATGTTGATAGACGAGAACGCAGCCGCTGGGGCACAGGAGGCGCCCGCCACGCGCTACCGGTGGACGATCTGCGCGCTGCTGTTTTTCGCCACGACGATCAACTACCTCGACCGGCAGCTCTTCGCGAACCTGGTGCCTTTCTTCCAGGACGACCTGCGGATGGGCCCGACGGATCTCGCGATCATCAACGTGAGCTTCCTGCTCTCGTACGGCATCGGAATGATCTTCGTGGGCCGCTTCGTCGACCGGGTCGGGACGCGCAAGGGGCTGAGCGTCACATTCCTGGTCTGGAACCTCGCCTCGATGGGCCACGCGCTGGTCGGGTCGATCGCGGGCTTCACGGGAATCCGGGCGCTGCTCGGAGTGGGCGAGGCGGGCAACTTCCCGGCGGCTGTCAAGACGGTGTCGGAGTGGTTTCCGAAAAAGGAGCGCGCGCTCGCCACGGGCTGGTTCAACTGCGGCTCGAACGTCGGCGCGGTCATCACGCCCCCGCTCACGGTGCTTCTCGCGGCGACGCTCGGGTGGCGCGCCTGCTTCCTCATCCTCGGCGGCGTCGGCATCGTGTGGCTTTTCTTCTGGCAGCGGATGTACCGCCGGCCGGAGGACCACCCCAAGGTCTCCCCCTCGGAGCTCGCCTACATCCGCAGCGATCCGCCGGAGCCGACCGAGGCCGTCAGCTACGCCGCCCTCTTCCGCTACCGCCCGCTTTACGGCGTTTCGGCGGCGAAGTTCTTTACGGACGCCCCCTGGTGGTTCTATCTCACCTGGATGCCGAAGTTCCTGGTGGACGAATTCGATCTCTCGCCCGCGATCATGGCGACCGCGCTCGTCGCCATCTATCTGTTTGCCGACGTCGGCGCGATCTTCGGCGGGTGGCTCTCCTCGCGGCTCATCAAGCGCGGCGCGAGCGTGACGGCGGGCCGCAAGCTGGCGATGCTCGTGTGCGCCCTCGGCGCGGTGCCGGTGATCTTCGTAGGCCGTCTCGTCGATACCCCTACCGTCGGCCCGATCCCCTCCGCCTGGTTCGCCGTGGCGGCCATCGCCCTCGCGGCGGCCGCGCATCAGGGCTGGTCCTCGAACGTCTACACCGTCGTCTCCGACGCTCTTCCCCGCTCGGCGGTCGCGATGGCGGTGGGCGTCATCACCGCCTTCGGCGTCATCGGCGCATCGCTGTTTCAGTTCCTCGTGGGCCGCTCCGTGGCGCTCACGGGCTCGTACGCGCTCCCGTTCCTGCTCGCGGGAACGCTGTACCTGGTGGGCCTCGCCGCCATGCACGTGATCCTCCCGCGGCTGGAGCCGGGCGTCCCGCGGGAGCCGCGCAACCCGCGCCTGACGGTGGCGGCGGTGTGGGCGGTGGGGCTGGCCGTGGTGCTCGCGCTGGGCCTGGTCCAATACCTCCTGAACAAGCCGCCCTACGACTCCGAACGCGACTACTTCGCAAAGCGGGCGGGGGAGCTGAAAGCGGCTTCCTACTTGGCCGGGCCGCCCGCCAAAGTCGGCTGGATGGACGCGCGGTGGATCGGCTGGAGAACGCCCGACGGCGTGAAGCCCGAGCTGATCAAGTTCGACCGCGACGCCCGGCCGGTCATCGACCCCAAGGGCGTCGCCACGACGAAATACGAGGGGCCCCGCGAGCAGGAGGTACGGGCGGCGCTAGAGGGTGGGCCCTAGCGTGCTGAAGGTCAGGGACAGGGCCGGGTGCCGCTGGGATCTCGTCGCGCTGGGAGAGGTGATGCTGCGCCTGGACCCCGGCGAGGGCCGCGTGGCGACGGCGCGCGAGTTTCGCGCTTGGGAAGGGGGCGGCGAGTACAACGTCGCGCGGGGGCTCAAGCGGGCCTTCGGCCTCGACACCGCGCTCGTGAGCGCCCTCGCGGATAACCCAGTGGGGCGGCTGATT
>JAUJNV010000057.1 GCA_030447945.1 Fimbriimonas sp. | reverse complement strand
CGCCCTGCGGGCGTAAAGCCAGACGCTATAGTCTTCGAGATGCCTCCCTTCGTCCTGCACGACCACCTGCTCGGGAACGGGCGGATGTTCACTCTGACCTTCGACCGCTCCTGCGAGCGTACGATCGAGGTGCGGGAAGGGAAACGGATCGTCTGGCGCGGCATCCGCCGCAAGTCGGGGCCCTGGAAGGTGCGGGTCGCGGACCTCGACGGAGACGGACGCAAGGAGATCCTGATCGGGCTGCACAAGTCCACCCACGGCTGGCCCAAAGCGCACAATTGCCTCTTCGTGTACGGCACCGACGGCGGGCGCGTGTTTCCCAAATGGCGCGGCTCCTCGATGGGGCGGCGGTTCGACGACTTCCTCGTCGGCACCCTGCCCGGCGAGGGCCACGCGACGCTCTTTACGCTGGAGCATCGCCTCGAAGGGACGCTCTGCCTCACCGCCTGGCGCTGGAGTGGATTCGGATTTCATAAGCAGTGGGAGCGGGGCTCATGGAAAAAAGCGACTTTGAAGGGCTTCGATCGGGGCCGAGTCCTCGTGAGGGCGGACGGGCAGAGCTATGCTGTGGCGGAACCGAAATGAAGAAGATCCCTCTCGCCCTCACCGCCGCATTTGCGCTGGCTACCCTTTCCCCCGGCCAGGCGCGCAACGCGCCTTACACCGTCTCGCCCGACCTGCGGGAGGTGGTCAATCGAACTGCCTTCGCCAAGGCGTTGGGGCTGCGGCCCGCGCACCGGGCGATGCTGGCGCGGAACCTCTTCGTCGTCGCGCCGAGCGACAGCATCGCCTTCGAGTGGGTGTACGGCCGGAACGACTATATGAACCTGCCGTCCTGCGTCACGCCTGACGCGGCGATGCACCTGTACCACGTCATTTACGACGCGACCCTGCGCACGATGGAGCAGGACAAGCTGCTCCCCAAGCTGAAGCGGCTCACGAGCGGCATGCTGGCCAAGGCGGTCCAGGACCACGCCTTGGCGAGTGGCGAGTGGAAGGACGCAGCATTGCGGAACGTGGCCTACTTCGGCGTCGCCGATCGTCTTCTCGGCGGTACCGGGCAGATTCCTGAAGGTGCGCTAGGGATGCTGCGCCAGGACCTGGGTGCCGCACGGGGCGCCCGCGGTTCGGCCGAGAGCGCGATCTTCGAGAAGAAGGTGGACTTCACCCAGTTCATCGCGCGCGGACACTACACGAAGTCGGAGAAGCTGAAGACGTTCTTCCGCGCGATGATGTGGTACGGCCTCGTCCCGTTCGAACTCGCGGCGCGGGAGGAGGGGGTTCTCAAGCCCCGCCCGCGGAACATCCGGATGGCGCTGCTCCTCGTGCGCGGGCTGAAGGAGTCGGGGCTGGATAAGGAATGGGAGGCGATTTACGAGCCCACGACGCTCTTCGTGGGCGCCTCGAACTCGCTCACTCCATCCACGCTCCAAAGCGTTGCCGCGACCGTGCTCGCTACACCGGATGCCGAGGATTACGACCGTCTCGTCGCCGAGTTGGCGGCTCGCCACCAGCCACGCATCAAGGCCCGTCGCACTGTGGATCAGAACTACTCCGACCCGGAGCTCCAGTTCAAGTTTATGGGCCAGAGGTACATCCCGGATTCCGACATCCTCCAACGGCTCACGGCGCCGGTCGTCCGCCCCGTCGTCTCCGGTCTCGACGTGATGGACGTGCTCGGCTCCACACGCGCCCGTGCGATTATCGATGCGAACCCGGCGCAGTACAACCCGAAGGGGTGGGCCGAGTACGACCCTGAGCGGCAGATCCTCCGCGCCGAGTTCGCGGCGCTGCCCGAGGCGACGTGGCAGTCGAACCTCTACTACGGCTGGCTCTACGCCCTCAAGGCAACCCTTGAGCCCGTACCTCAGGGTTACCCGAGCTTCATGCAAAAGCCCGCGTGGGGCGATCTCGCGCTTCAGTCGGCCCTCGGCTGGTGGACCGAGCTGCGGCACGACACGCTTCTCTACGGAGAGCAGTCGGTGTCCGAGATGGGCGGCGGAGACGAGGAGGTCCCGTACACGCCCGGCTACGTCGTCCCGCACGTGCCGTTCTACGATCGCCTGATCGCGCTCACCAAGGGCACGCAGCGCCAGCTGCTCGCCCGGGACCTCCTGAGCGTGCACTCCAAGAAGAGCATGGCGGAGTTCCTAAACCTGCTGACGTTCCTTCGCGCGGTGTCGGTGAAAGAGCTGCGGAACGAACGGCTCACGAAGGCGGAGCACCTGCGCATCCGCCACATCGAGGCGGCTATCGCCGACCCGCTCCACAGCATGCTGCAGGAGGGTCGGGACCGTACCATGACCCTCACGAACGACGACCTCGATATCGCCCTCGTCGCCGACTTCCACACGGCGGACCCCTACGCGGTCACCGCCGCGACGGGCCGGGCGGACGACCTCCTCGCCATCGTGCCCATCGATGGCAAGCTGTACCTGGCGCGAGGCTCAGTCTTCAGCTACTACGAGTTCCTGGTTCCGACCTCCGAGCGGCTGACGGACGAGAAGTGGCGCGCCCGGCTCAACGCCAAGAAAGCCCCGCCCCGCCCTAAGTGGCAACGGAGCTTCTTCGTGAACGAGCGCCTGCGCAGCACGGACGAGTAGCTCCGGGGGGTGCGGGGTGCGGGGTGCAGGGTGCAGGGTGCAGGGTGCAGGGTGTGGGGTGTGGGGTGCGGAGAATCATAGGTGATGGGTGATGGCTGAGGCCAGAGATGGCTCCCTCGGTCTCCGCACCCCACACCCTGTACCCCATGCCCCTCGGAGACCCCCTCCTCAAGGACGAACCACTTTGAGGAGGGGGTCCGGAGGTTAGGGATCCGTAATGCCACTCATGCTCACCATCCTCGCGTTAACTGCCTTGGCCTTACCGATGGTCGAGCTCGTCGCCGTCGGTGACGTGATGCCCGGCCGCCATGTCCAGCGCCGGTTCGCGCGGATCGGCGGTGATTACCCTTTCGCCTCCGTGGCGCCCTTGCTCCGCCGGGCGGATCTGGCGTTCGGCAACCTGGAGTGCCCGCTGACGGCGCGGCCGTTCGAGGCGATCAAGGCTATTCGTCTGCGGGCGCCCGAGTCCTGGGCGCCGCGCCTGCGCCGGGCGGGATTCGACATCCTCTCGCTGGCGAACAATCACGCCCTCGACTGCGGCCCGGCGGGCCTGGCCGACACTCGGCGTGCGTTGCGCCGGGCGGGCCTGGCCCCGCTGGAAGGGGAGCCGAGAGACCTCCTCGCGCGCGGGCTGCGCGTACGGTTCCTCGCCCTCGCGGACTACGCGCCGCAATCGGTCCTCTCCGAGGAGACTTTGCGCCGCAAGGTGTCGCAGGCCCGCGCCGGTGCGGACGTGCTCGTCCTTTCCCTGCATTGGGGGGTCGAGGGCAGCACCGTACCCAGCGCCCGTCAGCGGCGGTTCGCTCGCATCGCCGCCGACGCAGGCGCGACCTCCTGCTCGGGCACGGACCCCACGTGCTTCAGCCGGTCGAGCGAGTCGGGAGGGCGCTCGTCGCCTACTCCCTGGGGAACTTCGTCTTCGACAGCCTGACGCCGGCCGAGCGCCGCACGGCGATTCTCCGCGTGACCCTCGGGAAGAGCGGAGTCACTGGCTCACGGCTGATCCCTTGCCGAATCGAGAAGGGTGCGCCGGTCGCCGCTAGCCGCGACTATCGCGGGCCGCCACACTGGGCCGAGGGGACGGGGGCCGCCGTAGGGGCGGGGGCCGGTGCCGAAGGGCGCGGCGTCGGCGAGGCGGGGCGGAGCGGATGCGGGGCGGCTTCAGGGGGCGGTCCGCTTCGCCGACCTTGACCGCGGCGAGCGCGAGGATGACGCGGGAGCCCCGGACGGCCTCACCGAAGGCGGCGTAGCGGCCGTCGAGGTGCTTCGTGCCCTCGCGGCTGAGGCCGACGAAGAACTGCGACCCGTTGGTGTTCGGGTCGGTCGCGCGCATCGAGAGCACCCCGAAATCATGGGGGAGCCGGCTCGGCTCAGCGGAAAGGTGTAGCCGGGGCCGCCGCTTCCGGTGCCGGTGGGATCGCCCGCCTGGACTACGAACGGCGTGCCGTCCTTGCGCTTCGCCACCACGCGGTGCCAAATGATGTCGGTGTAGAAGCCGCCCCGCACGAGAGTTCCAGGAAGTTCCAGACGGTGTTCGGCGCGGCGTCGGGGCGCATGCGGAACTCGATCTGCCCGAGGGTCGTGTCGAGGAGGACGTGCTTGTCCACCCAAGCCCGGACGCCCGCGTACGCCTTGTCCTCGTCGGGAACGAACTCGATGGTCGCGGCGGTTCCCGTCCCCTTGAGCCTCGCCAGCGATACGTTGATCAGCGGCTGGAGCACAAGGGACGGCCCGGCCGCCCGGCCGCCGACGTAGAGCTGGGCGTGCAGCACGCGCGGCGCCTTCGCTTTCCAGAGGTCGGGCAGGGCCTTCGCGAGGTTCACTCGGCCCGGCTTGACGCTCGCCCGCGCGAGCACATCGGCGCCCGGCGCCTCAAGCAGACGGATCTCCAGAGTTCCCTTCGCCCCCGCCGGTACGGCCACCCGCACGTTGAAGGGACGGTCGACGCCGTTGTAGGTGCGCTCCGGGGTGATCTGAGCGACGGCGAGAGGGGCGCCGACGAGGAGAGTGAGCGCGATAAGGCTGCGTTGCACAGCCCATATTAGCCCGCGAAGGCGCCCGGCGATTAGCCGACGAAACGGCCAGGCGGCTAACATACCGCCGTGGACTCCGCCGCCCTCCTCCAAGAGCTGGTTTCCCTCCCCGGCCCGCCCGGCCAAGAAGAGGCGGTGCGCCGCGCGCTGGAGGCTCACCTCGGGCGGCGGGGCCTCGATCACCGCACCGATGCGAAGGGCAACCTCCTCGTGCCTTTCGGCGACGGACGCCCGAGGATCGTCGTCACGGCGCACATGGACGAGATCGCCCTGATGGTGCGCGAGATCGAGCCGGACGGCAGCCTGCGGGTGACGAACCTCGGGGGCTTGTACCCCTGGAAGTGCGGCGAGGGCCCGGTGGACGTGCTCGCGCGGGAAGAGATCCTGCCGGGCGTGCTCTCGTTCGGCTCCATCCACACGAGCGATCCCTCGTCCACCGTGCAGTGGGCGAGGGAGAGGCCGCTCGGCTGGGATCAGGCTCACGTTTTTACCGGACGTTCGCCTTTTGATTTGGCCAAGGCGGGGGTGCGCCCGGGCACGCGCGTCGTCATCGCCCGCTCGCGCCGGACGCTGACCGAGCTGGGCGAGTTTGTCGCGGGGCACTTCCTGGACGACCGCGCCGACCTCGTCGCGTGGCTCTTGGCCCTCGAAGCCCTGGGTGATACCGCCGACGTCCTGTTCGCGGCCACCACCTCAGAAGAAGTAGGCGGGGAAGGAGCGCTGTACCTGTTGGGAGAATCCCGCCCGGAGGTGTGCATCGCGCTGGAACTGGGCGCTTCCGTGCCCGACGCGCCGATCGCGCTGACCGCCACGCCGACCGTCTGGGCCCGCGACGGCTACGCGGCAATGGGGGCCGGCGACGGGGACATGCTAGACGGACTGGGCCGCGAGCTGGGGATGGCCCTCCAGTTCCAAGTCCTCTCCCGCGGAGGGAGCGACGCTTCCTGCGCCGCCGCGCGCGGCCTGTGCGCGCGCCCGATCACGCTGGGCATCCCGATGGAGAACACCCACGGCTACGAGATCATGCACCGCGACGGGCCGTCCGAGCTGGCGAGACTGACGGTAGCGCTCGTGCGGCGACTTGCCGGGGGCACGGGTTGAAGGCGTCAAGTTGCAGGTTGTGAGGTGAGAGGTAGGGGTGGGGGCTCAACGACCTGAGAGGGCTCGCGGCGTCTTTCTGGACCCCCTTTCCTTGCCGCGATGGTTCTTGCGCGGGAGGGGGAGGGGGGCCGGAGCTTGTCACACATTCTCGTAGGAGAACGCAATGTCCCGCGATTCACGGAAGAGTCGGCAATCGGCCTTATAATGCTGCAGGAGGCCGAAGATGATTTATCGTAGCTTGTTCCTATCCTTAACGCTAACGCTCCCGTGCTGCCTGACGGCCGCGCAGGACGCCCCGACATTCGCCGGGACGAACCTTCCCCTTACGGTCCAGGCTTCGGAGCTGGGCGCGGACTATCGCCCGCTCAAGCTGAAGGAGCAGAGCAGCGGCGTCTTTGGCGACTACTACTCGAGCTACGCCTTCCAGTTGAGCTCCCTGGGACTTTCCAGTAGGGCCGAGAACCGGCGCATGGAGCAACTCTTCGAAATTCTGCCCGTCGCCTGGACGCGCAGCGAGACCGTCCGCGTCTACGCCCAAGACTTCGTCGTCACCTACATCCTCGAGCCCTCGCTCGACGACCTGCGAGCGTTCTCGGAAGGGAAGCCTCTGAAGAGCACGCGGCTCAAGCTCAAGCTGATGAAGGCGGACCAGATCGGCTCCATCGAGCCGTTCCCGGAGCTGAACCGCGAGAAGTACCTCGGGATCCTCACCCGATTGTCGCAGAAGGGCGAAGCCGCGATGAGCCATGCCAAGCGGACTCAAGCTTTGTCCAACGTCAAGCAGGCGGCCACCGCCATCCTGATCTATCTTCCAGAACACGACGACGTGATGCCCTACGTCCACAGCGTCAAGACCATGCAGAGAGTCACCCGGCCGTACATGAAGAACGACGATGTGTGGCAAACTCTGAACCCCCGATCCGCCGGCACTTTCTCCCTTAATATGAGCCTCTCCGGGGTGTCGGCAACCGCCATCGAGGAGCCCTCGAGGACGCCGATGCTGTACGACCCGGTCGCGTGGCCCGATGGGACGCGTACGGTAGCATTCGCCGACGGCAGTGCGAAGATCGTCTCCCCCGAAGCTTGGAAGGGGATGCAAAAGTACCTCAATCTGAAGCTGAAGAGGCGCGGCAAGCCGATCCAGTAAGCGCTCCGCCCGCGGTTCGGCAGTCTTTGCAACAAGCTAGCCGAACACGGCGGCCGCCGTTGCGTCAGGGAGAGTAGGCGCTTCGCTGCGCCTCACGGAGGTCTCCTATGTTGACGAAGAAGAGTCTTGGTGCTTGCGTGATCGCGGGCCTGGCGGTTCTCGCGGTCGGCGGGTCGCTCGTCTCCAGCTCGTCCTATGCCCAGGTGGCGGGCCCGCAGGGGGTCGGCGGGGGCTTTGGTCAAGCTCCGGGGGGGCTGCGCGGACAGGGCGGACCCGTGCCTGGGATGGGGCCTGGCTTCGGCGGACCGGCGGTCATGCTTGATGACAACACGCACGTGTACATCTTCCAGGGAAACCGGCTCTTCAAGGTGCAGAAGGACAACCTGCTGGTGAATCATGTTGATCTGCGCGGGCCACGCCGAGCCGGCGAGGGCCGAACGCCGCGCGGCGGTGGCGGTGGTGCTGGCGGCACGGGCGGTGGCGGCAAGAAGTAGGCCCGCGCCTCTTGGGCAAGGCCTGCCCTCAGCATCATTGCATCTGAGGGACAGGCTTCTGAACGTTCCGGCTCCTTCGGCGAGTCCTTCCATGGGCGCCCGGGCGCCGACGGGGGCTTCGTATGATGACGTTCAGGGCTTGGGGCGCTTGCGCGGTAGGGGGCGTCGCGTTGCTGGGCATCGCGGGCAGTCTGGTTTCCGGCCCGGCTTATGCCGAGCCGGGAAAGCCGGGGGATCGGCGGGCGGCACGGCGGCAGGATCCCGGCCAAAAGATCATCCCGTCGGTTGAGTTCCACAACGTGGACTTGCGAGAAGCGGTGAGATCGCTCTTTCGAGGGGCCGGCGTCTCCTACTCGATCTCGCCGGAGGTACAGGGCATCATCACCGTGAGCCTCCGGAACGTGGTCCTCGAGACCGCGTTGCAGAACATTCTGCGGCAGGTTGACGCGACGTACCGCATTGAGAGCGGCGTGTACGACATCGTCCTTCGCGAGTCGGTGGGGAGCCACTCGGCACGCCCTGCCCCAAGATCCCACTCATCCATCGTGCCGGAACCGAATGTGCCGTCGGCGGTTACCAGCGACGGAGGGTTCCTGTATGTCGTCCAGAGCAGACGCCTCTACAAGGTGCGCAAATCGGATCTCCGTGTGGTCGCGCGGGGCGATCTCCAACAGCTCGTCCTGGAGCGGGTCGACGTACGAGCGGCGCTTGAGGAGCTGTCCGGGTCGACCGGTATCACGTTCAAGATTCCTCCCGACCTGCGGGGGAAGGTGACGATGACGATGGGAGGCAACCGGACATTCGGGGCGACGCTCGAAGAGATCCTGAGGCAGGTGGGGGCGACGTACCGGATCGAAGCTGGCGTTTACACCATCACCGCGCGAAAACCGGGCCGCCGCTAACCGGTGTCCGCCGGGACGTTCGGGTGCCGGTAGTGCAACGTCCCGGCGCCCGATGCGCGACAGGATATCGCACCTACGGGGACCCGAACCCACCGCCCAGCCCGCGGCCTGAACCCTCCTCCCGTCTCGCCGGTCACAGACCTGTGGCAAGGCCCAAGGTGTTGGCGGTCGTCCTGGCGGGCGGAGAGGGGAACCGGCTGGGGGCGCTTACCGAGGGGAGGGCCAAGCCGGCCGTGCCGTTCGGGGGGATGTACCGGCTGATCGACTTCGCCCTCTCCAACTGCGCGAACAGCGGGCTGGAGAACGTGTGGGTGGTGGAGCAGTATCTGCCCCAGGCGCTCAACGAGCACCTCGCCAACGGACGCCCCTGGGACCTCGACCGCTCGCGCGGCGGGCTCCTCGTGCTGCCGCCGTACCAGGGCGGGGAGGACGAGGGGTTCGCCGAAGGGAACGCCGACGCCCTATTCCGGCACCTGGACGCTATGCGTGCCTTCGGGCCGGACGTGGTGCTCGTGCTCAGCGCGGACCACGTCTTCACGCTCGACCTGCGCGACGTGGTGGATGCGCATCTGGAGGCGCGGGCCGCGCTGACGATGGTGACGAAGCGCCTCCCCGGCGAAGACGTCAGCCGCTACGGGGTGGTCCGGACGGACGGCGCGGGACGCGTCGAGGAGTTCGCCTACAAGCCCGAAGACCCCCCGAGCGACGTTGTGACGACGGAGGTCTTCGCCTACGACGCCGGACGTCTCTTTGCCACCCTCCAGGAGCTGGGCGGGAACGAGCTGAAGGACTTCGGGCACGAGCTGATCCCGCGCTCGTCGCGAGTGGGGACGCGCGTGAGTTCCGCTTGGAAGGGTACTGGCGCGACGGGGACCATCCCGAGCTACGGGAGGGCCACCAGGACCTGCTGCACCGGACGGAGGAGCTGCGGCTCGACGACCCGGCCTGGCCTATCCGCACACGTAGCGCGCAACGGCTCGGGGCTTGCGTCCGCGTCGGCGCGCGGGTCGAGGACTCCCTCCTCTCGCCGGGGTGCGACATCGCGGGAGACGTCCGGGGCACGATCCTCGGGCCGGGCGCGGTGGTCGAGGAGGGGGCGGTCGTGCGGGATGCCATCGTCCACGGCGGGGCCGTGGTGCGTGCGGGAGCGGAAGTGACGCGGGCGATCGTCGGCGAGGGCGTCGAGGCCACGGGGCGTGTGGGAGGCGAGGAGGAGATTCAGGTGCTGGGCCGGAAAGCGCCCGCGATTTAGAGAATCTCCGGGACCCCCTCTCCCGTGTGGTTTGTCACGGGAGAGGGGGCAGGGGGTGAGGGTTCTGGGAAGTGACGATTGACGATTGATGGGTGATGGGTGATGGGGGTGAGTGTTCAGGGGAGAAGCCGCCGGTGTCAATCGTCAATGGTCATTCGTCAGTCGTCACTCCCCAGAACCCTCACCCAGCCCTCTCCCTTTGCTTCGCAAAAGGCGAGGGGGTCCGGAGGTGCTCTTCGGGCTAGGCTAGCGCCGGATCGTCTTGCCTCCGCTTCGCATTCAGTATGAGGATGCAGAAGGGGTTGGGTAAGGTGAGGGGCGGTTCTCTAGTCTGCTTTAAGGAGGACAATGCGCCGAGGGGGCTCGCGCGTTGTGATGGTGAGGGTCCTCTGGGGAGGGACGGCAGAGCCGACGGAACGGGACGACGTTCTCCGACCTAGACCTTCTTGGACAGAAATGACCTTACTCGCGCCCTGACCCTGGCGGTTGTGGGTCCCACGCGCGTCGCATCTCGGCCGATCGCCTACTCGTCGTTCAAGTAGGGCAAGCACTAATATCACGCCGTGCAGGCCCACCGGGCGTGGGGCCGCGTCGCCACGCGTACCGTCCACTCGCGCCGCCTGGCCTCCCCCTGGAGCCTCGTCGCCCAGCGGCAGCCGGCGGTGGCGATCACGGGCACGTTCTTTGCGCCCCAGAGCGGCTACCCGGTGGCCGACGTGTTGGTGGACGGCAAGCTCGTCGCCAAAGGGGAGCGGGGGTCGGCCGTGGGCGTCGACTGGTTCGGGAACGTGCGGATCTTCGACACGAAGTTTCGGCACCGGTACGACTGGGAGTCCTACCGGTGGGCCATCCGGGGCGCGGTCAGGCTGGTTTCGGCGGGCAAGGTGCGCCCGAACCCCAAGGCGCAGCGCTTCCGCGACCGCCGCATCTGGGGCCGCGCGTCGCGCACGGGTATCGGGCTCACGAAGAAGGGCAAGCTCGTGCTGATGGCGACCGGCCAAAAGGTGACGCTGAGCGAGTTCGGCAAGGCGATGGTCTCGCAAGGCGTGCGCGACGCGCTGAGCATGGACGGCGGCACCTCCACCTGCCTGTACTACCGCGGCTCGATGCTCATCCGCCCCGGGCGGAACCTGAGCAACATGCTCGTCCTCAGCGAGCGCCCGGTCGAGTAGTCCTGCCGGAGAGGGTTGAGGGTTGAGGTACAAGCCCATCCCTGAACGCCTCAACGCCTGATTTCAGAAGGGGGAAAACTCCCCTCGGCGGGGGCGGTAACCTCGCCTTTCCACCGCACTTCGCGCGGCGCTCCCCCATGCCCGAAGGTATTCCCTCCGAAGTCGTCCTGCGCCCGTATCAGGAGCAGGCGAAGGCGCACATCCTCGCCTGCAAGGATCGTGGGCTCCAGCGCGTGCTCGTCGTGAGTCCGACCGGGACGGGCAAGACGACGCTCTTCAGCGCGCTGATCGGGGACTTCGAGCGCTCCTACGGCGAGTCCTCGCTCGTCCTCGCCCACCGGCGCGAGCTGCTGGATCAGGCGATGCGGCGCATCGGGCACCAAAACCCCTCGCTCGGGGTGTCGGTCGAGGGGGGCGGGCGACGGTCGAAGGCGGGCGGTCGGGTCGTCGTGGCGAGCGTGCAGTCCGTGGGGCGGGCGGGGACGAAGCGGCTGGAGGGGTTCGAGCCGGGGCTGATGATCGTGGACGAGTGCCATCACGCGGCGGCCGAGGGGTATGTCAACGCGATGCGCCGCTTCGGGGCGTTCGACGGAAGGTGCTTTGCGGTCGGGGTCACCGCGACGCCGCATCGGATGGACAACAAACCCCTCCACGGCTCGGATCAGGCGATCTTCCAGGAGGTCGCCTTCAGCTACACCCTGCGCGAGGCGGTGAAGGACGGGTGGCTCGCCGACCTCAAGGGGTACCGCGTGGCGACCGACGTGGACCTCTCGCGAGTGCGCGTCCGCCGGGGCGACTACGACGCGCGCCAGCTCCAGGAGGCCGTGAACACGGATGCGCGCAATGAGGTGGCGTTCGAGCACTGGGCGCAGGTCGCGCGGGACCGGCGGACCATCGTCTTCTGCACGGGCGTCGAGCACGCGGAGGACGTCGCTAAGCTTTTCCGCGCGCGCGGCGTCTCGGCGGAGTCGGTGAACGGCGCGATGCACACGGCGGTCCGCGCGGGCGTCCTCCGCCGCTTCTCCCGCGGCGAGACGCAGGTGCTGACGAAAGTCGAAGTCGCCACCGAAGGGGTGGACATCCCCGAGGCGTCCTGCGTGCTCATGCTCCGCCCGACCCAGAGCTGGGCGCTCTACACGCAGTGCATCGGGCGTGGCCTGCGGGTGCTTCCGGACACCATCGACGGCGTCGTCACCGCCGCCGCCCGCCGCACGGCGGTTCGCGGCAGCGGGAAGGCCGACTGCGTGGTGATCGACGTGGTGGACAACGGCCTGACGCTGACGCCGCCGAAAGAGGAGGGGCTGGACCCGCAGAAGGCGGAGCGTCCGAGCGTGGCGGCGGTGGTGGGCTTGCCGCCCGCCTTCGACCTGGAGGGGCACGGCGTGGTCGAGGCGCTGGAGGCGTGGGAGCGGCTGGAGCCCGCGCAGCAGGCGGCGATGTTCCGCCGCCCGACGAAGTACGAGGATCTCGGAGCGACCCTCACGGCGGTTGACCTCCTCGCGGAGCTTTCCGTGCCCGAGGGGATGGCGCAGGTAAGCCGCCTAGCGTGGATGAAGGTCGGCGACGGCCTCTACCTCCTCCCCTGCGGCTCCTCCGCCCGCGAAGAGCACCGCACCGCCCGCCTCGAATGCGACCCCTTGGGCCGCCACTGGCTCACCTTGGAGTCGGCGCTGCGCAACGAGGGTCCCTTCGACTGCGGCGACGAGCTCAAGCGCGCTTTCGAAGTCGCCGAGCGCCGCCTGAAGGACGTCTGGCCGTTCGTGGGCGGCCTCATCTCCGCCGCCGGCCGCTGGCGCAACGAGCCGATGACGGCGAAGCAGCGCGAGGAGCTCCTCGCGCTGGGGGTCGAGCGGACGATGGTCGACTTGATCGAGAGCGCGGGAAAGGCGTGGACGCTCATTCAGATGAAGCGGCGCGAGATGGCGAGCTTGCGGTAGCCCACCCTTTGGGAGTGCGCGAAGCTCTTCGCGCTTTGCCTTTCCGGCGGAGCCGGACGGC
>JAUJNV010000056.1 GCA_030447945.1 Fimbriimonas sp. | reverse complement strand
GTGGTGGCCCGCATCATGTAGATGTTGGGGTCCTTCGGGCGGAGGGAGACGGCCCGGTCGAGGTCTTTACGGGAGTCCGCGAGGAGGCCCAGCGCGCCGGCGCGGTCCGCCTTCATCAGCAGGAAGCCCGCTTTGATCGTCTTTCCCGTGCCCAGCCAGACGAGCGCGCGGGCGTCGTTCGGGTTCTTTTTCAGGATCGCCTCGATCTCGGCGTACGCCTTCTGGAAGGTGGGGGAGTCTCCGCGCAGCACGGCGAAGAACTTCTTGCGGTACTTCACGATGAAGGGATCTTCCTTGTACAGCCCGGGCTCCGGCTTGTTATATTCGGGGTTGGGCCAGACGAACTGGGCGTGCGCAAGGGGCGTGAAAAGTGCGATGAACGCCAGCGGCCAAAAACGGCACAGAAAGACCTGCTTCACTTTGGTTACCTCTCTCCTACTACGCCGTGTCAAAATGGGTGGTGGGTCCTGCGGCCCTAAGGAGACGAAAGCACTTGGCGGTTGACACCAGCGACTTCAGGAACGGTATGCACATCAACCTCGACGGGGACCCCCACACCATCGTCGAGTTTCAGCACGTTAAGCCCGGAAAGGGCGGCGCGTTCGTCCGCACGCGAATGCGAAACCTCAAGACCGGGCGCATCCTGGAGCGGACCTTCCGCTCGGGCGAGCGGTTCGAGCCCGTGTTTGTGGAAAAGGTCCCGATGCAGTTCCTCTACCGGCAAGCCGACGACGTCGTGCTCATGGACCTCGATACTTACGAACAAATTCCCGTGCCGTCTGCAACCCTTGGCGACGGGGTCAAGTACCTCAAAGAGGAAACGGAGGTCACGGCTCTGAACGCGAACGGGGAGATCCTCGGGTACGAGCTGCCGAACTTTATGGAGCTAGAGGTTGTTGAGACCGACCCGGGCGAGCGCGGCAACACCGTGAGCGGCGGGGCCACCAAGCCGGCGAAACTCGAATCGGGCGCGACCGTGCAGGTTCCGTTTCACATCAACGTAGGAGACATTCTCAAGATCGACACCCGCACGGATTCCTATCTTGAGCGCGTCAAGAAGTAACTGCCAATGAGTAAGCCCAGCCGGGACGTTTCCGAGGCATTCACCGACTTCCTCACGACGTGTGCCCGAACCGTCCTGGGGCTGGGCGCGATCGCAATGGTGATCGCCGTCGCATTCCTCGTCTACACCTGCGTCGCGGCGGGGGGGGCGACGCCCCCACCCGAAGCCGCCGCGCTGCGCAACGTCGCCGTCTTCCAAAAGATCCTCCTCGCGGGCAGCATCGCCGTCGCCGTGGGCTCGACCTACCTCTGGTGGGGCGAGGAGCTCCTCGGGGCGGTCCAAATCCTCTTCGCGGGGCTCCTCTTTTTCGCTCCGCTCTACCTTGGGGCGGTCTTCTCGGCGAACACCGAACGCAAGGCGGTGGGCGCGGCGCTCGGCGCGCTTCAGATGGGCGGCACGATACTCGGCGTCGTCGCGATCGCGGTCGTGCTCGTGGACGTCGCCCACCGAGTGCGCAACCGCGCGAAGCACGGGGTCAAGGCGGACGGCCTGAAGTACGGCAAGGGGGTCAAGGAAGAGGGAGATCGGCAGAACGTCTTCCTGGGCAAGTGCTGGCAGCTTCCCTACTGCCGTAAGTTCGTGCGCGAACGGTGCCCCATCTTCCACTCGAAGAAGTGCTGCTGGAAAGAAAAGGTCGGGTGCATGTGCGAGGAAGAGGTCATTCGGAACGCGATGGAGAACAAGCCCATCCCGAAGGACGCGCTCCTCGCCGCGAACTTCATCCCTCGCAACAACCGGCTCACCGAGAACCAGAAGAAGCAGCGCTGCAAGAGCTGCGTGATCTACAACGAGCACCAGCGCCACAAGTACCGCGCGTGGCTGCCCCTTCTCGTCCTGGGCTTCGGCGGTCTCTACGCGCTCCTGCGCACACCGCTCCTCGCGGGCACGACGGCGGTCGTCGAGGGAATCAACAAGGCGGTGGCCGTCGGCACCTTCGACCGGCTGGGGAAAAACTACGCCCCGCCGCCGGGCTTCGTCGAAATGCTCCTCGTCATCTTCGTCATCGTCATGATGACGTACGCGCTACGGCTCCTCGAGTTTCTCATCTTCAAGCTGAAGGTGTAGGGGCGGCGGGAGCTTGGCATGGCCCTGCGGTAGCTTTGCGTGGCGTAAAAGACGCGGAGTGTGGAGGCGGTAACTTCTCCGGGCCATGCAAGGCTACCGCCAAGCGACCGCAAGGCCACGCTAAGCTCCCTACAAGTCACAATAAACGATGCCGAGCGCAGGGGCACTGGTTACGATCGATGGGGCGCATGGCGAGGGGGGAGGGGCTCTCCTTCGCACTGCGCTCACCATGGCCGCCCTCACCCAACAGCCTGTCCGGGTGAACAACGTTCGCGGCGGCACGAAGTACCCGGGGCTGGACCCTGAGGATCTCACTCTGCTCCGCGCCTTGGTGCACGCCTGCGCGGCGGAAGTGACCGGGGCGGAGCAGGGGTCCGGCACCCTCTCCTTCCTCCCTACCCGCGCGCCGCGCGGCGTGCCCGATCGGGTCGAGACTTTCCGCAACGAGGGGAAGCGGGGCGCGAACGCGCCGGTGGTGCTCACGAGCCTCCTGCCCGTCCTCGCGAGGAGCGGGGTCTACTCCACGCTCCTCGCCGAGGGCGAGACCTACGGCTCGCACGCGCTGAGCTACGACTACTTCGCCAACGTCACCCTCGGCGCCCTGCGGCGCATGGGGCTCTACGCCTACCCGAGCCTCGAGATGGCGGCTTTCGGGCGCGAGGCTGCGGGCGAGGTCGGCCTCGACGTCGAGCCCAGCGTCCTTCAAGGGCTCCAGTGGACCGACCGGGGGCGGCTCATAGGTGTGCGCGCGATCGTGACCACCGGCGGCCTCCCGCCGCAGGTGGGCAGCCGCGCGCTGTCGCACCTGAAGAGCCTCGCGCAGAACGTGAACGCGCCCCTGGAGGCGGAGCACCAGGAGGTCGAATCGAGCGGGCCGGGCGCGTTCGTGACGGTGTGGGCGGTCTACGACCGTGCGATGGGGGGCGGAGCGGCGATGGGCGCGCGGGGTGTACGCATCGAGACCCTCGCGCAGTCCGCCTTCGAAGAGGCCCTGGAGTGGATGGCCTCCGACGCCACCGTCGATCCGTTCCTCGCCGACCAGATCCTCCTTCCCGCCGTATTCGCCGAGGGTGACACGGTCTTCAAGGTCTCCCACCTTACGTCCCGCTTCCTCACCGCCGTCTGGGTGGTGAAGCAGTTCACCCCGATCCACATCACCGTACGCGGCGGCGAGGGAAGCCGGGGACCGTCACCATTCAGCGATAGCCTGGGACCGCACTCGTCCCGAGCGCAGCCGAAAAAGAGATGAGTTGGGCGAACTTTGCAAAAGAAGCCTTGCGCAGAGGCGAGACGGTGCAGGTACGCCCGCGCGGGCACTCGATGAAGGGGAAGGTAAACGACCGTGACCTCGTCACGCTGGAGCCATGCGACCCGAAGAGCCTCTGCGTGGGGGACGTGGTGCTCGTTCGCGTGCGGGGGACGGACTACCTGCACCTGATCAAGGCGAGCGACGGCGAGCGGTTTCAGATCGGCAACAACCGGGGTGGAATTAACGGCTGGGTAGGCGCGGGGAGCGTTTATGGGAAAGCGACTAAGATCGAGAGGGGTGAAGCTCTGCGTGGCCTTGCATGGCTTAGCGGTGGCCTTGCATGGCCGAGGAATCCCAAGCATCCTGACCGCCGTCTGCCGCCATGCAGAGCCGCCGCTAGGCCATGCAGAGCCACGCAAAGCGACTGCCCCCAGGTAACTTCATCCCATGCGGCCCCTCCTGTTCCTGCTCCTGCTCGCGATGGCCGCCACGAGCCAGGCCGACCGGCTGATCACGATTCCGACCGCGCGCAAGCTGCTCTTCGGCGCGGTGCGGGCGGAGACGCTCGTTGAGACGGGGAGCGCGCGGACCTGGGAGGGGTTCCTCGGGTTGGGGATCGGGAAGTCGTTCGAGGCGGAGATCCACACGGAGCACTTCCCAGGCAAGAACACCGCGATCGGGTTCGATTTGAGCTACAGCTACGTCGCCCCCATTCTCGGGTACTCGCCCGGGATCGCCGCCGGGGTGCAGGACGCGTTCGACTCGACCCGCGACGGCCGGCGATTCTGGGCGGCGACCACCTACCGCAAGACGTTCAACGTGATCGGCGGCACCTACTTCGCCGATCTCACGATCGGCGGGTTTGTCGGCAAGAAGACCTCGCCCTTCGCCGGCGCCTCCATCCCCGTCAGTCGCTATGTGCGGGTGCTCGCGGAACACAACGGGTACCGGCTCAGTTCGGGACTGGAGATTCGTCCGAAGCCGGAGATCGCGTTTCGGCTGGTGTTTCGGGAGCGGGACTCGCTGCTGGGGCTGAATCTGACGAAGAAGTTTTAACGGCGTACCCGTTCGCCCGGCATAGCTCGACGATGCGCCGCTCGAGCTCCTTTCCGAACAGGTCGCGGTTCTCCCGCTCGGAGCCGGCCGTCGCGACGTCGTCGTAGCGGAACGGGTCGCCAAAGGCGACGGTCATGACCGCCCGCCTCCCCTTACGGCCCAGCGGCTGTACGATCTCCGCGCCCGCGATTCCCACGGGCAGCACGGGCACGCCGGTGCGCTTCGCGAGCATCGCGATGCCCCGGTTGATGGGCAGCATCGTGATGCCGTCCCCGCGGCCGCCCTCGGGAAAGACGATGATCGCCTTTCCCCCTTCGAGGAGCGACATCGTGAGCCGAATCGCCTCCGTGTCCCCCTCGCCGCGCTTCACCGGGTATGCGCCGAGGGAGCGAATCAGCCAGGCGAGGATCTTGTTGTGGAACAGCTCCTCCTTCGCCATCGCCCCCAGCTTCCGCCGCGTCGCGGCCGGAATGAGGATCGGATCGTAGAGGCTCACGTGGTTGGGCGCGACGATCAGGCCACCCTCCATCGGCACCTTCTCCTCGCCCACCACGCGCATCCCCCCCGTGACATAGCGGAAGTAGAAGTACTTCAAGAACGCACGCACAAACGCGTACCAGCGCGGCAGCCGCCCGGCCATAACCAGATTCTATCCCCTGGGACCGCGCTCGTCCCGAGGGCTTGGGGTTTGGGGGTCGTCGCTTGTAGTTTGTGGTTTGTCATCCTGAACGAAGTGAAGGACCCCTGCCTTCACCGAGTGCTCCTAGAAGGGCCCCCTCCACCAATGACGTCTCGGGACGGCGTCCTTCACTTCGTTCAGGATGACAAACCACAAACTACAAACTACAAGCCACTACCCACAAGCCACAAACTACAACCTACACTCCGCCCAGCTCCCGCCGCCCTGCGATCTGCAGGTCTCGGTCGAGCTCCAGCCAGACGCGGGGGGCGGACTCGATGCCCAAGGCGCGGCGGGGGTTGAGGCAGCAGGCGCGGACGGCGGTCTCGGGGCCGAAGTCTTCGTGGAGGTTGCGGAAGGCGTCCAGGAGCGTGATCGCGCTGCCCGCGAGCGCGCCGGAGTCCGCGAGGCGGACGTCGCCCCGGCCCACGACCGCCTTCTGACCCCACATCTCGATCTCCCCGGGGGGCATCCCGGCCGCCATCGCCGCATCGCTGATCGCGACGACCCGCGAAGCGGGCTTGCACCTCAGGAGGATCCCCGCCGCCTCGCGAGAGACGTGCAGGCGGTCGTAGATCAGCTCGCAGGTAAGCGCGTGGCTTGTGAGGGCGTAGCCCACCATGCCCGCCTCGCGGTGGTGCAGGCCGCGCATCGCGTTGAAGGTGTGCGTGGCGTGCCCCGCTCCGAACTCGAAACCGTGGCGGGCCTGGTCGAAGGTCGCGTCGGTGTGCCCCATGCTGACGATCACGCCGCGCGTCATCAGCCGCGTGATGAGCGGCAAGACGTTCGGCAGCTCGGGCGCCAAGGTGACGACGCGCAGGCGCGGGTCGTCCAGAATCTCGTCCCACTCCGACGGTCCGACCGGCGGATCGACGATCGCGGCGGGAGGCTGCGCACCGGGGTGCTTGGGACTGAGGAACGGGCCCTCCAGGTGGAAGCCCAGCACCATCGGGTGCTCGGGCAGAACGGAGAGAGCGCGCTTGACGTCCGCCGCGGAGGCGGCGACGGTGGTCGGCAGGAACCCCTCGTACCCCTCCGCTTCCAGCTTCTCGCAGAGGGCAAGCATGTCCTCCGGCGAGGCCGTCATGAAGTCCAGTCCGAATCCGCCATGAATATGGATATCCACGAATCCCGGGACGAGCATCGCCCGCGGGGGGCGGCTGACGCGCGTCAAGGAGAGCGGAGACCACTCCACCTCATAGCTCCCAAACCCCTCCGGTCCAAGAAGGTCGTAAACCTCAGCCATGGGGTGTAAGGGTACTGGTTTTTTTAGAGGGAGAGATGTGAGATCCGAGATGAGAGACCAGAGATCCGAGATAGAGATCACATCTCACATCTCACATCTCACATCTCACATCTCACATCTCACATCTCTTAGGGCCTCAGACCGTACCCGTC
The DNA here is from genome assembly GCA_030447945.1 of Fimbriimonas sp. The sequence continues at coordinate 8,276 of JAUJNV010000056.1, read as the reverse complement.
GTGGCCCCTGACGATCCGGCCGTCGAGCTCGAGCATCGTCAGCTCCGATAGGATCTCCGCCGTGTCCAGGCCCGAGCGCTCGACGATGAACTCGGGGCGAGGGGGCCGTCGGCCAGCGCGGCCAGGATGCGCTCGCCCGCGGAGGAAGCGGGCGGCAGGAGCTCGGCGGGGGGAGCGGGGTCGATGCCGAGCGCCTCGAGGATCTGGTCGGGGTGGTACACGAGGGTCGCGCCGTCGCGAATCAGGTTGAGCGACCCGTAGAACGTGTGCTCCCGAATCCCCGCGGGGACCACGAACACGTCGCGCCCCATCTCCACCGCCGACTGCGCCGTTCGCAGCGCTCCCGAGCGGGCCGGAGCCTCGACCACCAGCACCGCCAGGCTCAACGCCGCCACGAGGTCGTTGCGCAGGAGAAACTTGTAGTCGCTGGGCTTCGTGCCGAGGGCGAAGGAGCTGACCAGGCAACCCGAGGCGGCGATCTGGCGGAAGAGCCCCGCGTGGAGCGCGGGATAGACGTTATCGACGCCGGCCGCGAGCACGGCCACCGTTCGACCGCCCTCTTCCATCGCACCCTTGTGCGCCGCCGCGTCGATCCCCAGCGCGCCGCCGCTCACCACCGTCACGCCCGCCGCCGCGAAAGCCTGGGCAACTTGTAGGCGCAGGCCTTGCGCGTAGGTCGACGCCGCGCGGGTCCCGACGATCGCCACCGTCGGCGCGTCGAGGCAGGCAGGATCGCCCTGCGTCACGAGGACGGGAGGCATCGAGTCGGCGGCGGCCAGCGGTTCGGGAAAGGCCCCGTCGAGCATGAGGCGCGCCCCCGCCGCGAGCCCGCGCTGCAAAGCGTCGAGACTGGCCGCGCGGGCGCGGTTCCGCTCGGCGTCCGTGAGGGCCGCGTGACGCAAGAGGCGCTCGACGGGATCACCCCCGCGAGCGCCTCCCCGATCACCAGTCGGGCCTTGGCCGGGGACACTTCCGCCGCCAAGAGCCGGTGCCAGAACTCCGGCGGCATCCCGCCGCTAGCGCCCGTCCCCGCCCAGTCCGCCCCCGCCCACTCCGCCGCCGCCCGGCGGGTTCGTGCCGCCGGAGGCGGGCCGGACCGTCGAAGAGATCGAGTTGTCCACCGTCACGGAGTACATCGCCCTCGTCTCGTTTCCGATCCAGTCGGACACGATCACCGTAATGTTTTTGCGGCCGTCCTGGAGCGGGCGGTTCTCGCCGCCGGGGCTGATGCGGACGATGATGAAGCCGTCCCTCGTAAGCTCGTGCTTCAGGGGCTTGCCGTCGAGCTCGACCCTCAGGGTGTCGGCTTTCACGCCGGTCGCCTCGTCGTCGATGCGGAAGATCAGCTCCAGCCGCTGGCCGGAGACTTGGTCCCCCGCGTTCGGGAAGGCGAGCGCCACCCGCGGAGCCGTGAGATCGACGCCGAGGTCCTTGTCGAAGGCGAGGAGGCTGCCGTCGCGCGCGGGAACCAGCAGGGTCTGGCCGGCCAGTACGGCGGGGCCGGCCGCCTGGATAGTCACGGGCCGGGTTGCGGCCTCCTGACCGCCGCCCCCTCCGCCGCCCTCCGGGCCACCCTCTTGGCCGGCCATGCCTGGCATACCTCCCGGCCTTCCCACGGAGCCCGAGGAAGCGGGCGGCGTCGAGGTGGCGGGGCGCACGAGGTAGCTCCAGAGGATCGTGCCGGTCACCGGGTCGAGCAGATTCACCGCGCCGTTGTAGGTTGGAATGACGAACTTCGTACCGACGGCGGAGGCGGGACGGCCCCGAGGGGCGCCGAACCAAGTTCGATGGGCTTCTTCGTCAGGAGGTTAAGGTCCCTGTCGTACACGAGCGCCCGGCCCTCCCGCGAGACTACGAGGATGTGGTTCGTCGAGACGGTCGGCGCCCCGGCGAGCTGCTCGCGCGTGTTCACCTGCCGAGACACGCGCCCGGTCGCTGGGTTCATCAACACGAGATACGTTCCCGAATTGAGGTAGATCCGGTCGCCGAGGAGCAGGGGCCTCGCGTCGGCCGCGATCTGGGCGAAGCGCTGCGCCCACTCGATCTTGCGGGTGTTGGCGTTGATGTGGATGATCTCGCTGCGGTTCGTGGGCAAAAGCACCCCGGTCGGGGTGGCCGTTCCGGTGCCCGCGAGGCCGTTGAGCACGTTGAGGGGGTCTCCCAGTCTTTGGGCGCCTCGCCGGTCGCCGCGTCGATGGCGACCAGCCGGTTGCCGCTGATCTGCATGACGACCAGGTCCCCCACGGGCATAGGCTGGCCGACGACCGCATCCGGGGCGGTGTAGGCCCACTTGCTCGCGCCGGTCTGCGGGTCCACGCCGTAGACCGTGCGGTTGTTCGCCGCGGCTACGAGCGTTCCGCTCGCCAGGACGGCGCCGGACAGGAACCGGCCCTGGATCGGGTCGATCGCCGGGTAGCGCCAGAGGAGGTTGCCCGAGTCTTTCTCCAGACAGAACACGCGATTCCCCACCGCGATGTAGATCCGGTTCTCGAGCACGACCGGCGCCCCGGCGGAGCGGTACTCGTGGGCTGGAGCCAACGCCACGCCAGCGGCGCGGGGCCGTCGAACTGCGCCCACGCGCTCGCCAGGGGCATCAATGCCAAGGCAGTGGCGACGAGTGTCCGTGTGTTTCGCATCTTTGTTCTTTATGGTGCCGCGCGCGCCGCGCCCAGGTGCATTCTAGACGCATAGGCGTGACTTTGTCGCCCACACGCGCTAACCCTTCGGACGCTTAAGGAGGGCCGAGCGTCACACGTGATGCGTGATGCGTGATGGGTGATAGCTGATGGGTGGTATTTGATGGGTGAGGAGGTGAACGGGTGATTGGGGTGATGAAGGTGATCCGGACTTTTTCGTCACCTCCCTCACCCATCATCCATCGGGTATCTTCTAAGGCTCGGGCTCATAGCTCAGTTGGTTAGAGCGCACCCCTGATAAGGGTGAGGTCGCTAGTTCGAATCTAGCTGGGCCCACCAGTTTGATCCCACCTCGGCAAATGCCGGCTGTTTAGCCTCTTCGAGGTGGGCTGGCCCCACCCACTTCCCCTCCGAAGGGTTACGCCCGCAGGGCGTGTAGTCGTCGCCCCGGCGACGCCTGGGCTTTCTCCAAGCACGCCACTCACTGCGGAGCATCCGCGCTCATGCTTTGCAGGTCAGGTCGTGCCGGAGTTAGGGTTCCGGGGGCGCCGGGCGCGACGACTACACGCCCTGCGGGCGTAAGCCTCCTAGGGGAAGTGGACGGAGCCAGTGAAGGCCGAGAAAGGCGCGTCTCTCCGCTCTCAAAGATCTTCGGCCGGCTCGTCGGACCAGGGGCGCTCTGCCTGGCCCATCGTCTCCATTCCGAGGCAAACCCGGACGAGATCCCCCTCATGCACAGGCGTAGCGTCGGGTACACGGTCCCGTGAACATCCCATCCTAACTTAGGAGGAGGCGTCCGGCTTTTCCCTCAGTAGCGCTCACGGCGGAGATCGATAGTAGGAAGCCAGGTAAATATCCCGTGCCGCGGAGTTCAGCGGAGCGGCACATAAGCACCATGATCTTTCAATTGCTCCGTTCCCCCGACCAGAGGTCCCGCGTCCTTTGGACGGAATCGACGGAACTGGGCCGATCACCGGCTACAGCTAGGCGATGCCGCTGATTCTAGGGTGATGAAGGTCTCCTGGCTACACGGAAGTGGGGTCGATGGCACGGCATAAAGTATTGAGTCTTGAGTATCCAGACCGGAGCCTTCTCCCTCAACACTCAACACTCAACCGTCCACCACCCAGAGCCCGCCCTCCGGCCCCGCCGCCATCTCGCGGTTCTCCCTCACCTTCTGCTCCTTGCGCAACGCGTCGTCGAGGTCCTGCCCGATCATCGCGACGTTGGAGGCGTAGATCGGCCGGTAGCAAATCTCCGTCAGCGCATCGATCGAGGCCAGTCCCCTTCCGCCGCGGGCCGCAGCACGGCCCCGTCCCGTCCCGTCCCGTCCCGCGATGGGCATGCCGCAGTATAGCGACGCGCCACCTCCCCCTCCATTTGCACAAGCGAATGGCGAGGGGCGTTTCTGCTATGGCAAGCAGCACCTCGTCCCCTAATTCGGGAAGCGGCGCTCGTGGCTCTGTTCTCCGCAACGGGCCGCGCCGACCCGGCGCGGGCCAAAGTCAAGGCACGCTCGGCATTAGGTGAACGGCGCTGGCCGGCCCGCTCTCCGCCCCTCACGGGGTCTTCCGTGGAGGATAGGGGAGCTCGTGGCCCCGCTCGGTGCAGGTCGGGTTCGAGCCGACGGGGTTCACCGTGTAGACGCCGTTGGCGGGGCAGGTGGGACCCGAGAACGGACCCTCCAGAAAGCCCGAGGGACCCGTGAGGTCGGTGAAGCTGCAGGGGGTGCCGTCCATTCTCCCCCCAGACCATTGCTCCTTCGCCCACGCGATCTTCTTGAGGATGGCGATACAGGCGTCCCGGTGAGCGGCCCCGGCCACATTGGGGAGGGCCGTATCGTAGCCCGCCCTGACGACTACGTTCGGCTGGGTCACGGTATGGGTCTGCCCGGTGTCCGAGTCCGTGTAGGTGAAGGTCAGGGAGTAGGTGCCCGGGCGGAGCGCCCAGAGCTTATAGCCTGCGCTCCTCGAAGTCGCCGAAGTGTAAGCGACGGTCCCCGGTGGGTAAGCCGAGCCCGCAGTATAGGTGACGGCGACGAGCGCACCCCGGAGCGGCTTGAAGCCGTTGGCCGGGTCGCTGGCGGTGCCGGAGATGGATCCGGTAAGGGCCTTCTCGACGACGGGGATCGTGGACGAGAACCGGTAGCCGTCCCCCTCCTCGATCAACGCCGTCTGAAAGTTGAAGTCCACCAGAAGCTCTGTAAGCCTTTGCTCGTCGACGCTGCACTTCACCTCTAGTTCCAGACCGGATGCGCCGTTGGGGACGGTGACTTGGCGGCGGCCGTCGGGGCCGTCGACGGTGGCCTTGTCGATGACGAGGCGAACTCGGGTGTAGCGCCCCTCGGGCACGGTGGCTTGCGCGAGCAAGGCGTCCTCTTCCACTCCGTAGCCGTGAATGTTCCAAAGCATCGGCGCGGCCGAGAGGAGCTGCCACTCTCCATCCCGGAGGGCCTCGACGCGGCTGACGTAACGGAGAGGTAGGAGGAGTCCGGGTCCGGCGCGTAGGCAAGGCGGACGGCCAAGCTGCCCGTGCCCGGGACGAAGGGACCGTCCCCGCCGTCGCCACCCCCGGCGCAGCCGACCGGGGCCAGGGCGAGCGCGCCGAGGCTAGAAGCATCAGAAGGCGCTTGCCGTTGGCCGCGAACGTGTGAGCATCCGAGGGAGGATTCCCCCCAAAGCTGGGGAAACACCACGTAACTTTGCAGGGGTATTTCCGGGCCTGCCTGAACGCGCGACGAACCACGGGTCCGGCTCGGCAAGACCCGCGGCCAAGCGAGCGACGGAAGCTCGGCGGACAGAGCGTCTGGAGGCATCCAAGTCTGTGACCCCACAGAATTGCGGACACCTGCCCGCCGACGATCTGTCGGCTCCCGGCCTCGTCCGCCACACCCTTCTTATCGCTATCCGTGTCCATAGGTGGCCGGGTCTAGTGCGAAGACCATGCCCTGCCAAGCGTGATCGCCTACGTCGAGCCGTTGGCGGTTTTCTCGGGCGATCGCGCGGAACGACCGGAGAGCGGCCCGTCGTCCATGGGAGAAGTGTCGAGATCCAGGTGCTCTCGAAACAGCTCGCAGCGGAGCGAACGCACCGTGGCCGGACACCAAAGTGTGGCGTTCATCTCCCCGCTTCCGAAGAGCGAGCGATCGTGCAGGTTACACGAGCCAACCGTCGCCCAAACGTCGTCGACCAGCATGAGCTTGTCGTGGACGTAGACCGGCGTGCGGCGGCCCTCCTCGTCGAGGCCGGCGATGCCCGCCAACGTGCAGCGCTCGTCCGCACAGAGGGCCGCCCACGTCTCGAAAAACTCCGGCGCATTTTGAGCGACGGCCTGAGCCCAGCCATCGGGCTCGGCGGGCATGAGTAACAGGACCTCCACCCCGCGCCGCACCGCCCGGTGCAGGCGGGCGACGATCTCCGGCACCGTGATGTACTGGTTCTCGATGGTGATCGTGCGCTGGGCGGCGTCGATTGCGGCGCAGTACTGGTCGAAGATCGCCCGCTCGCCCGCCGCGATGTCGAACGGAGCGCCCCCCGGCGTCGGATGCCCGTCGGTGTAGCGACCGGGGTGGGTGGTGCGCTGGATTTGGACCAGGGCGTCGCCCCGGCCGGGCGGGACGTCGACCGGAAACGGAAGGTCCGTCTCGCTGCCCTCGCCCCACCGGCCGTCCTCGGCGCATCGCTCGCTCGCTTCGTTCCAGCGCTGAACGAAGTTGTGGTGGACGTCGACGGTCGAAGGACCCGTCAGCTCGACGTAGACATCGTGGTTCTGGCCCTCACCGCGGTGGCCGGGGGCGACCATCGAGTGGGGATTGAGATTGATCCCTCCGACGAAGGCCGTCTCGCCCTCGCCTCCGGCGTCGATGAGCCAGCTCTTCTGGTGCTGGCAATAGCCCGGATGGGCCTGGTCCCACCGAATCCGAACCCCGGAGGCGCGGGACTCGAGCTGGCGGATATGGTCCTGAGAGCCCCAAAACGCGTCGCGCTTCCAGCGCTCGGTTTCGGCGTCCGGACGCCAGAAGAGAATCCGAACATCAACCCCCCGCGCCGCCGCCCGATCGAGCACGTCCAGGGCCGTCCCCCGACCGTCCGGCATCTCGAAGGAGGCCCACATAAACGTCACAGTCACCCAAACCCCACTCGTGGCGACCTCGATGGCCTCGCAGATCCGTCGGAACGCTGGCTCGCCGTCGATTAGAGGTCGAACAAGGTTGCCGGAGCGCACGGGATAGGAGCCTGACGACACAAAGGGGATCGTAATGTCGTGCATTGCTTCGGCCTTGTCGATCCAACGCCTTCAGATGGAGCGTCTGGAGGCATTAAGCGTGAGAGTCTAAAAGGGATTGAAATACGCGCCTTGTTGGTACTGCGCCACCTGTGGTCAGTTGGGTTAAACTCAAAACAACATGGCAGACGATCCTAAAGCGTTCATAAGCCACGCAAGTGAAGACAAGGCAGATTATGCCCAACCCTTGGCAGAAGCACTGCTGGCTCGCAGAATAGACGCATGGCTTGACAAATGGGAGATCCGGCCTGGTGATAGCCTCGTCCAAAAGATTTTTGAAGAGGGTCTGGCTGACGCTGGTACCTGTGTGTACTTGATGTCGACGAGCTCAGTGGACAAGGATTGGGTCCGGGCTGAGTTCGAGAACGCGGTAGCACAGCGCATTGATAAGAAGATCCGTCTAATTCCGGTGAAGCTCGAGGACTGCAACATCCCGAACGCAGTCAACAACATTCTATGGATCGATCTGGCGAAGGTTGGCTCGATTGATAAGGTCGCAGACGAGATTGCGAAGGTGCTACATGGGCATCGTGACAAGCCGCCTCTTGGGGCCAAGCCTGCCTGGGTAAACACTTCCACACTCAATGTGCCGGGCCTGCACAAACAAGACGAAGTCGTGCTGGGCATTGCCTTCGAGGCGGCGATGCACAAAGGAGACCGGCGGCTCCTTCAGACGGGCGACTTGCTTCCTAGGGCACTAGAGAAGGGCATCGACGAGGAATCACTGAACGAGTCGGTGGACATGCTCGTAGAAGCCGGGTACCTAGAGCAGAAAAGCCCTTCAATCGCTAGCCGTCACATTATCGTAAACATGTACGCGAGCACTCTGGTCCGCATTGCGGATGCGCTTGGGATGCCCGTGGATGCTTGCCAGCGAGAGACCGCGGGCCTCCTGCTCAACGAGGATATTGGAAGCATCCAAGTCATACTCGAGCGCATGAAGCACCACCCTATAGCACTAGTTGATGCAATATTAGATGACTTTTCCGAGCGAGGCTTCTTCCGCATCGGTAGGACAATGGGAGGGGGCGGCAGTGTGCGCAGCCCGTCAACGGCGTTCAAGCGGTGGTTCCGTGAGGCTTCGATGTAGCTCAAAATTCTCTCGCTCCTCCAGACGCTCCGAGTGGAGGCTATGACCTTCTTTAAGCGCCCTTGCATCCGACGATCATGGCTTCGCAGAAAGAACCCAAGCCTCCAGACGGAGCGTCTGGGGGCTTCTAAAGGGACCGTACGGCGCGAAGTCACATGTGCGTTTTCTACTCGTCCTCAAATGGATCGTAATCATCTATCGAGGGCCTAGCCGGAGCAACGCGAACTGGATTACCCTCTACCTTCTTGTAAAGATCAACAAGCCTT
>JAUJNV010000055.1 GCA_030447945.1 Fimbriimonas sp. | reverse complement strand
CCGGCCGGCCGCCGCTGACACCCCGCAACCGGGTGACAGCGCCCGAGTTTTCGCCGGTGCATTGAACCGACTCGCCGTGTTTCGAACCTGCGGGCCCCGGTGTCACACTCCCCGAAAGGCCCCAGAGACGAGTTCGAATCTCGCGACCTGCCGAAAGCACCGGCGTAAGACGTTTCGTTAGACTCACTAGGTGAAGCAGACCAGGGTGGTCGACAAGGTGGTGTTTTCTACTGACGGGAAGACGCTTACTTATCGCGCGTCCGGCTTTGCTCGAGCTTATCAAGCGTCGGCAGCGGTTCTTTTCTCCGCCGTATTCGCTTCCCTTGGACTGCTGGTCCTTCGGAACCGGCCTTTAGAAGGGATTTCCAGCGAGGGCGCCTCTTGGGATGCAGTGGGGGCGGGCATGATGTTCCTCTTTTCCGCTTGCATGCTTGCAGCGCTTCCGATCTACCTGCGCGGCAGTGCTTCCCCATGTCGCTTCGATCTACGACGAGGCGCCTTGTGCCAAGGCCGCAAGCCGCTGGTTGAGATTGGAGCGTCGGCTTCAATTGCCGTCAGCTTCCGCAGCGGCTCCGCAGGCGAATACTCCTACTTAGTGGTCATCGAAGGATCTCCGCTGCCGCTCCTGGAGTTCGACCAGCAGAGCGAAGCCGTACACGCGGCGGAACTGATCGCCGATCACCTTGGCTTGCCACTCCAGAAGTGACACCGCCAAGGTTGCTGGCCTTACTGATCGCGACGAAAACCATCGCGCACGACCATCTGCGCGATCCGATCAAAGTTAGCCTGGCCATTTGTGAGACGGCAACGATTCGCGGCCACGAGTCGGAGCTTGTCTTCAATCACATCCTTGGCGTGCAGGCCGCCTCAAATCTGAAATCCTCCCTCCTGTTGTCAGCCACGCTCGTCGGGCGGATTTTGAGCCTGCCTCTCGTGTTGTCAGATTCGCCCGATCCGCCCCTTTGCGCGTTCGATTCTCGCGACCGGTGGAAGTGCTGCTCCGAGCCTTACCTGAGCCCTACGTATCGCGGCTAAGGCTCAAACCTCGCGCTAGAGCGTGGTACCGCAGGTTGAATGTCCCCCTCTGGAAGCTCAGGTAGCTGCGTTCGGGACGCAGAGGTCGCAGGTTCGAATCCTGTCATCCCGATTAATCTTTTTGCCCCAGCCGGGGAGACAGTGTCCTGTGTCTGAGCATCAGTCGTGGACGGGATAAGGCCGGGAAGGCCGAGGCGATCACTTTGCAGGCTGGGGGCGCGCGCCCTTGAACCGCAGCCAGTGGTAGGGGCGAGTACGCAGCTCTACGCGCTGCACGCCCACAGGCTTGCCGTGGAAGTCGAAATCGATCCACGAGTTAGACCGCCACGCGCGCCCCTGTCTAACCCGCCCGCGTGCGTCGTACGCGATGGCCCTCATCGAACGCTGAGCGATGGCGGGAGGAGGAACCACCCGGACGGTGAACATTGGCGTTAGTCCGCCTAACACGTGTGGCACACCGATGAAGGCTTTCCGTCCATCATCGGGGTGCAGACCGGGGCCAAAGCGCCGACTCGTGTATGTTCGCCAAGGATCGTCTGCCAGGCCGATCTGGACCTTTATGGCTTGCGTAGGAGACGCTACAGGAGTGTAGGTGCTGACGATCCAGGACCCATCACGCTCCCGCCAAGAGTGGCTGCTCAGCGTCACCGGGCCGTCCCCAATCCGGAACGCGCAGTCGGGCCCCTCGTCCTTCCAGCGTCTCTTCGATAGAGGAGACAGGTTCAGACGAAAAAGGAACGTCCGCCCCCCGGCCTTGCGCGTGGCGTACCTTTTGTCGAGAGCCTCCCCGAACAGGTGCTCCGGCCGGACCCACCGCCTCATGCGCGTGCCGTCGGGACGCCAGGAGACCCGGTGGAAGTCGTCGTTAACGGCCAGAAAGGTGACGCGCGTGCCACTCGGTATCCGGCCCCGCCATGACGAGGCCTCCTCTGCCGCCACCTGCGCAGTAGCCGCGACGCACAACAAATGAAGGAGCGCCATCTTGCCATTATACGAGCGCTCGTTACAGCCTTCTTCTTAAGCGACGCCGCAGAGAGCCGCTCCCCACATTCCCCCGCTGCTGCCCCGCGTCTCCCGGAACCGTGTTCGGGACCACGAGCGGGACATGATCCTCACGCCGCCAAAAAAGTTCTAAAAGCGTCCAGCCACCCCGACCAGCCCCTTTCTTCCGCTCATCTTGCTCGGACACACGGTTCGGGCAGGGCGGCGCTCGTCACACCCGCGTCTGCGCTACCGGACGAACTCTTCCCGTAGCCCGTCTACGACGATGGCTTCCCCGTCTCTTAATGCTCTGAAGAGAATGTGATTGTCGATGAAGTGCTGAACGATCGTCTCGACGCCGGCCGACTCCGGATGATCCGACCGGTAGTGAGGCGCGACGGCGTAAGACAGCAGATTGAGACCATCCCAGATTAGCGGGGCGGCGTACCCCTCTGGCACAACACTCGGATCGTCGACCAGATCCAGACCCCTTAACGACGGCGTGAGCAGCGCGACGGCAGCGCTGAAGCCACCGAATACGAGGGTGTCTTCGCGGAGCAGTTGCGTGACGACCGTGTCGGCGCCGCTCAGAGAGAAAGCGCGCCGCAAGACGAAGCTGTTACCGCCCCGGACCCACAGCAGGTCCAACCCGCGAAGGAGTTCTTCCAGTCCCTCCGGCCGCCCGAAGTACGTGCGCAGATCGACTTCCGACGGTTCCAGCCCGATATCGGCCAAACGAGACATTTCGCCTTCGAGGCTGGCGGCGCGCCCGGCGGACGGACCCGCGTCTTTGGCGTTCAAGATGATCCCCGCGCGCTTTCCGCCACGCAGGAGGGCCAGTAGCTTCTCCGGCCGATTCCCAAGACCGAACGAAGATAGGTATAGCCTCATACGGGATGAACCCGCCGGAAGCGTACCATGACCCCCGAGCGCCGGCGGCCCATCACGCAGATCCAGCAGAGTGCGGGCGTGGAAGTAAAGCGACACGTGCGCGATACGCCTCAAGAGCTACGACTGAGCGCCAACGGCCGATCGTGTTTATGGTGTCGACAGCAGGCGCTTCTCATGTTTATGCTTCGGGAGAGAAGCGATGATCTGGGTTGATCGGTCCAGGATTACACCGGGCGCACCACGCTCCACCACAAGCTCTGGTGCCACATGGCGAGCACGGAGGGGGCGACGTGCCCGAGCTGCACGAGATGGCGGCGAAGATCGGGATCGAGCGCGAGCGGTTTCAGGGCGATCACTACGACCTGCCGCCGTCCAAGAGACCTCGCGGTGCAGCACGGAGCCCGTGGTGAGTCTGCGGGAGATGGCCCGACTGGTCGTCTCGGGCGGAAGGCGAAGAAGAGTACAATTTAAGCACCTGCGGCTATGGAGGTCCTTCCTTCTAAAACTTTGGGAAATCAGGGCGTCTGCTCTCCGCAGGAACCTACTTAAGAAGACCATGGACCATGAACCACACCCTCTACATTCGAAGGCGTGGCAAGGTCGTGCCTCCCGCTCCCAAAAGGTTCTGAGCTGCATCCGGTCGATGCGGCAGCCACGCTGTCGATCAACCTGAAGGGGCTCGGCTACGCTCTCTCGCCTGGGCTCATTCAGGCTTGCCGCGCCCCTGAGCGCTTTCGCAGTTGGAGCGGTTTCAGGCTGACCTCGTACGGGCTCTCACGCAGTTCGTAGGCGCGCATCGGAAGTTCAAGCCGATGTAGACTTCCCCGCCAGGTCATGGCGATGACCGAAGCCGAGCTGTACCTGAATGCTCTCGTCCACTACTGGAGCGAAGGCACCCTCCTGCCCGCCACGCGACAGGAGCGGCGCCGAGCTCTGAACGACCCCGCGACGCTCAAGTACCTCGACCTCAACACCTCCGAAGAGTTCGAGTGTTTGTTCACGCAGATCGCGTCCTCGAACGCCTCGCTGTCGGAGCAGGATCGGGATGACCTCACATGGTTTGTGAAAGCGTACGGCGACCGGATCGCGCGCCTGCTCCCGGAGACCGTGCCGCAAGGGAGAACGCCGCCATCCTGAGCGCACTGCTCCTGTCGAACACGTGCGTCGGCGAAGAGTTCATGCGTCGCACCGTCGGCACGGCGACCGACGTTCTGCGCCTGGCCGTCGCCATGAGCGGCGGCGACGTCTCCCTGGCGGCGCCCTGGTTGCTCGTTCGCCCGCGCTGAGGCGCCGCTTCCTGCTCGGACTGCTCGAAGAGCGCGGAACGCGCTGGAGGACATGCTGCTGGAAAGGGCGCTGGAAACGCCTGGGCGAGAGGCTCCACCCGCGCGAGTCCGAGCCGCGCTTCCCCAAGACGGCCAAGGCGTTCGCCGTGCTGAGGAACGACTTGCCCTCGGCCACCTTCAACGCGGGCATCGAGGCCGCGCTCCGCACCAGGGACGTGGCGAAGGCGGCGGCGCGTCTCGCTTCCCGGCCCGGCGATTACGTGCGCCGCACCGACCATCTGCTGAGGCTCGATATGGGCGAGCAGAGTGGCGTGCTGGACCGCCTTCGCGGCGTCGCCGAGGAGGCGTCCACGCCGGTGCTGCTTCAGGCGAGGCACCACTTCGCCACGCGCGGCGAGCCGCGCGAGCTTCGCGTTTTCTTCCCGAAGGGGAACGTGGCGAAGGCGCGCGCGGAGCCTGCCTGCTGCCTCCGCTGCCAAAGGCGGTCAGCGACGAGGCGGCGGCCGCGCTCGAGCAGGCGCTCGTCGCCCGGTTCTCCGCGCTGCCCCCGCTGGGCAAGACGTACGTGGATCCCGCCCTGCGGGACTACCCGGTCCCCCTTTGCCGTGCGGTCGGCCTCCAAGTCGCTGCGCACGCTCCCCCGCGGAAGCCAAGTTGCCTCTGCCCGAAACGGAAATCCTGCGGTTCTTCCTGTGGTGGAGAAACGGCAACGGCCGAACCGACATCGACCTCTCCGCCGCGATGTTCGGCGAGGGCTTCGTCTACCTGGACGTGCTCTCCTACTACAACCTGAAGGGGTACGGAGGCGTGCACAGCGGCGACATCGTGGATGCGCCACACGGCGCAAGCGAGTTCGTCGACGTGAGCCTCCCAAGCTGCGAGAGCTGAACGTGCGGTACGTGGCGATGGTGCTGACGAGCTACACCCAGCAGCCCTACGTCGAGCTGCCCGACTGCTTCGCGGGTTGGATGGCGAGGAACGCTCCCCAATCGGGCGAGATTTATGAGCCGCGCACGGTGGTCGACCGCTTGGACCTCACGGCCGACACCAAAGCCGCGATCCCGGTCGTGTTCGACCTCGCGGAGCGAAGGGCCATCTGGTGCGACATGGCGCTCCGGGCCAACCCGAACTTCAACAACCACGTGGACGCCAACCGGAAGGGCATCGCGCTGACGATCCGGTCGATGGTAGAACTAAGCAAGCCGAACCTTTACGACCTCTTCCGCCTGCACGCGCAGGCGAGGGGAGACGCCGTCGCCACCCCCGAGGAGGCCGAGACGACGTTCTCCGTCGACGCGGGCACGCCGTTCCAGCTCGAGCGGATCGCTTCGGAGTTTATGGCGTGAGCGCTCAAGTCAACGATCCCTTTGCCAAGCTCGTCGACTTCCTAGCGGAGTTGGAGGCGCGCCGGATCCACCACAGCCTCGAGCATCACCGTGAAGACTCCGTGATGGTGCTCGTCGCGGTCCCGGGAGAACGCTGGGAGGTGGAGTTCTTCGGCAGCGGCGAGGTGGTGGCTGAGGTGTTCCGGTCGGCAGGAATGGAGGACGAGGCGTCGTTGGGACGTCTTCTTAGCGAACAGGGCGAGTGAAAGGCGTGGATCTCCCAATGCCCGACGTAACGCTTCGGCCCTTTTTCCAACTCTTCGGCAATACCGACGGAACCACCGGACAGAATCCGCGAGTGTAGTCGGCTTCGGCTATATTGGACACCATGGACCCGACCGTTCAGCCGCTGGACTCGCTCGACGAGTGGGAAGACGACCTGCTGGAGCGGTACCCCGAGGAGGGGCACAAGTTCCGCGACTATGCGTCGGAGGTCCGGCCCTCGGTGAAGGAGTTCTACCGGCTGAACCACACCCATCAGACGTTGGAGTTCGTCCGGGAGAAGAAGCGGGAGTACTCGGCGCTCGACAAGGGGACGATGAGCGTGTGGGAGGCGATGGAGTTCCTGAACACCCTCGTCGACGACAGCGATCCGGACACCGACGCGACGCAGATCGAGCACCTGATGCAGACGTCGGAGGCGATCCGGCAGGACGGCCACCCCCGGTGGTTTGTCCTCACCGGGCTCCTCCACGACCTCGGGAAGGTCCTGTGCCTCTACGGCGAGCCGCAGTGGGCGGTGGTGGGCGACACATTTCCGACCGGTTGTCGGTACTCGGAAGAGATCGTGTTCTCCGAGTTCTTCGCGGAAAACCCGGATTCCCGGGTGCCGGAGTACCAGACGGAGAACGGCATCTACGAGCCGGGATGCGGCTTCGACCAAGTGAACCTGAGCTACGGGCACGACGAGTACCTGTACCACGTCGTGCGGGACTACCTCCCGGAGGAAGCGCTCGCCATGATCCGCTACCACTCCTTCTACCCGTGGCACCGGGAAGGGGCGTACGGCCATCTGGCCTCGGCCAACGACCGGGAGATGCTGAAGTGGGTCCGCGAGTTCAACAAGTACGACCTGTACTCGAAGGTCGACGTGCGCCCGGACGTGGAAGCGCTGAGGCCCTACTACGAGGACCTCATCGCCGAATTCTTCCCGGCAAAGATTCGCTGGTAGCACAAGCCCCGCCGTCCGCGGTCTGCTTCTAGCTGGCCGCCGACATGGCCCAAATCGGAGGGCACGGGCGCCGCCCCGTCGATGGGCCCAGCCGGGACGAAAATTTCCGCAAAAAAGACGCAGAATCGGGAAACTTAGTCGATAGGACCACACGTCTCATCGCTGACAACGCACCCTTGCTCGCACGCCGTGTAGGGGACCACATATGAATATCGTCTTACCGCTCGCCTCCGTGGCTCTCGCCGCGCTCGCCGTCGTCTTATCTCGATCCAAGTCCCCAGACCCTCTGCCCGAACGGGGCCGGCTGGCCATGCTCCTGCTCCTTTCCATCGCGCTGCTCGTCGGCGCGTTCCTGGCCGCGCCGAGCGACGGGCGGCTGCCCCTCGCCGCGAGCCTGGGGATCGGCCTGGTGGCGGCCATCGCCGCGGGGTGGAGCGGGGGGTCGGGACTCGCCGGCTTCGCGATCGGCGTGGCCGCCGCGACGGCGGCCGGGCTGGTGCCGGACGGACGGTTCGCGTGCCTCGTCACGCTGGGCTTGGCGGCGCTGGTGCTGGGCGCGGAGGGGGTGGCCTACGCGGGAATCGGCGCGGCGGCGGTCATGGCGGCCGATGCCCTCGGGCCGCGCGCGGGGACGGCGCCCGCGCTGGCCAGCGCCGGTGCGGTAGTCGGTATGGCCGCGGTGGTCGCCGGGCTCTTAGCCCTCGCCTTGAAGGAGACGAAGGCGGCGCGCTTGGTGCCGGTCGTGCTCGCTCTGCTGGTCGCGGGCGGCGGCGCGGCGGTCGCCTCGGAATACCTGCGGCTCGGAGGCCCGGCGACGGTGGCGGCAGTGGCGGCGGTCTGCGCCCTGGTGGTGCACTGGTTGCTTGCGGTCGGCGACGATTCGTTGCCGGAAGGGGATCGCGGCCGTGGTCTGGGGTGGGGCCTCGCGGTGGTCGCCTTCGGGCTCGGCCGCGGGTTGGGCCTCGCGGTGGCTCTGATCTGCGCCGTCGCCGTGCTGGCGGCGCTCCGCGACCGAGCCGCGCTCCTGACCATGGCCCTCTGCTCGGCCTGACCCTGTACCGAGTGCTGCGGGACGCCCTGCCGAGCCCGCCTCCTATGCTGGAGGCGACGGAGTATCAGGCCCTGATCGGCCTGACGGTCGGCGCGGTGTTCCCGCTGCTCCCCTCGGATTGGCTGGAGATCGACCATCGGCCCGGCAACCGCCGCGCCGGTCTCGTCCTGTGGGCGGTCCTGATGGTCGCTGTGCCGGCGGCGACGTTCGTTCTCACAGGTTCCCGCGGCGCGGTGGGTTTCGTCGTCGGGCTGGGGCTGGCCGGGCTGCTGACTTCGCTACGAGGCGGGCGGTCGCTCCTGCCGGTGGGGCTGGGCGTCGGCGCGGTGGGGGTTCTGGTGACGGGCTACCCGTGGCTTCGGGCCCTGACGATGCTTTCGCGGGATGAACGTTCGGCTTCTCGAGCGATCGCGGTCGGCATGGCCGTCGTCGGGTTCGCGCTGATGGCGCTGACGCCCCGGCCGACGGTTCGGGAGGAGGCGGTTTAAATGGTACGCGCGCTAAGTCTGCTTTTCGCAGCATTTCTCGGAGTGATGCTTCTCGCCATCGGAGTCGGCCAAGAGACGCCGGCCGGGGGGATCAAGGGGCGCCTGACGATGACGGAGAACGGCCTCCCCTTGGCGAACGCGATGGTCTCCATCGAGACCCTCGGCCCCATCGACGACCTTTGGCGGCCGCGTTACGACACGACGGACGAGGCGGGCGTCTATGAGTTTCCGCGCCTGCCGGTCGGTGCGTACCGGCTGTCGGTCTCGACCAAGGCCCATCACGTGCTGTCGAAGGTAGTGGTCGTCGAAGAGGGGAAAGTCGCGCCCCAGGATCTGGGCGCGGACCCGTCGGACCCGCGCCTCCAGCTCTACGCGAGCAAGCGCGTGTTTTCCCCGCAGGACACCCCGGCGGTGGAGCTGCACGGGTTCATCATGGAGGACTCCGTGGAGGTCCGGGTGACGCGGCTGTCGCCGGAAGAGGTCACGCGGCAGGGCGGGCTCCAGCAGGCGCTCGGCGCGTGGCCCAACAGCGAGTTCGAGAAGCCGATCGATCCCGCCGTCGGAACGCCGGTCAGCGAGACGGTGCACAAGCTTCGGAAGCGGGACGCGGAGGGGACGTTCGTGGAGCCGCTCGAGCTGCCGAAGCTGCCCGAGGGGGTGTTCTGGGTACACGTCGCGAGCAAAGAGCAGACGGCGAATGCGGTGATCAGCGTGAGCAAGATCGCGCTGGTTACGAAGGATGGCGGCGACCGGATCCTGAGCTACGTGACGGACCTCGAAACCGGACAGCCGGTACCGGGCGCGGAGGTGTCTCAGCGGGACGGCGAAAAGGTGGCCCCCGTCGGCAAGACCGGGAAGGACGGACTCGTCGAGTTTGAGCTGGGCGACACCGACCGTCCGGCGATCCTCGCGCGCTCCGGCTCGTCCGTCGCGATCTGCGACTTCTACAGCGGCGAAGGCGAGAGCGTCGGGGATGTCCGGCTTTACACCTATACAGACCGTCCGGTTTACCGGCCGGGAGACACCGTGTCGTTCAAAGGGATCGTGCGACGCCTCTCCGGCACGGATTACAAGCTACCGGGGGCCGGGACGGCCACGGTCGAGGTATTGGACCCGCAGGAAAACGTAGTGGCGAAGATGACGCTGCCCGTCTCCGCCCACGGGACGTTCCACGGCACCTACACGTCGAGCGCCGAGGCCGACCCCGGCTCCTACCAGCTTCACAGCAAGGCGCTGGGCGGCGAGGACGAGCGGTACTTCCCTCTCGCGGCCTACCGCAAGCCCCAGTTCACCGTCGCGGTCACGCCCCAGAGGCCGTGGACCATCTTCGGCGAGCGGGGCGCGGTGACCGTCGAGTGCAAATACTTCTTCGGCGGGCCGGTGGTCAACGCGAAGGTGACGGCCACGGTCTACCGCTCGCCGAAGTGGAGCTACTACGCGGGCGACTCCGACGAAGAGTACGAGGAGGAAGAGGGGTACGGAGAAGGGGGTTACACGGGGGGCGAGTATTCGCAGGAGGTCGTGGCGACCACCGACCACGAGGGCCGTGCGGTGATCGCGTTCGACACGCGGACGCAGGGCGACCCCCAGCGGCCGGACACCGACTACGACTACACCGTCTCCGTCAGCGTGGCGGAGTCGGGCGACAAATACGTGTCCGCCGAGGGAACGGTGCCCGTGGTCCGGGCAGCCTTCAGCCTGAACGTCGATACGGAGCTTTACGTGGCGTCGCCGGGTGACCGCGTGCCGCTCACCATCGGGACCACCGCCCACGACGAGGGGCACGGACCGGTGCCGGACCGCGCGGTCACCGTCACGGTTGGCAAGGAGGAATGGCAAGGCGGACAGTCCCGCTTCGTCCCCTTCGAAACCCGGACCGTGCGGACGGGGGCGGACGGTCTGGCCAAACTCGACGTGCCGGTGGGCCGCTCGGATTCCATGACGATCCGCGCGGAGGCCAAGGACGACCAGGGGCGCGCGGTCACGAGCGAGACGTACATTTACGTCGAAGGCGACACGGCATCGCGAAATCCGCAGGCAGGCAAGCTCTCCTTGACGCTCGACCGGAAGCAGTACGCCGAGGGCCAGAGCGCGAAGGCGGTGATCCAGTGCGACTCCCCGGGCGGGGCGGCGTTGCTGACCGTCGAGGCGGAAGGAATCCTCAGCCGGCGTGTGGTGCCGCTCGACAACGCCGCCACCACGGTCCGGATCCCCGTGAGCAAGGGGCTCGTGCCGAACGCCTACGTCAGCGTCGCCTACGTGCGCAAGGGCGCGTTCCTGGAGGCGAGCAAGCGCCTCGTGGTGGACTTGGGCGAGCGCAAGCTCCAGGTGGCGGTCGAGAGCGACCGGCCGGACGCGAAGCCCGGCGAGACGGTGAACCTCACGGTCCGCACGACGGAGCCCGGAGGGCGTCCGGTGCCGGCCGAGATTTCGGTCGGAGTGGTGGACGAATCGATCTACGCGATTCGGAAGGACTCGACGGACCCGCTGAAGGGGATGTATCCCAAGCGGTCGAACGAAGTGAGCACGGTCTACTCCTTCGCCGAGGTGTACCTCGACGGCGGAGACAAGAGCCCGGCCGACATCCCCGTGCGACGGCGCTTCATGGACACCGCCCTCTGGCGTCCCGCGGTGCAGACGGACCGGACGGGGCGAGCCACGGTGCGGGTCCGGCTTCCGGACAACCTCACGTCTGGGCGGGCGACCGCCGTCGGCGTGACCGACGGCACGGCGGTCGGTGTCGGGCGCACCAACTTCCGGGCGCGCAAGGACCTCATGGTGCGCCTGGAGCTGCCCACGTTCCTGGTGCAGGGCGACACGCAGCGCGTGGTCGCGATCGTGAACAACGACACCGGAAAGGACGCTGACGTGAACGTGACGCTGGAACCCCAGGGGGTGGGGGCGACCGGGCCGCTGCGGGCGCGTGCGGGGTTCTGCCGGGCAGCCGCAGTCCGTCGAATGGGGAGCTGTCCGCGCCCAGATCCGGACAGGCGGTGCTCAGCGCGAAGGCATGATCGACGACGGGCCGAGCGACGGAGTGCGGCAGACGATCCCCATCTCGCCCAGGGGCCGCCTGGTGCGCCAGACGGCGGCGGGGCAGATCAAGGGGAGCGGGTCGTTCCGCATGCCCCCGATCGCGACCGCCGACCCGAGTTCGGCGGGCTCACGATCACGCTCAGCCGGAGCATCGACGGCCTCTCCGAGGAGTCGCTGGAGTACCGTGGACTTTCTGTACGGCTGCGTCGAGCAGACGATGAGCCGCTTCCTGCCTTCGGTGCTCTCCTCCAAAAGCGGCTGCAACCGGTGCTGGCGGCGAAGGTGCCCAAGATCGCCGCCGATAGCTTCGTCCGCCTCGCGAACATGCAGCACGAGGATGGCGGATGGGGCTGGTGGGAGAACGACGAGTCGGAGGCTTTCATGACCGCCTACGTCCTCGACGGCCTTGCCTTAGCCGCCCAAGCAGGGCTACCCGAGTCGAGGGATCGACGTCCCTGGGGCGGCTCGACTGGGCGAGGAAGCGGTTGGTGGAGGAGAAGGCGAAGGACTCGCCTCATGACCGCGCTTGGCCTTACGTTCGCCCTGACGCAGCATCGGCGACACTGCGGACGATCCGACGCTCGCCGCAGCCTGCGCGTCCCTGGCCGCCCTGGCCTACGCCGCCATGGCCTCTCCGACGGAGCAGAGCTTGGGTTGACCGCCTGATCGGACTGGCGAAGCCGGGACCGGCGGGGACGATGTACTGGGCGAACGGCGAAGACCAATGGGGGACGGAAGGAACGGCTGTGGCGTTGCGGGCGGTGGCGCAAGTGCGCCCCGACGACCCCGTCGTGGCGAAGGCGATCTGTACCTGATGCTCCGTTCCTGGGGGCCGCGGTTCTCGACGCGCGACACCGCCGCCGTGCTCATCGCCCTGAACGGCACCCCGCGCGAGACGCCGGATCCGAAGGACACGACGGTTACGGTGGTCGTGAACGGCAAGAAGATCCGCTGGTCCGAATGCCCGCGAACGGCCTGCGCGCCCTTCGCTTCGACGTGGGGCCGGGCGATCTGCGGCGGGGGCGGCGACGAGGTGGAGATCGTGACGACCGGCGGCGTCGCCCTCTTCTACTCGGCGGAGCTGCGGCAATATGACGCGGCCGGGCGCGCCCGGCCCGAGCTCCGCGAACGGGCGTGACGGTGACCCGCGCTCTGCCGCGCCCTTGCCCCCGGAACCCAATGGGGCCGGCGGCAACTGATGGCGTCCGGCAACCCCATCGGGAGTGCCGAGAGCGGCGTCGTGATCGAGTGCGAGTTGACCGTCACCTGCCCGGAGGCCGTGGAGTACGCGATGGTCGAGGATCCGATCCCGAGCAACTGCCGCGTGGTGGAACGCGGAGCCCCGGATGAGGGCGAGGAGTGGGACGGGGATTGGTCGGACATGGCCATCCGCGACGACCGGGTGACGTTCTTCTCGCGCGTGCTGCCCAAAGGCGTCAGCAAGTTCACGTACCTGATGCGGGCTGAGTCGCCCGGCGTGTCGGGCGCGCGGCCGACGCTCGTGCAGAACATGTACGATCCGGCGAGCTCCGCGTGGACGGTTCCCTCGCGGCTGGAGGTCCGGCGTTGAAGGCGGCGCTGGTCGCCCTCGCCGCGCTGGCCCTGGGAGGAGCCGCCTACCAGGCGCTCCCCCGGGACCACCGGATCGCCGCCTACGCGACGAGTCTCGAGGGCCGCGCCCGCTCCCAGCGGCACAACGCCAAGCTCTCTCTGGAACGGCTGACCGGAGCCACCATCGGCCCAGGGGAGCTGTTTTCGTTCAACGGCCGCGTGGGGACCTTCTCGCGTGACGCGGGGTACCGAAAGGCGCCCGTCAGCTACAACGGCCAGCTCATCGACGACTGGGGCGGAGGCGTCTGCCAAACCTCCACGACGCTCTACAACGCCGCCCTGCTCGCGGGCATGAAGGTCGTCGAGCGGCACCGCCACCGCTTCGCCCCCTCCTACGTCCGCCCGGGACGCGACGCCGCCGTCGCATTCAGCAACATCGACCTCCGCTTCGTGAACCCGCACCCCTACCCCGTCCGCATCGAGGGCCGCATCGAAGGAAACGCGCTCCGAGTGGAGATCATCGCCCCCGAGGAGCTGGCCGAGCGGCCGACGGTGGTCGAGCGCGTGGAGGAGAGCCGCTCGCCGAGCGAAGTCCGCTTCGGCGCGGGCTCCCGCTCTCGCGTACGCAGCACGGGCAAGACCGGCTACGAGGTGAGCGTCTACCGCATCGTCGGCGACCGGCGGGAGCTGATCTCGGCAGATACGTATCCACCGATGAACCGCGCGGTCGAGTACCGTTGACCTTCGGCGGCTTGAAGATTCTGCGTCTCGGGGCGATACAAGATGACAATGCCGACCATCGGACTACTGGAAGACCAAGTGGCCGACTTTCACGACAGCGAGTTGGTCGCGATGGAGTACGTGCGGAAAGGCAAGGTGCTCCGGATGACGCTCGTCACGGAGTGGCTCGGCGCCCTCCGCGCTTACCACGTCGATCTGTGGGACCTCCTCCAGCTCGACCTGTCGATGTGGCCTCTCGACACGGTGACGGAGACGCAGGACACGGTGGAGGTGTACGACGTGTATGTCAACACGAAGTCCCCACACGCCCGGCGTTGGAACGAGCACATGAAGGTCCTGGGCACGCGCGATCGGGACGCTTGGCCGGCCATCTGCGTGATGTTTGCCAGCTCCAGCGCAAGCGGCTGGGCTGAGACGGAGGAGTTGGACGGAATCCGAGTCGTGTGCCGGGGCTTCGAGATCTCGCCCGCCCGCTCGCACTACCTGGGGCACGCCTACACCAAGCTCGCCGATATCGAGGCGGGGGGCAAGGACGATTCGCTCCGGGGACGATAGCGGTGCCGCCTAGTGTCCCTCCGTACCTTCTTGCTCTCCTGACATCCTCTTCGGAAAGGTACGCCCGCAGGTCGTGTAGCCGTTGCGCCGCGACGCCTGGGCATCACGTCGGCACGACCTGCCTTGCGAAGGACGCACCGAAGGCTCCGCAGACGGTGGCGTGCGGGGAGGAAAGCGCAACCGTCGCTATCGTTTCTCTGGATGATACGCCTATGAAAAGTCCGGTGAAATTGCACCCCGCACCGCCTACTCATGAACCAACGCAAAGAAGATGAACGGCTACATGCGCAGCGTTTTGGGGCTCTTTCGACTTGATGACCCTTCATTCAAGGAATCGGCGGTTAAGTGGAAGTTCTGGCCGGCCCGCATGTTTTAGAGGAGGTTATAGAAAGTGAGTAACGTGGTATCGAAGCTACTGATCCCTATCTTGTGTCTCGTCGTGTTCCTGCCCTTGCCGCACATCTCATCTCGCACGGGCAAGGTCCCGGTGGTTGTGGGACGGCGGTTGCCGGGGTTGCTCGTCGCGCGGGAGAGTCTGTGGTCGAGGCTGTGGCTGAGGCCGTCGCCGTGGACTGGGG
>JAUJNV010000054.1 GCA_030447945.1 Fimbriimonas sp. | reverse complement strand
CACAACCGCAAGCTCTTCGCGGAGCTGAGCCGCCGGGAGGTCGAGGTTTTGGAATGCCTCGCCGCCGGAATGAAGAACGCGGCGATCGCGGACCGGCTCTTCCTGAGCGAAAAGACCGTCAAGAGCCACGTCGGCAGCATCCTGCGCAAGCTCCAGGTCAACGACCGCGCCGAGGCGGCCCTGCTGGCCCAGGAGAGCGGGCTGGATCCAGCATAGGGCGGAGCTTTGCGTGGCCTGGCGTGGCTGGGCATGGCTTGGCGTTGCCGGGAATGCGACTCCGTGACTCCCTCTGGAACAGGCCATGCAAGGCCAGGCCCTGATATGCCAAGCCACGCAAAGCCAAGGCGCTACGCCACACTATGTCCGTGGAGATTGCCGACCCTCTCAGCCTCGCGCGCCGTCTCGACGCCGAGGACCCGCTGCGGGGCTTTCGCGAGAGGTTCGTCATTGCGGACCCGAGACTCGTGTACCTGGACGGCAACTCGCTCGGCCGGCTCCCCCTGCGAACGGCGGAGCTCGTGCGGGAAACCGTTGAAAGCGGCTGGGGCGAAGATCTCGTGCGGGGGTGGAATGGGGGCTGGATCGACCTGCCCCAACGGCTGGGGGCGAAGGTGGCGCGGCTGATCGGGGCCGGGGAGGACGAAGTCATCTTTGCCGACTCGACGTCGGTCGATTTCTTTAAGCTCGCCATGGCGACTCTCGAAGCGCGGCCGGGGCGGAAGAAGCTCGTCACGGACGACATGAACTTCCCGTCCGACCTGTACCTTCTCCAGGGTTGCGCGAGGCTGGCGGGAGAGGTCGAGATCGTGGTGGTCCCCTCAGAGGACGGGGTAAGCCTCGATCCGGAGAGAATCGAAGCCGAGCTGGATGGGGGCACGGCGCTGCTCGCGCTGTCGCACGTGACGTTTAAGAGCGGCTGGATCCATGACTTGGGACGCCTCTCTCGCTCCGCTCGGGAGGTGGGCGCGCTGACGCTGTGGGACCTCGGGCACTCGGCGGGCTCGATCCCGGTAGACCTCCAAAGGTGTGGGGCAGACCTCGCCGTGGGCTGCTCGTACAAGTACCTCAACGGCGGTCCCGGCGCGCCGGCGTTCCTCTATGTGCGCCAGGAGCTGCAGGAGTCCCTGCGGAGCCCGATCCAAGGCTGGTTCGGGCAGCGGGACCCGTTCGACTTCGCCCTCGAGTACCGGCCCGCGCCGGGAATCGGAAGGTTCCTCGCGGGAACGCCGCCGGTGCTGTCGATGGTCGCTGTGGAGCCCGGGGTCGACCTTCTGTTGGAGGCGGGGATGGAATGCATTCGTGAGAAGTCCCTTCGGCAGACGGAGCTCCTCATCGGACTCTGGGACGACCGTCTCCGTCCCCTGGGCGTCGCGCTCAACTCGCCCCGCGACCCCGCCCGGCGCGGCTCGCACGTCTCGCTCGGGCACCCCGAGGGGCTGCGCATCGCCCGCGCCCTCGTGGAGGAGATGGCCCTCATCCCCGACTTCCGCCGCCCCGACAACATCCGGCTCGGCGTCGCGGCGCTCTATAACACCTTCGAGGAGGTCGTCGAGGGGATCGAGCGGATACGGCGCGTGATCGAGGAGCGGATCTACGAGCGGTATCCCGTCGAGATGAACGGGGTGACATAAGCCCGGTGTAGCTTGGGCTTCCAGCCCAAGAACGACGGCATCCCTTAGTGAGGATCCTCTGCCGCGATTACTTGTCCTCGGGCTGGAAGCCCGAGCTACACGAAAGTAGTTGTTCTCGGGCTGGAAGCCCGAGCTACACCGGGACGGACTACTTCTCGTTCCACCACTTCTCGATCGCATCCTCCCACGACCCTTTGTAGTAAGCGCGCCTATATTGGGCGTACCGTGTTCGGCGTTTGCCGTAGTACTCCCCGAGATCGCCCGGCTCCGCGATCCAGCGGCTCCACGCCTCGATGCCCCGCGCCATTAACTCTTGCCCCTCCTCGGCGCTCGCGGAGGAGGGGTGTTCGCCCAGCACCGCAAACTGCTTGGGCGGAAGCTCGACCGGCAAGAGGTCCCGCCGCACGAGGTCCGGGCGGAGGGCGAGGAGGAGAGAGGTCTCGACACGGCCCGCGTGGTCGAGCAGCCATCGTCGCCCAGAAACCGAGCGGGGCTCCGCCAGCACCACGAGTCGGGGTGGGTCGCCACGCTCCGCAGCGCGCCCTCGTACAGCTCGACTTTCAGCCCCTGCGCGTAGTGCCCGCTGACGAGGCAGACCGTGCGCGCCGCCGCGCCGTGCAGTCCGCTCAGGGTACGCCGAGCAGAGCGCGGAAGGTTTCCGTGCGGGATCTGGAGCGAGGCCGGGTGGGGCAGGGTCGCGATCGGGTGCCAGACCGTGGGAGGAGCACGCGCCCACCCGCCCCGCCAGCCTCTCGCCAAACGCTTCCGCGACGATACCGTCCAGCCCCAGCGGCAGGTGCGCTCCGTGCTACCCAACGCGCCCTAGGGACGACGGCGGTCGCGCCCGCCGCCCAGAGGGCGGCGAGGGTCTGCGGGGTGAGCTCGGCGTAGCGGTGGAGCACTTCTAGGCCGCCGCTCGCCTGCCCCAGGGCGTAGCTTCAGCATCGACATTCAATGGCTCAAAGTGGGCCTTGAGCTTCTCGCGGATCTCCGGGGACGTCTTCCAGGTAGTCTTCTCGTTCTGCTGCGGCAGATGAGGTCTGACGCCGGCGCGGTGGGGCGACACCTTTCCCCTTGATGCCGCCGACGGGCAGGACCTGGCCGCTCAGGGTGACCTGCCCGTCATCGCGAGGTGGGACTTCACGGGGCGACCAGGAGCAGGGAAGTGAGCGCGGTGAGCATGGTGACGCCGGCGCTCGGGCCGTCTCAAGGACTGAAATTGCAGATGTGGACGGGATTTCGGACTTTTCGTAGAAGTCCGGGCTGATCTTCAGCTCCTTGGCGTGGCTGCGTACGTAGCTGAGGGCGGCGGTCACGCCCTTCATCACGTCGCCGAGCTGGCCGGTGACGATCAAATCCCCCTTGGCGCCGGGCATTTTCGCCAAGTCTCGATAAACAGTTCACGTCGCCGCCGACGGGGGTCCACGCGAGGCCCACCGCCGTGCCGGAAGGAGGTCCTGCTCGGCCACCTCCTCGTGCAGGAACCGCGGCGCGCCGAGGGCCGTCTCCAAGAACTTCGGGTTGACCGTGATCTTCCCCTTGTGGCCTTCGGCGAACATCCGGGTGGCCTTGCGCACGACGCTGCCGATCTCCCGCTCCAGGTTGCGCACGCCCGCCTCGCGGGTGTAGTGCCGCACGAGGCGGCGGGTCGCTTCGGGGCGGAACGCGATCTGGGTCGGCCGGAGGCCGTGCTCCTCGATCTGCTTGGGACTGTGGGTGGCGCTCGGCAATCTGCACCTTCTCCTCCTCCGTGTAGCCCGCGAGCTCGATGATCTCCATCCGGTCGCGCAGGGCGCGGGGATGGTGTCGAGCTGATTGGCGGTGGTGATAAAGAAGACCTTGCTCAGGTCGAACGGCACGTCCAGGTATCGGTCGCGGAACGTCCCGTTCTGCTCGGGGTCGAGGGTCTCCAAGAGCGCGGAGGATGGATCGCCGCGGAAGTCGCTGCCCAGCTTGTCGATCTCGCCGAGGATGAAGAGGGGTTGTTCGTCTCCGCACGCCGCAGGCTCGATGATCTGCCCCGGCATCGCGCCGATGTAGGTCCGACGGTGCCCCCGGATCTCCGCCTCGTCGCGCATGCTGCCGCCGAGATGCGCTCGAACTTGCGCCCCATGGCGCGCGCGATGGATCGTCCGAGCGAGGTCTTGCCGACGCCGGGAGGGCCGGCGAAGCAGAGGATGGGCTGGCGCACAGGCCCGTCCGTCTTCACCTTCCGCACCGCGAGGAACTCGAGGATGGGTCCTTGATCTTTTCCAGGCCGTAGTGGTCCTCGTCCAAGATCAGCTTCGCCGCCTGCAGATCCAGAATGTCTTGGGTGGCCGAGTTCCACGGCAGGGACGCCATCGTGTCGAGGTAGGTCCGCGCGACGGTACTCGGGGGAACCGGGGTTCATGCGGCGCAGGCGGTCGTACTCGCGGTCGGCCTCCTTCGCCTCTTCCGGGAGTCCGGCGGCGTCCAGGCGCGCGCGCTCGTCCAGCTCCTCGCCCCGGTCGTCGGAGTCGCCGAGCTCCTCGCTGATCGCCTTGAGCTGCCCGCGCAGGTAGTAGTCGCGCTGGGTCTTGCTGAGCTTCCTCGGTGTTGACCTCCGACTGGACTTTGCTCGTGAGCTCGAGCACCCGCACCTCGCGGCCCAGCATCTCCAGCAGGGCGCGCAGGCGGTCGCCGAGGTGGGTTTCGAGGACCTTCTGCTTGTCCTCGACGGGGAGCGTCATGTGCGCGGCGACGAGGTCGGCCATGACGTCCGAGTCCTGCACCGCCGGGGTGAGCGAGCGGAGCTCGTCGTGCAGGCCCGGAGAGCGGCGATCGGCGTGGTCGAAGAGAGCGGCGACGCTACGCTTGAGAGCTTCCAGCTCCTCCTCTCGCCCCTCGGGGACCGCCTCTTCGTCCAGCACCTCGATCCGGGCGCGCAGATACGGCGTCTCCTGGAGGCGCTCGACGATCCGAAAGCGGGTGACGCCCTGCACGATCAGGCGGACGGCGTCCGGCATCTTAACGAGCGTGCGGATGATGACGGCGCAGCCGTAGTCGAACACGTCATCGAAGCCGGGGGTCTCGTCCTGCGGCCGGCGCTGGGCGACTACACCGATGACGCGGTTGGTGCCGACGATGGACTCGTCGATGAGCTGGACGGAGGACTCCCGCGCGACGCTGAGGGGCGCGATCAACATGGGGTAGATCACGCTGTCGCGCAGGGGAAGAATGTTGATCTCCGACGGGACGTCCGGTCGACGGTCCTCGTTGGGATCGTCGGAGCGCGGCTCGAGATCCGTAAGATTGTCGAGATCCTCTTCTTCGATGATGGGGAGCTTCAGTTCAGGCATCTCGTGTCTTCACTCTCTCTACGGCTGGCGCTCCATCTTGGGGACCACTACGATGAGGAACCCGTTCCGGTACTGGGCCCGAATTCGGGCGGGGTCGATAGGCGTGTCGGGCAAAGTGACCTCACGCTCGAACTCGCCCACGAGGATTTCTAGCTGGTGGACGGCGGTGCGCTCCCCTTCGGAGTACTCCATCTCGGGCCGCACGCCGCGGAGAATCAGGGAGTGGCGGCGCGGCATGTAGACGAGGGAGATGTCGTCCCCTCGCACCCCGGCGATCTCCGCCTTGACGACGAACCGCCGCTCGTCTTCGACCACGTCCACGCGAGGCTCCCAGGCCTTGCCCGCCGCGACCCGGGGGCGGGAGCCGCTGAGCTCTTCGCTCATGCGCTGAAGCTCCCCGCCGACCTGCCAGTAAAGCTCCTCCACCTTGCGGTGCCGCATGACGGGAGGGTACCCCCCCGGAGGGGTGGGGGCGTTGAAGCTCTACGGGCGAAGCGAAACTCCTTGGCGTGCGGCGACCCGGCGCGTTCTCTCGACGGAAAGCTGTAGGAGAAAGACGGCGTCAGGCCGCCTTACGGAAAGCGGCCCTGGGTCCAATGGGTACAGGGGCGCCGCAGTCCAAAGGAGATCTCGGGCAAGTTCTACGCCGGCGATTGCACGAGCCCGAGGTGCGTTAGCTGGCCCGACTGGACGGTGCCGGTGACACGGTTCACGAACGGACGCAGATGTCCCTGCTGATCGAGCTCCTTCGTAGGGACGCCGGACGCGCGGAATCCCGTGCGGACTAGCTCGCGAAGGCTCTCCTGGTTCGTGGGGTCGTCGCCCGCCAAGAGTTCGCCGAGGGCCTTGCCTACCATGTCTTCGCACGAGCCGTAGCCGCACATCTGCGGCAGCGCCGGGTTGCACTCCACGAGCGTAGCGTGGGTGTAGAGCCGCTCGATAAGATCGTCCTGGGGAATGTTCAGCGGGACGGGCTCGCGGAGCTCGAAGCAGGTGATTCCCTCCTCGCTCTGGCGCACGAAGGCGCGCAGGCGCTCCTCCATGAGATGGCGCTCGGTGTCGTCGCGCATCACCTTGATGAATCCCTGCGGCTCCCCGCCCGAGTCCCGGAGCAAGGAGAGGTAGCCGTTGGCCCAGAAGCGCACGCCGTCCTTACGCGCGTGCCAGCGCACGTCGGCGGCTCGGCCCTCTTCAAGCGCGACCAGGGCCTCCTTCTCGGGCTCGGCTTTCTCGCGGTCCTCGGGGGTGAAGATGACGTCGCCGGACTGGCCGAGGATCTCTCCGTCGGTGTACCCGAGGACGGACTGTGCCGCCGGGTTCCAGCTCGTGACGCGCCGCTCGAGGTCCATTGTGTAGATGGCGTGCCCCTTCGCCCCGTCGACGATGGCGCGGTACCGCTCCTCGCTGGCGCGCAGAGAGGCGGTCGCAGACTGGTACTCCTGGTACAGCGCATTCGCCACGGCCTCCGCCCGGTTTACCGTCCCCTGTTTCTCTCGCAGGCGGACCCAGTGGGTTCTGATGGTCGCGAGAGTGATGCCGAGCTTGCGGCAGATCTCCTTGTCGGTGAGGCCTTGGACGGCGAGGTGGATGACCTCGAGCTCGCGGGCCGACAGGGGCGCTTTAGGGGATTTCTCTTTGGGCATCTAGGGTCTCCAGCGTGGCGCTGGTGCGTTGCTAGAGCACTGGCGTCGTCTAAAGGGGGTGGCCCCACAAACGATTCTGCGGCCGCCCAACGGACAACCTATTCTACACGTGGTTCCCGGCCAGAGGCGGTCGCACTAACCGACTACGCCTTGTCCGTCAAGAGGCTTAGAGACCCGGCACATCGTGTCCTCGGAGGATGCCTTGGATCCCGCAGAAGGCGCCGCACCCTATGGAGGCACCTGGGAGGAGATCAGTGCTCGGGGACTCTCCGTGCGCGCATCTAGAAGCTCCCCCAAACCCCGCCCTGCGGTAGCCGCAGGATGTTCGTGCCGACGCGAGAGCGTGCCAGGGCGAAAACACGCTGCAGGAAAACGAAAAGCCTTGCGCAGGCTAAAGACCGGCGGCACCATGAGGCGGGGGTTGCGGTGGTTGCTCTTCTACTTGGTGTCGCAAGCGCGCCGTCGCCGGAAACTTTCTGCAATGTATTTCCGGATTAACCTGGTGACTCCCTTGGTTAACGCGCCCTGCGGTGCGGGAAGAGAGACTTAACGATGAGAATAAGAACGATCATGGCGATGCTTTTCGCCCTCCTGGTCATCACCGGATGCTCTGGCGCGGCGGGGGAGGCGGGGGGAACGACGGCCTGGGGAGCGGTGGCTCGGGCCGCGTCGGGCTCTTCATTACCGACGATCTGAACACCGGATTCGACCAGTGTGGGTCAGCGTCCGAAGCGTCCAGTTCCGGGCCCGTCGGGCGACAAAACGGTCTTTGAGGACCCCCAGGGGCTCGTGGTCGACCTCAAGGCACTCGGCTCGCCTGCCGGCCAGCGGTTCCTGTTCCTCGCGAACGCCGCGATCCCTTCGGGCGTGTGGGGTTCGCGTGATCGTGGACAAGGACCTGACGATCATCCCCGCCGGAGCGGCCCAGGGCACCAACGCCGTATTTCAAGGCTCCGACGCGGAGACGAAGACCCTTGAGGTGAACTTCCTTCGCCGCGCCGGCTCGGCGCCGGCGAGGATATCGTAGTCGACTTCGACCTCTCGACTTGGACCGAGAGCGGCGGCATCGTGTCGGCGCCCAACGGCCAGTTCCTGAAGCTCGCCAACGGCCACGGCCTAGACGACATCGGGCGGCACGAGCACGAGAACTACCACGGCCACGTCGCGGGTGTCTCGGGCACCGCTCCCGACATCTCGTTCACCCTCCAGCGCGGCATCTTCTCCGTGCGGGTGCAGACCGACGCGAATACGACGATCTTCAACGAAAGCGGCGCTCAGACGCCGGTGCTGGTGAACGGCGCTCGGGTCAAAGCGCGCGGCGTGTACGACAACGTGCGGGACGTCCTGCGGGCCACCTCGGTCAAGATCGAGAACGGCGTCGACGACAACGACGAGGCCGAGGCGAAGGGCCCGACGAGCGCGGTCTCCGAGGGCGGCGGGCACGTTCGACCTAAACGTGCGCGAGGCCCGGCGGTTCGTGCCCGACACGCAGACGATCACCGTCCGCACGACGGACGCGACCCGGTTCTTCTCCCATCGTGGCGCGACGCTGACGCGGGCGGAGTTCTTCGCCCGGCTCGCCACGGCCACCGAGGTTGAAGCCGAGGGAACCTACGACGACGCCACGAACACCCTCACGGCGCGCAAGGTGAAGCTGAGGACGACGACCGGCACGATGACGAGGAGGAGTCGGAGGTCGAAGGCCCCGCTTCGGCGATCGACGCTACCGCGCGCACCTTCAGCGTGACGGCGCGAGAGTGGGAGGGCCTGAACATCGGCCACAACGACGTGATCCGCATCCAAACGACCACCAACAGCCGGTTCCGCAACGGGAGTGGGGATGTAAGCGCCGAGGCCTTCTTCGCGGCGCTGGCGAACGGCCAACGCGTGGAAACGGAAGGCTCCTTCGATCCGGCCACGGACACCCTGCGCGCCGTTAAGGTCAAGATCGAGCACGACCACGACGACGACGACGACGGCGGCGACGATGACGGCGGCCACGGCTAGGGCCGTTCTCCCTTCGGGGGAGTTGAAGGTTTCAGGTTGCAGGTGGGAAGGGGAGACTCCTCCCAACCTGAAACCTTCAACTCCCCCGAAGGGGGGGCTACGACACGGCGAGCACGTAGCGTGCGACGCTGGGGAGGTCCTCCAAAACCGCTTCCGGCGGGACCTTCCACCCTTCCCACTCTCCCGGCGCGGTGAGGCCGGTCAGCACCAGCAATGGGCGCAGGCCTGCCGCCGCGCCGGCTTCGATATCGCTCCAGCGATCGCCGACCAGAAAGACGCCTGCGAGGTCGAGCCCGAACTCGTCGCGGGCCGCGAGGATCATCCCAGGCGCGGGCTTGCGCCAGGGATGACTATCGGAGGCGTGAGCGGTAGCGTAATAGAACTTCCGAATCTCGAACCCCCGCGGGCGCAGGGCGGACTGGATGACCTCGCTCATCTTCGGCAGCTCTTCCTCGGGGATAAATCCCTTGGCGACGCCCTGCTGGTTCGAGACGACATAGAAGTCGAACCCCGCCCGATGCAGCGCCTCCAAGGCGTCGACGACTCCCGGCAGCAGCTCGATCTGGTGGGCGTGGGTGATGTAGGGCGTCCGCTCCCGGTTGAGGACCCCGTCACGGTCGAGGAAAAGAGGACGCCGGGGATGGGGGGAGTGGGGCATTGGAAGGTTAGAGGGTTGAGGGGACGGGGGACAGGGGACGGGCGTTGAGGGTTGAGGTACAAGCCCATCCCCTTTCCCCTCTACCCTTCCACGCCCTCCAAGCGGCCCCGGACGAACCAGGCCCAGAGGGCACCGAGGAGGACCGCGCCGCCGCCGATTTGGAGGGCTGTGGGCAGGCTGGTTTCGCGAGCGATGAAGCCGAAGACGAGGGTGCCTAACGGGCCGAGGCCGCCGATGGCCCAAATGTGCATGGCCAGTACGCGCCCGCGGAGGCGCTCGGGGGCGAGGATCTGGAAGAGGGTGTTCGTCGTGTTGAACTGCATGATCGATGCGGCGCCCACCACCGCCAGCAACGGGTAGGCGAGCGCCGGAGATCGCGTGAGCGAGAGCAGGACGAGGCCCAGCCCCATCAGGATCATGGCGATCCGGACGAGCGCGCTCTTGAACGGGCGGTCCGCGAGGTTCATGTTGAGCAGCAACGCGACGAGCGCGCCGATGCCGACGAAGGTCATGGCGGTTCCGAGGCCGGACCTGCCGAGTCCCAGCATGTCCTTCGTGAGAGCGGGCATGAGGGCGATGTAGCCCAAGCCGAAAGAGGCCGTGATCGCCTCCAGGACGAACAGCGTGCGCAGTCGATGGTCGCGCATCGTGTAGCGCACGCCGTCGAACAGCAGGTCGCCGATCGGCTGCGACTTGCGCTTCTCGGCGGAGAGGTCGGCGCGGATGCCGACGGTGGCGAAAATGAGGGCGGAGAAGCTCGCCGCGTTCACGAAGTAGCACGCCTCGACGCTTATCTGCGACAGAAGCACCGCTCCGACCGCGGAACCGATGATGCGCGCCAGGTTGAACGTCATCGCCTGCAGCGGGATCGCGGACGCGAGATCCTCGGCGGGCACGACGCGCGACAGCACACTCTGGCGCGTCGGCATCTCCACGCTGGCGACGGTGCCGTTGATCGCCGCGATGAGAAGGATATGCCAGAACTGGACGAAGCCCATGGCCGTTGCGATGCCGAGGAAGAGCGCGCTCGCGGCGAAGAGGAGCGTCGCGAAGATGAGCACGCGCCGCTTGTCCAGCATGTCGGCGAGCGCGCCGGAGACGAGCCCGAAAACCGCCACCGGAACGGAGGAGACGAAGGTGACCAAGGCGAGCTTGGCCTCGTCGTTGGTCATCTCGTAAACGAGATACCCCTGCGCGACGTTCTGCACCCAGCTCCCTGCGAAGGTGAGGAAGGCGCCGATCCAAAGGAGGCGGAAGTCGCGGTAACGGACGACCCGGTGGAGCTTCGTCCCTTCGAACCTCGCCCCGACCCGCGCAAGCGCGGAGCCGGGGGAGGAGAACATAGGGCTAGTGTATCCCCTCCTCGCCTACCCTCGCCCGAGCACCAGCCTCGCGGCGAGCGCCTCGATCTGGTGGGCGGGCGGGTCGTAGAGTTGGAGGTCCATCAGGACGTTCTCCAGGAGATAGGTGAAAAGCCGGAGCTGGCGCGCCCGATGGACGAATCGGCCCTGGAGTACGTCGTCGAGCCCGTCCGCAAGCCCCTCCCCTGCACCCAGGTGCCACGCAACGCCCGGGAGGTTGTAGAGCGCGTCTCCCAGCGTGACCACCGGCACGCCGCAGTGGATCGCCTGCAGGCCCATGCTGGAGTTGATCGTGACGAACGCGCGCGCCCGAGGGATGAGGGCGCCGTTGTCCGCCCGCGCGATGAAGATGGCCCCCTTCAGCTCCTCCTTGAGGTTCCCGTAGTCGATCCTGCCCTCGTCCTGAGGGTGCTCCTTGACCACGAGCCGGAGCGCCGCTCCGCCGCCGGCGTTGTACGCCTCCAACTCCCGGTACACGAACCGGATCGCGTCGGCAACGGTGGGGAAGCGGGGCGAGTAAAAGCGGATCTGAGTGTCGTCGTGGACTTGGGATCCGTAGAGCACGAACCTTTCGGGCAGCTCGACCGCGTCGAAAGAGGCGAGCGGAGCGGGCGCGCCGAGATTGATCCTTCCGGGCGGCCGGTTGCCGAAGGCCAGCGATTCGATCCTCGCCCGCCGCTCAGGAGTGAGCTCGATCTCGTCGAGGGTCGCCGGGTCCAGCCGGGCGACGGAGGACCCGGCGTTGACCCCTTCGGGATCAATCTGGACCGTGTTGGGAAAGGTTCCGCGCTCGAGGTAGATCACGCGCTTGCCCATGACCTTCGCCGCGTAAGAGGCGAGGGCGCCCGGCACGGTCAGACCGTTCCAGTTCAGGACGAGATCCGCCTCTCGCACCATGTCCGAGACCACGCCGAGGGCGAGATAGAACTTCCGCCGGACGAGGAATCGGTACAGCCGGGGCGAGAGCTTCGCGAGCCTTCCCTCGTAGCGGCGGAGCATGTAGTCGGACATCTCCCTCAGGTGCCGCTCCAGCTCCGGAGGGTCGGCGGGCGGCAGTCGGAGGCCGGGCTTGGCCAGAAACGCGCGGCGACGACGCCGGTTAAACCCGTGGAGGTCGATTTGGGTGAGGTGCGCTTCCGGCGCGACCCTCGCGACGGCTTGGCGTAGCGCCTCGGGATAAGGGAAGCGGACCGCGAGGATTCGGAGTGGGCGCGACGGCTCGTCTCTCTCTTGGCCCGGTGTCGCGACTCCCACGAGTGCTTTACGCCGACGAGACTACTCGGTCTGCCGAGGCGGTAACCCGCCGTTCGGCAAGGACCTCGTCGACGACCTCCACCAGTGCCTCGACCGTGCGCCCTACCGCGCCGCGCTGGTTCGTCAGCATCTTCTCCGCCTCCCGATGCACCTCCGCGCGGAACTCAGCGTCCGAAACCACGCGTGTCCAGTGCTCCGCGAGTTCCGGAGGCGTGTGGGTTTTGAACCCTACGCCTGCCATCTCCGACGCTCGCTGCATCTCGCGGAAGTGCCCTTCGCGCGGCCCGTACGAGACCGGGATCCCCCACTCAAGGGGCTCGATCACATTGTGGCCCACGCCCTTAAGAGTGCCCCCCACGTAGGCGGCCAACGCGAAGCTATAGGCGAACGCCAGCTCACCGAGGGTGTCGAGAACGTATACGTCCGCCGTAGCCGGACCCTCGCTGCGACGCGATACCCGCAGCCCTCGGCGGGCGATAGCCTGGGCCAAATCGGGAACCCGATCCAGTCGCCGGGGTGCGATGAGCAGCCGGCAGGGGCCTTTCTCGCGAACTCTCTCGAAGGCATCGAGAACGTATTCCTCCTCTTCGGGCGACGTGGTGCTGCCCGCAGCGAGGAGGGGCGTTCCGCTGGGATCGGTGAGCCAAGCCGCCAGGGACTCTTCTTGCTTCGGATCGAGGAGAGGTCGCTTGAAGTCGTACTTGAGGTTGCCCGTTACGCGCACGTCGCACCTCTTAGGCAAGAGGTGCTTCACCCGTTCCACGTGAACCTCGTCTTGGAAGCAGAGCACCCGGAAGCTGTCGAGGATCCACCGAAAGAACCAACTCCCCAGACGACGAAGCCACGAGGTGCGGGTATTCGTGCGTCCGTTGACCAGCACCACCTTCGCGCCATGGTTCGCGGAAGCGATCACGAGGTTCGGGTACCAGATCTTTTCCGTCACCACGACAACGTCCGGACGGTGTTGTCGAAGCCAGTTCAAAACCGGGATGAAAAACTCGAAGGGCCAGATGCCGAGAGCCTGGTTCGGCCGTTTGCTCATGATCTCGGCGATCGTCCGTCCGTCTCGTAAGACCCAGGTGGTGCGGATGTCCGGCCGACTCTGGGTGAGGTCGGCGTTCAGGCGCTCCATGATGAGCATCTCGCCGTAGGTGGCGCCTACGAAGACGACGTGAGGAGTGTGATCCGTCAGCGGAGGCGGCCCGGTGGGGGGCTCGGCGGTCCATCGCTGCGGTTTAAATTCGTGGTTGTTGCGCCGTCGAAACCAGCGTGAGAACTTCTGGTAGAGGAGGTATGGAGACAGCGCGACGATCAGCAGGTTGATGGCGATCAGTCGCATGTCGAGCATGGCACTACATCCCCATCGTACACTAAACCGGGCGATGCGGGGTCCGCGGAATAGTACCTCCAGAAGTTCAAGCTGATCTGGAATTCGGCCCCTTCGCCAGCGCCCGCCCCGCCGCCCGCAAGACGCTATCGGCAGTGATGCTGCGCACGCATTCGTCCGAGGTCCGCTCGCACTTCCGGGGAGTGCAGTCGGCGCAATACCGAGTGGGAAGCACGGCTTCGTACTCGATTCCCCAAGGGTGACATCGCCGGGGCAACTTATTCAACGCGGGGTAGAGCGTGACGCACGGGCAACCGACGGAGGCCGCGAGGTGGACGACTCCGCCGTCCACCGCGACGAGCAGCGACGAGAGACGCAGCAACTCGGACAGGGTGACGAGGTCGGTCTTTCCGCACAGGTCGAAGACACTCTCGCGTCGCGGCACGCTCTGGATCGCCATAGCCGCCTCGCCGGTGACGGCCACCTGGAGTTGCGCCTCGTCCACGCCCCAGTCGATGAGGCGGCGGTACGACTCGGGGTGCCACGGGCGGTTTGAGCCGCCGGTACCCAGGTGCACGACGAGCGTCCGGCGGTGCATGTCGAGGCCGGTCCGGCGAAGCGTCTCCCGCGCCTGCTCCCGGAGGGGATCGGGGGGGCGGAATTCGGGCGCGAGGCGAGGGAGAGGCGCCCCTAAAAGGCCCTCCATGATCACGTAGTACATCTCCGCCTCATGAAGGTCTCGGAAGCCGTCGAAATGCACGTTTTTCGTGAGGCAATGGGCATACTCATGGCTGGGAGCCATGGCTCCCACTCGCTCGGAAATGCCCGCGAGACGCGCGATGAGCGCCGATCGCCGGTCTCGTCGCAGGAGCGCAACGGCATCGTACCGTTCGCTCCGCAACTCTAGGGCGACCTGAAGCATGCGGAGCCGGCTCGCCTGAGGGGGACAGAGGTGGACTCGCTGAACGTGCGGATTGAAGTCGAAGACCTCGCGCCAAGGCTCTTCGGCCACACACCCGACGGCGCTCGCCCGGCCGGAACGCGCGGCGGCGGCGAGCACCGGAGTCGCCATCAGGCTGTCTCCGAGCTTTTGGTTGCGGATGACGAGGAGCTTCAACTTGCCATTCTTACCCGCGCGGCGTGGGCGGCGCGGGGTGCGAAACCTAAACAGAGCGCGGGCTTATGGTCATTGACAGAATAGCTCGTCTTTCCCGTCCGCCTCAGGCCTG